>CADCMM010000014.1 GCA_902802515.1 uncultured Lachnospiraceae bacterium
TGTCACGGTAGTGGTGTAGATCCGGGGATCATGGCCCCACATCGCAATGGCTTCCTGCTGGCCATAGTCGGTCTTGCAGACTCTCGGCCACTGAGGCCATGGATTGTTCTGAGCGCGCTCATCCGGAGCTTTCGGCATCATCTCAAGCTGCGTTACGCTTGCAGCTCCCAGACGGATGCAAGTTCCCACACAGTCATTTCCCGTATCGCCGCCGCCAATGACGATGACATGTTTGCCCTTGGCAGGGATAAATTTCTTATCCGCGAAACCAGAGTCCAACAGGCTCTTTGTGGTGGCGGTCAGAAAATCTACCGCAAAGTAGATGCCTTTCGCATCCCGCCCTGGCACATTAATATCTCTGGGATTGGATGCGCCGCAGGCCAGAACCACCGCGTCGTACTCTTTCATCAGCTTTTCTGCGCTGACGTTCTCGCCCACATTCGCGTTGGTGACGAATTCGATCCCCTCTGCCTCCATCAGTTCCAGGCGGCGGTCGATCACCTTTTTATCCAGCTTCATATTGGGGATGCCGTATCGCAGCAATCCGCCGATGCGGTCATTTCTCTCATAAACCGTCACCTGATGCCCCCGCTTATTCAGCTGCTGGGCTGCCGCCAGTCCCGAGGGTCCGGAACCTACTACAGCAACCCGCTTTCCGGTGCGGACCTGGGGCGGACAGGGTTTCTCGCAGAGCGCTGGGCAGACTCTGGAGGTAAATTCCGGGAAACAGTGGGTCTTCATCAACCGCTTGTAGGCCTCCTCCCAGTTGCCCAGATAGACCAGATCATTCCACTCCGGCACCAGGTTGTTCAGCGGACAGCCTGAAGCCATTCCGCCGATCATCACTCCGGCCTGGCAGAACGGCACGCCGCAGGCCATACATCTGGCTCCCTGCTCCCGCTGCTTTTCCAGGGGAAGAGGGATATGAAATTCATCAAAGTTTTTGATCCGCTGTTTTGGCGGAATTTCTGCGCTTACTTCTCTCTCATATTCTAAAAATCCAGTTGGTTTTCCCATATGGCTCCCTCCTACTTCCTGGTGTTGGCGTAGAACGCTTCAATCTGCGCCTGCTCGCTGCTCAGTCCTTTTTCCTCCATCTGTACGATCATCATCTGCATGCGTTTATACTCATGGGGAATGATCTTCTTAAACTTCGGCAGATAGGCTTCGAAATTCTCCAGGATCAGTTTTCCTTTTTCGGAATCTGTATAGTTTACGTGATCCTGGATCATTCCTTTCAGCTCAAGGACATCGTATTTTGAGGTGATCTTTTCAATGGAAACCATGTTTTTATTTACCTTTGTGTACAGTTCACTCTCCTCGTCCAGAACGTAAGCGATACCGCCGCTCATACCCGCGGCAAAGTTCTTTCCGGTATGTCCGAGAATTACCACACGTCCGCCTGTCATGTATTCACACCCATGTTCACCGCAGCCTTCTACCACCGCTGTGGCGCCGGAATTACGGACACAGAAACGCTCCCCGGCCACACCATTAATGTAGGCTTTTCCGCTGGTAGCGCCGTAAAGCGCCACATTACCGATAACAATGTTCTCGTCTTCCTTGAACTTAACGCCTTCAGGCGGGTAAACGATCAGCTTTCCGCCGGAAAGCCCTTTTCCAAAGTAATCGTTGCTGTCTCCCACCAGTTCCAGAGTAAGCCCATTCGGGATAAACGCGCCAAAACTCTGTCCGCCTGCCCCGTGGCACTTCACCAGATAAGTATCTTCCGGAAGGCCGTCTTTGCACCGCTTGGTGATCTCCGAACCAAAGATAGTGCCCAGAGCGCGGTCGGTATTCTTCACATCGATCTCAATGCTCTTTTTCTGTCCTTTTTCCAGCGCGGGCTGCAGCTTCTTCAGCAAGATTCTTTCATCCACCGTCTTTTCCAGCTGGAAATCGTAAGCCTGCGCCTTATCAAAGGTTACGCTCATACCCGGTTTTGCATAGGGATTATTCAAAATATTGGTCAGGTCGATCTTGTATCCTCTGGGATTGTCCAGAATCTCTTTCTTTTTCAGCAGGTCACTTCTGCCCACCATCTCATCCAGAGTCCGGAAACCAAGTTTCGCCATGTATTCCCGCAGTTCCTGTGCCATAAAGCGCATGTAGTTCACCACATACTCCGGTTTTCCTTTAAAGCGCGCGCGAAGCTCCGGATTCTGGGTCGCCACGCCCACCGGACAGGTATCCAGGTTGCAGACTCTCATCATCACACAGCCCATGGTCACCAACGGGCCCGTAGCAAAACCAAATTCTTCCGCGCCAAGCAATGCGGCAATTGCCACATCACGGCCGCTCATGAGTTTTCCGTCCGTCTCGATCCGGACTTTATTTCTCAATCCGTTTTTGATCAGAGTCTGATGGGTCTCCGCCAGACCAAGTTCCCAGGGCAGTCCCGCGTTTTGGATCGAACTCTTAGGTGCCGCTCCTGTTCCTCCGTCATAACCTGAGATCAGGATAACCTGAGCGCCGGCTTTCGCCACGCCGGCAGCTACCGTACCTACGCCGGCCTCAGAAACCAGCTTCACGGAAATGTTGGCCGCCCGGTTCGCGTTCTTCAGATCATAGATCAGCTGCGCCAGATCCTCGATGGAATAAATATCGTGATGAGGCGGCGGTGAGATGAGGCTCACGCCCGGCGTAGAGTATCTGGTCTTGGCGATCCAGGGATAAACCTTCTTGCCGGGCAGATGTCCGCCCTCGCCGGGTTTTGCTCCCTGAGCCATCTTTATCTGGATCTCCTGGGCGCTCACCAGATATCTGGAAGTCACGCCAAAACGTCCGGAAGCCACCTGCTTGATGGCTGAACACTTATTCTGTCCTTCAGGGCCGCCCTCCAGACGCTCCAGCGTCTCGCCGCCCTCACCGGTGTTGGACTTTCCGTGAAGGATATTCATGGCGATGGCCAGCGTCTCATGAGCCTCCTGAGAGATCGAACCGTAGGACATGGCTCCCGTTTTAAATCTGCGGACAATAGAATCCACACTCTCTACTTCCTCCAGGGGCACTCCCTGCTCCGGATAAACGAAATCCATGGTGCTTCTGATATAGCCGGATTCCTCCCGGTCGATCATAGCGGTATATTCCTTGAACATCTGATAGTCGCCGCGCTTCGTGGACTCCTGCAGCAAATGGATGGTCTGAGGATTGTAGCGGTGTTTCTCCCCGGCGCTGCGGGAAATGTGGTGTCCCACGCTGTCCAGGGTCAGATCCTCCTGCAGTCCCAGCGGATCAAACGCTTTTTTGTGACGCTCCGCCACATCTGCTTCAATGTCCGCCATGGTGATGCCGCTGATGCGGCTCACAGTGTTAGTAAAGTATTTATCAATTACCTCTTTGCTGATACCGATCGCCTCGAAAATCTGAGAACCCATATAAGACTGGATCGTGGAAATACCCATCTTGGAAGCAATCTTCACAATGCCGTCCACCACAGCCTGATTATAATCATTGACTGCCGCGTAATAATCTTTCTGCAGCATATCCGTGTCGATCAATTGATGAATGGTATCCAGTGCCAGATACGGATTGATGGCGCTGGCTCCATAACCCAGCAAGGCAGCAAAATGATGCACGTCTCTGGGCTCACCGGATTCCAGGATCACGGAGATGGATGTCCGTTTCTTCGTCTTTACCAGATGCTGATGCACCGCGGAGACCGCCAGCAGAGACGGGATCGGCGCCTGGAATTCATCCACGCCTTTATCCGTGAGGATCAGCAGATTTGCGCCTTCCCGGTACGCACGGTCCACATCCAGGCAGAGACGATCCAGCGCTTTCTCCAAACTGGTATTTTTATAATAGGTAATGGAAATATCTTCCACCTTGTAACCAGGGATCTCCATGTTGCGGATCTTCAGCAGGTCTGTGTTGGTCAAAATCGGATTCTCAATCTTGATCACATTACAGTTCTCCGGTTTTTCCTCCAGAAGATTTCCCTCTTTGCCGGTGTAGACCGTCTTAGAGGTAACGATCTTCTCCCGGATCGCGTCAATGGGCGGATTCGTTACCTGAGCAAACAGCTGCTTAAAGTAGTTGAACAGAGGCTGATGGCAGGAAGAGAGCACCGCCAGAGGCGTATCAATGCCCATTGCACTGGTTCCCTCGCTGCCGGTAGCCGCCATATTCAGGATGGACATCCGGTAATCCTCATAGTTGTAACCGAAAGCCTTCATCAGCCGCATTCTCTGTTCCGGCGTGTAAGTCTCCACCTTTTTGTTAGGGATTTTCAGATCCTTCAGCTTCACCATGTACTGATCCAGCCACTCGCCGTAAGGCTGATTATTCGCGTATTTTAATTTCAGTTCATCATCATTGATGATCTTGCCCTGAACCGTATCCACCAGAAGCATTTTCCCCGGATGCAAACGCTCTTTCAAAACAATTTTCGCCGGATCGATATCCAGCACGCCAACTTCGGAGGAAAGGATCACATAACCGTCATCCGTCACATAATAGCGGGAGGGGCGCAGACCGTTGCGGTCCAGAACGGCACCCATAATATCGCCGTCAGTAAACAGGATTGAAGCCGGGCCGTCCCACGGTTCCATCATGGTAGCGTAGTACTGGTAGAAATCCCGTTCCTTCTGATTCATCACATCATTGTTCGCCCATGGCTCCGGAATAGTGATCATCACCGCCAGCGGCAGGTCCATGCCGCTCATGGTAAGAAATTCCAGAGTATTATCCAGCATGGCAGAGTCGGAACCTTCCGCATTGATCACCGGAAGGATCTTATGCAATTCCCCTTTAAAATAGTGGGAAGCCATGGTCTCTTCCCTGGCCAGCATCTTATCCGCATTTCCACGGATGGTATTGATCTCGCCGTTATGTACCATAAAGCGGTAGGGATGCGCCCGCTCCCAGCTGGGATTGGTGTTGGTGCTAAATCTGGAGTGCACCAGGGCAATGGCGGAATCATAGTCCGCGTCCTGCAGATCCATAAAGAAGGTACGGAGCTGTCCCACCAGGAACATTCCTTTATAAATAATGGTACGGCTGGACATGGAGACCACATAGGTAGTGTCGTTAGACTGCTCAAAACATCTGCGGGCCACATACAGCCGCCGATCAAAGGGCAAGCCCTTTTCTATATCCTGAGGTTTCTCAATAAACGCCTGCATAATGCAGGGCATCTTTTCCAGTGCTTTGTGTCCCAGCACTGCCGGATCTGTGGGAACCTCTCTCCAGCCAAGGAACTTCAGGCCTTCTTTTTTCACGATGCTCTCAAACATCTTTTTCGCCTGACCCTGCTGAAGTACGTCCTGGGGAAAGAAAAACATACCGATACCGTACTCCCTCTCCTCACCTAACCGGATGCCCAGTTTTTTACAGGTTTTTGAGAAGAACTTGTGGGAGATCTGAAGCAGGATACCCACACCGTCGCCGGTCTTTCCCTCTGCGTCCTTGCCGGCTCGATGCTCCAGGTTCTCCACGATGCTCAGAGCATTCTCCACCGTGCGGTGCGTCTTTAACCCCTTCACATTCACCACCGCGCCGATACCGCAGTTGTCATGTTCAAATTCAGGTCTGTATAAGCCTGTGTAATTATTTGTACTCATACACCAGTTCCTTTCCTGTTTTTTTAATTATATGAGACGATAAAGTTCAGCCGCTCCGGGCCATCCACACGTCAGCTCCGTTGTAATGGTGAACCTTTAATAAAATTTCCATACGCGGGCATACCGCATAAAAAAAGGAATCTACGGGCTAAGCCTGCAGACTCCTTCGTCTCAAATCTTGCTCTACATTATACTTTCTTTTCTTAAAAATTACAAGTCCTTTTTTTAAAGAAATTATGTTTATCTTTTCTCTCCTGGTTCATAATTATGCGGGGATTTTTGCGATTATAATCTATTAATTTCTTGATTTTAGCAAAATTTTGCGATATAATATTGGAAAATGGAGGTGGTCATTATGATTTACAGGCCAATGTATGTAAATAGAATCATGAGATATACAGATACGCCATTTGTAAAAATTCTCACTGGTATTCGCCGCTGTGGCAAATCCACGATTCTGCTTATGATTATGGATAATCTTCGGGAGCGCGGCATCCCGGAAGAACGAATCGTCAGTTATCGCTTTGACTCTATGGAATACGAGGACATGACTTCAAAACAGATGTACACCGAGCTGAAAAGCCGCCTGTCCCCAAATGGAAAAACCTACCTTTTTTTGGACGAAGTGCAGGATATTGACGGTTGGGAAAAGGTTGTAAACTCCCTTGCATCGGATTTTGATGTGGATATCTATGTGACCGGTTCAAATTCTCGAATGATGTCCGCTGAACTTTCTACCTATCTGACCGGACGGTATGTTTCTTTCAGAATCTACACACTGTCCTTTGCCGAGTACCTCACGTTCAAAGAGCAGTATGCCCCGCTCAATGATATTCGCCTAGAGCTAGACGCTTATATCCGTCTTGGCGGTTTTCCCGCAACGCACACGCACGAATATTCGCAAGACGAGATTTACACCATTGTCCATGACATTTATAGCGCCACCATTTTTACTGACATTGTAAAACGAAATCAGATTCGCAAGGTAGACCAGTTGGAACGCATTGTAAAATACACATTTTCCAATGTCGGCAACACATTCTCCGCAAAATCCATTGCCGATTATCTGAAATCTGAGCGCCGCAGTTTGGATAACGAAACGGTATATAGCTATTTAGAGAAACTGGAAAAAGCATTTTTGCTGCACCGCTGCTCCCGCTACGATCTGCGTGGCAAGGAGTTCTTAAAAACACTGGAAAAATTCTATCTTGCAGATACCTCTCTGCGGTACAGCGTCCTCGGCTACGATGATGACACGGTTGCTGCCGCACTGGAAAATGTAGTGTATTTGGAACTCTGCCGCCGTGGTTATACGGTTCATGTTGGAAAATTCGGTGACACCGAAATTGATTTTGTCGCAACCCGCAGGAACGAAAAAATCTATGTTCAGGTAACGCAGGAGATTTCCTCTGAAAAGACTGAAAAACGTGAGTACCAGCATCTACTTGAAATTCAAGACAACTACCCGAAATATGTGCTGCGAACGGACGTGTTCACCGGCGGCAATTATGAAGGCATCAAATCTATGCATGTGGCAGATTTTCTTCTCAGTGACGAGTATTGAAGATCCTACTCCCGTACCACCGCCTCGGCAGGACATTCCCGATAACAATTTCCGCAGTGCAGGCAGTGCTTCTCACCAGTCACATACGGAATCGCAGTGCTGCGGATGCAGTTTTGCGGACAAATGCCAACGCAGGTGCCGCATCCAATACACCGATCTGTGATGAAGTATCCTGCGGCCCTCTCCGGTTTTCTTATCTTGTCCGCATCTTTTCCTATGCGAAATTGTTCTCTGGTGATGGGCTTGGTGGACAGATCAAAGAACTCTCCTTCACCTGCCATCATACAGAATACTTCCAGAGCCTGCCTTGTTTCCGGTTTCGGATAGATCTGCGCCATGTATAGATTTTTCTCAAATATCTCATTCAGCTTCTCTGAGCCAATACTTTCGATGCTTCCCCGGATAGAGATCGCCTTTTTGTGTATGAAAGTCCTAATCCCCAGCTATGCTGGGGAGAAAAGTGTAAGTGGAGACGGTGAGGATATTAATTGAAAACCTCCTATGATATATTGAGAATGGTGTCGCAAGCCAAACTCAAACATCAAAAATACTCTTATCCTCTGTGATATGTCCATCACAGATCTTAATAATACGCTCACATTGCGCTGCAAGGTTGTCATTATGAGTTACCATAACGATCGTCTTGTCCTCTTTCCAAATCTGTTTTAATAGACCCATAACAATCTGCGCATTTTTCTGATCCAGCAAACCTGTCGGTTCATCAGCAAATATTACTTCCGGTTCGTTGACAAGGGCTCTGGCAATTGCTACACGTTGTTTTTCTCCACCGGAAATATTACGCACACACTTATCCAATAACTTTTCGATTCCTAAACATTCCAAAATCTTTTCGATTCTATATCTCATTTCCTTTCTGCTGCAAACGTTATTATAAATTAGGGGAATCTCCTCATTTTGGAAAACTGTATAATCCTGAATAAGGGCGAAATCTTGCAGGATAAAGCCAAAATGTTTGTTTCTGAAACAAACACGTTCCCTCCGTGACATACTGAAAATATCTGCCCCCTCATACTCGTACCGGCCATGGGCAGGTTGCAGAATTGCCCCCATTATACTAAGCATGGTTGATTTGCCAGATCCCGAGGGGCCAATGACAGCATTTAAGCTTCCTTTATCAATTTTTAAATTGATATCATGGAGAACCGGTGTAATAACAGAGTTTTGAGAATAACTGTGCGAAATATGCATTAAATTAATCAAAATTTGTTTCCTTTCTCAATAAAAGATATAGGTCCTCTATATTCATTTTAACTAGCGGTAATGCAGGGAGCAAAACGAGAATGACACCGGTTAGTAACTTCGTTGGCCATAAGACATTTTGTTCCCTGAGCAAAAGTTCGCATATGCCATAATCCAAAACAAACATTATAAAAAAAGGAAAGTCTAGTCTTATAAATAGGTCGAAAATTGTTGAGCCATATAGCAGATGAACCGCAATCTCTTTTTTATGCTTGTTCACAAATTGCAGTAACATAGAAACAATAGTTACCGATGTAAGCAAAAACATAAGCACAACAAAACACATACTAATGCCTATAAGCTCCAGATTATCCTCCATGATGTAGGCGATCTGTTCTTTCATACTGCGAAAATTATAGTCGGGATGCAACTGCTGCAATTCATCTTGTATCGCATCTTTTGTCTTCCGATCTGCATTGATATATAGATTATTAAAAAACACACCGTCCCATTGTTCAACTATATAGCCCATGGGGATGACAATATATTGATCTAACCAGATAGCGTTTCCCGACCACTTTGGATTCAAATAAAAAGTATGCGGGCTTAAAAATCCAATCACCTGATATTGATTATCTATGATCTGATTTAATGTAATCTCTGCAGCGTAATCGTTTCCCATGAGAATAGGAATATATCCATCCTCTGTCAGCATATTCTCATACTCGCTCGCAGTGAACAGCCTTCCATCTGAAACTGACCATGAAAAAAATTCAGAAAAATAATCTGTTATAAACAGTGTTTGATATTCTCTTAATTTATTTTGCGGGTCAGAATAAGAGAAAGAATCCCCATGATCTACAAAGTCTTCTAGCATAATGGACGAGTCATCAAAAGAAAAACATTTCCCTCCGGTCCTCTCGTATATATTTTTTTCAATTTCCTGATTTCCTTCCGGCACATAATAAACATCATTATTTATCAAATACCATGTCGTGTCCTGAACCATTGAGATTACTTCCAGTTCTTTTTTAAATTCTGACCATGGGGAATAAAATACCCCGGCATACTGCTGAATGAACATCACGACTAAAATCTGAATGTTCAAAACAAAATATAATTTCTTTTGTTTCCAAATATCCCGAAATCCTAATTTTAATTGGGTACTTATTCTTCGCATACTCAAATGAACTCTTTATGATAAACCCTTTCACAATTAAGCACACATCCTGTAACATACAATAAAACAGACAGTTCCACTTTTATCATCATGGGACACCGAAGTTGAATATGCATAAGCAGCATATTCTTTTGCAGCAAATATTCCAAACCGTTTCCGCAAAGAAAAACGGCTATCATCAAAACCATAAAACCTATATTAATTCTCAAACATATTTCTATTTTTGATGCACCATAGAAATGGCGAATCGACCATTCTTCGTACTTTGCCTGAATCCAGTAATCTAGAATATTCCATACATCAAGGATAAGCAGCCCAAGAACTAAACCAAACACAAAAACAAGGGTAGTAGAATTATCTGGCGCACTACTTGAAATCTGAAATGTTTCATCTGATACCACTTGTTGAGTAGTCAGGCTAGCTCTGCTCTTTTGCAAATCAATTACTGCCCAACTTGTATATGCGACAGCAGTAATAACAGAATAGAACATGATAAGAATAAACGCATTTGTAAACAAATATCTTGTTTTTTTACAGAAACTATTCATTGTATATAACTATGATACTTGTAACATGTTTTTAATGGGTTATTTGTTTTACTTGCACTAACGTGAGTTCCATTCCACCCCGTTTTCCATCCACTATCATATGATCCCTCCTGGATTCTAACTCTGGCACCTCTGTATCCGCTCTCATTATAAGCCCAGGCCTCAATTCCTGTTGTTATGTTACTCCAAGTATAATATCCGTAAAGAGTTTCGCCAACCACAGGTGTTACACAAGCCAAAGAAGATGCCATTATCAGCGCTACTATAGATTTTTTCATAGTTAACCTCCTAACTCTAGATAAATATTCTAATTTTTATCAGTTCTTTTTTGCTTTAATTACCTCTGGAATCTTAGGGTCAAATAACCCCGGCACCATACATTTTCCCACTGCTTTTCCGCCCAAAAACACGGCAAAATCACCTAATTCTTTTATAATGACTTTTTTTACAGATTTATCTTTCATCTTCACCACCTCCTCCCATTTCAACTCGTAAAACTATTGATACTGCATTTTCATAATATCTCTGTATCTATATAGTTTTATCTCGAACTAATTATATCAATTCCAAGAATTACTTTATAAAAAATGAACAAGCAGAAAAATATCAGTAAAAAGCGTTTTTATTTTTTGATAGAAAACGAAAATTACGTCATTAACGTATCATGTTTCTTAAATTTATTTTATTGGATTGACTTTATATCTATGAACTATATATAATATTTCGTAAAGGGGGATTGGGTGATGATTTATTTATTGATCTACTGTTTGAACGCGCTTGTTTACTTATTGCCCCTTTTAACTTTTCTCCCTTTCCATATTTCGCTGCTCAACAAGATCAGCATATACATTATTATACTTGGCAATATTTTCATAATGGTTTACTGTATTGGCAACATAGGTGTCGTTTTCCTCCTACTGTCTGTCAGTCTCTTTCTAAGCTTTCTCGACACCCACAGATTACGCAATGTATGTCTATTTTTTGCTTCGTATATGTTTTGTGTATTTTGGGATAATTTATTTACTGTTTTATGGAATATTCTGGGATTTCCAATCACAGATATTCTCAGGCAGAATACCGCGCTATATATTACTTACACTGTACTATATACCCTGTTGCTTTTCCTCCTCAGCAAACTACTTGTTTGGGGAATCCACAAAATAATCATCCCAAAAAACTATGCTGTGATTCCAAAAGAAGTCTGGGGGGCTATTTTCATCAATCTCCTTATTTGTCTGATTATTTTCGTTTTTAATATAGTTGTTGGAGAGCGAATTGGATATAATAAGAATATCATTGTGTTCAACTGCATTCTCTTCGGTTTTTATATGATGGTATCCACTATATCAATCCTTAATTCCATAAAAACATACATAGTAAAATCAGATATGCAATCTAAGCAGGATGCATACGATACGCTTCAAAAATATACCCAACAAATTGAAACTATGTATTCTGACATTCGGTCTTTCAAGCACGATTATCTTAATATAATGGCTTCCATGTCAGGCTTTATTGAAGAAGGCGATATGAGTGGACTAACACAGTACTTTTCAAAGAGTATTGTTCCTCTTAGTTCTCAGATAAATAAAAGCAATTATAAACTCAATCAGCTTATGAACATTAAAATTTCTGAAATAAAAAGTATTATTTCAGCAAAGATAACTTATGCTCATGAAATAGGTGTTGAAGTAAATGTCGAAATTATCGATCCCATCTACACTATTCCAATGGGGACTCTTGATCTGGCAAGAGTTCTGGGGATTTTTCTTGATAATGCAATAGAAGGAGCCCTAGAAACAGACACCCCCACAATATCATTTGCCATGATCAACAATATAGGCTCTGTTACCATTATCATTTTAAACAACTATATCAAGCACAACATCCCTTATTATGACCTCAAAAAAATTTCCATCTCTACTAAAGGAAAGAATCGAGGAATCGGATTACATAATGCGGAGAATATTTTATCTAAATATCCTAATATCGTTCATGATACAGAAATGAAAGACCATGAATTTATTCAGCGTCTGGAAATTTTCAAATAGCCCACCTTGTCTTTATATGTTGCAGAATTAATGTAACCACCTCAAACAGAGCGGCAAGTGTTATCAGGTCTCTTATTTGGGAACAACAAATAGCGGTCATCATGTAAGAAAATACAAGAATACAGGAACAATATTTCTGAGATATTCGATTTGACTGGCCAATGGGATTATTCTCTGTTCCTTGTGGTGACAGCCAATACGTTATTATAATTAATATAATAAACAGAACCACAGTCTGCAGGATATTTAAAGTTAGCATTTCGCTGATCTTTACTCCGCCAATAACCATACATCCCGTTCCAATCAAGCATCCTATACTGCTTTTCAAGTGTATGCCTCCGGATACCATCCTGAAAATGCCAAAGACTAGCATAAAGATCAACGTTTCTGTCAAAATCGATAAATACAATGCCAAAAGCAGAATGAGGCCAATCATACATACATCATGCAGCAGAACTTCAATTCCCAGCTTCATTTTTGCAAGTTCAATTTCTTCACGGGTTATGAATTTAGCAAAGTATTGTGTAATTTTATCTGCAATGTCTTCCAAAATCATTTTCACCTCCTGATGTTGAATTATATCTTATCGTCCGTCTTTATAAATAAAACTAGAATAAAAAGGGAAATATGAAATCATATTCGTTTTAGGAAGACAGAAATTATGCAAATTGCTACATTTATTATATTGTCTTGCAACAAAAATAATATACGGTATAATGAATTTATAATATTGAATATTTAAGGGAAAGGTTATTATGCTCGACATCTATATTTGTGAAGACAATGAACAGCAGTTAAAGCTGTTTGAAAAATACGTTCGTGATGTGATAATGATTGAAGAATTGGATATGCATATATGCGCTTCCTCTAAAAATCCGTATGAAATAATTGATCATGTCAAGACTGCCAAAAATCTAGGTTTATTTTTCTTGGATATTGATTTGAACTCCTCCATCAATGGCCTTCAATTAGCACAGGAAATCAGAAAATATCAGCCCCGATGTTTTATTATTTTTATTACATCTCACTCCGAAATGAGTTTTCTTACCTTTCAATATAAAGTCGAGGCGCTTGATTACATCATTAAAGATAATTTTTCAAAAATTCACGAAAAAATTCATGAATGTATGCTCAATGTTAACGAAAAGTATTCATCTGTCAATAATCATATAAATAAGGTATTTACTATAGCGCTAGGAGATAAAAATCTCAATATTGATTTTGATAATATACTCTTTTTTGAAACATCCTCTAATATTCACAAAATAATCCTTCACGCTAAAAATCGTATGATTGAGTTTTCCGGTCAACTGAAGGATGTTCAAGCTCAGTTGGACAGCAGGTTTTACAGATGCCATCGTTCCTACATTGTAAACAAGCACAACATCAAAGAAATCGATTTCAAGCAGAGTATAGTTTATATGACAAATGGTGAAACATGCCTGTTATCCGTTCGGATGAAAAAAGGTCTTAAACATTGAGGTTCTATTTACCGTACCACTGCTTCTACCGGACATTCCCAATAACAGTTTTCGCAGTGCAGGTGCGCTTCTGCTCCACCACATACGCAATTGCGATTCCGCGAATGCAATATAGAAATGGGGCTGTTGCAAAAAACTGGTAAGGAGTTTCGCATATCCATATGTACGCACCTAATGTCACAAACAGCAAGCGAACATAGGATAACGGAACTCCGTTAGCCAATATTTTGCAACGGCCCCACCTTTTTTATATCTGAACATTAAACAGGTTTCTCAGCTGATTTGCAATGTCATCGCTGTCCGCCTTAATAAAGGCTGCCTCGTTAATATTAGAAAGTTTTTCCAGCTCCCCGGTGTTGTCGTAATTGTAAGCGATAGAATAGATCGGCACCTGGAGACCGCCCACGATTCCTGTGATCCGATCCAGGGTATAACCCTCATTCTGATCGCCGTCCGTGAGCAGAAACAGCATCAGTTTCGCATCCGGCACTTCTTTCGCTTTCTCTTCCAGCATCTGCAGTCCGGTCAGCACCGCGTCATAGGTGGCGGTGGATCCGGAAGCGGACAGTCCCTTCACCTCCCCGGAGAAGTAGGCTCTCTGTGTAGCGTCAAACTGCGCGATGGGCAGATTGATCTTGACCCTGCTGGAATAACTGATCAGCCCCACATAGTGTTCCGATCCGATATAGGTGGACGCATTGACCAGGGATCGTTTCAGTGAATTGATGGGTTCTCCGTCCATAGAACCGGAAACGTCCGCCACAAACACCGCAATAATGGGTTTCCCGCCGTTCTTGTTCTGTTTCCATACTTTCTGGGCGGCCAGATATCCGGCGCCGTCCAGCCCCGCGTTGCCTGGATCATAATCATCATGCAGATTGAACCCTTTCTGGGAAGCCAACTTCTGGCTCTTCTCATTCTGGCAATACTCCACAAACAGCTTTGCGGCTTCCTTCTCTTCCTCACTGCAGTAATCGAAAGTGTAGACCGGGTGGTCATGCCGGATGCCTGCCGGAATATACTCATATCCCTTAAGCTCCGGTGTGTTTACATAGGCCTGTTCTTCCATAACCATGGCATTGATAATACCTTTTGCAGCCTTATTTCGAAGCACTGCGGTGGTGTAAGCCGCCGTAGGCGCCACTTTCTGATAATCCGTCAGTTTTTCTACCGCCTGCTGGGAAAGAGGATCGTTCTCATCAAAAGATTTCAGCATCTCTGCCAGAATATTAAGGCCGGTGGAGGAGGTATAGGGATTTGTGTAAGCAAACACCAGATCCTGATTGATCGTTGCCTCCATCACATTTCCCACGGTTGCCTCTTTGTATTTTTCTATAAATTTGTCATAGACATCTTTTTTGATCAGAATACCCGCAGTGTTACCCGCGATGCGATCCGTCAGTTTCTCTACGCCCACACCGGAAGAGCGCAGCATCTCCCCCCAGGCGTAATTGCTGGGAGCGAATACCTGCGGTCGGTACCCGCCGGAAACAATATAGGTAAGTCCTTCACCGGAGGTGATCTTCCGCACAGATACGCTTACCGTCTTATTCCCAATTTTGTAACCTTCCTTATTGAAATCTTTTGCCACCAGATTCATCCAGTCATCCGGCGCCTCGGCGCTCATCTCCGTTGCGGCCGCAATCTCAATGTCAATGTCTCCGCTGCCCGTCACCGTAAGAGGGAATGTACTGATATCCGCCAGGGCATCCGCCTCGGAAATCTCGTCCGCGTCAATATCCAGCGTGGGATTTTGCTCTGTCGTCACAGCCACCTTTTTCATCAGGGAGGAAAGTTCTGCCTGCGCATCTTCATAAGAGAGTGCATCTTTTCTGTCCTCATTCTCCGTTCTGGTCCCGCCGCCGCATCCGGCAAGTGAGCAGACCATGACCACAGCTAACCCTATACTTGCACACTTCTTTGCGAATCTCGTTTTCATACTAATCCTCCTTTATCGAATCCAGTATCAGCTTCTTGTAAAGCTCCAGAGAATAGGTGTCCTGGGAGGAATCCCCCTGTCTGTTCAGAAATTCCGTCAGCGCAAACACGAATTCCTTCGTTTGCGTGAGCTGCTCCTGATTTGCGTCCCGGCACTCTTCTATCAGCTTCTCCAGCGCCGCAGCGTCCTCCTGTGAAGCGGGATCGTAGACCGTCATATAGTTGAGTACTTTTCGGATGTTCCTGCAGATATACTGTTCCACCTGATCCAATACCTCCTCGGTATCGCCAAGCGTGCTTGCCTGATTGCTGGTAAGAAGATTTGCCAGCCGCTCCTGATAGCTGTCCATCTGACACATCTGGGCCGCCAGGCCTCCGATGGCATCCTGAAGTGCCCTCCATTTTCCGGAAGCGTTCTCTTTCAGCAACTCCCGAACTTTTACGTCTGTAAGGCGTCCGTTCACCGGGAGATCCGCCTCCAGCTTCTGTCTATCGGCGCTTTGTTCCCTCTCCTCTTTTTTCGCAGCATTCTTTTTGCGCGCGTCCCGCAGCGATAAGATCAGGAATAATATCACCAGAGCCACCTCAGCAATAAGCCCCCCCTGGTAGAGTCCCCGGTAAGAACGGATCCCTATGCTGATCACCACGGAATCCTTTGACAGCACCAGCATGAGAATGCCGATCCCCACGATCACCAAGAAAACCGACATCGTAATCCTGAGTTTTCTCATTTGTTTACCACCTCTCCCCGTCTTCTGTAAACCTCTGTCGAAGGAAACGCCTTGATCAGAGTTTCCTTTAATTTTTCCATCAGAAACGCTTCCTGTGCCTTGGTGTTCTGTTTCCACGCAGCTCCTGCATATTCCATGGACTGCAGGATTTCTTTCGTCAGCTGAATATCGATCAGCACCTGAGCCAGTTCCTTTTCCAGAACCATAAGGGTTGTCCGGATACTTAAGACGCGCTCCTCCAAAGCACATCCATCCTCTCCGTCAATCCGTTGTATGATCTCCTCCAGTTCTGTTTTTGTCGTTTCGATACGCTGCTTTAAATTCTCCCGACAGGACAACTGATATTCTACTTTTATCTGCAGTAATCCCAGTTCCCGCGCCAGCTGCTCTCCATTCATCTGCTGCAGTTGCAAGGCCAGTGCTGTTCCCTCTCTGGTCAGCTGCTCCAATTCTTTTGTATATTCCCTGGCACTATCCTGCAGCGTCATGCTTTTTTGTGTATATAATTTTTTCTTAAGTTCCGTCATCTCGCCTTATCAACCGCCGTTTCGACAATTTTTCCAAGGAGGGTCTCCTGCCTTTACAGCAATTTATCCTTTTCTTCCAGAAGTTCCAGCTTATCCTTATGACTGCTCTCCAGAGAATTCTTCTTCTGAGATTTTTTCATTGTCACTATGATCTGCCCTTTGGACTTGGTGGAACCCTGCAAAGTTCCAGCGCCGCCTACGCAGCCTCCGGGGCAGGCCATTCCCTCCAATAGATACCCGTCATATTTCCCTTTCTTCGCATCTGCCAGCAGTTCCCGGCAGTTTCGCAATCCCTCTGCGTTAGCCACCTTGACTTCTCTCTGCGGATCCATCTCTTTGATGCAGTTCACCACTGCGCTGGCAACGCCTCCGCTCACAGCAAATCCCCGTCCGTCCGCCGTGGCCTGAGTAAAATCGCCGTCCGCCGGCAACTCTTCAAAGTGAACCTCTTTCGCCGCGAACATACCCATGACTTCCTCGAAGGTCAGCACAAAGTCAATGTCGCTTCGTATCGTTCTTCGGCTGGCCTCCAGCTTTTTCGCCGCACAGGGCCCGATAAATACCACCTTACATCCCGGATGTTCTTTTTTGATCATGCGCCCTGTCAGTACCATGGGGGTCAGCGCCATGGAGATGTACGGCGCCAGATCCGGAAACATCTTTTTCGCCATGGTAGCCCAGGCCGGACAGCAGGATGTGGCCATGAAAGGCTGTTTCTCCGGAACTTCTGCCATAAAGTCCTTCGCTTCCTCTATCGTGCAAAGGTCTGCTCCCACAGCTACTTCCACCACATCAGCAAAGCCCAGCTCCTGCATAGCTGATTTCAGGCGCTCCGGCGTCAGATCTTTTCCGAATTGCCCCACAAAAGCCGGCGCCACCGCCGCGTACACCGGGATTCCGGATTTGATGGCATGAATCACCTGAAAGATCTGTCCCTTATCCGCGATAGCGCCAAATGGGCAGTTCACCAGACACATTCCGCAGGACACACACTTATCGTGATCAATGTGCGCTCGTCCCAGCTCATCGCTGCCGATCGCATCCACTCCGCAGGCCTTTGCACAAGGGCGCTCCAGTTTGGTTATAGCCTGATAAGGACAGACACCCATACACTTTCCACACTTAATGCATTTTTCCTGATCTATCACGGAGCGGCCATTCACTATTGAGATTGCTCCCTTTGGGCATACTTCTTTGCAGGGATGCGCCAGACATCCCTGGCAGGCGTCTGTCACCTTCACCACATTATCCGGGCAGGAGTGACAGGCAAACTTGATGATGTTTACCAGGGGCGGATCATAATATTTCTCCGCGATGGCACTCTCCTCAATTCCCTTGGATACCGGGGCATGCTCCGTCATATCCCGCAGTGGAAGGCCGATAGCCAGGCGCAGACGCTCTTCTACAATTGCCCTCTCCAGAAATACACTCTCCCGGTAGGTAGCCACCTCCCCGGGGATAATCTTATAGGGCAAGTCAATAATCCTGGAATAATCCCCTCCCTCATAGGCCATGCGGGCCACCTCAGTAAATATTTTCTGACGGATATCCACCACACTGGTATAAACGCCTCTCATGCTCATATCGCTCTTCTCCTCGTTTTTTACTCATATTACGCGAACAGTGAGCCATCATGCCGCTTACAGGACAATGCTTAGCGAACGTCGCGATAGTATCCGGCGGCGTGCCGCCTATGCGCTCATTATATCTTGATAAAGCCGGAAGCGCAAGGGGGAGGATGGAGTGACTGCACAGAAAAGGGGCTGTTGCATTTCATGCAACAACCCCTTTCAACCACTATCTTAGGGAAACCTGAAATCTATCCATATTTGCTTAGATCAAAGGATATTTATCTGTCAGGCTCTTTACCAGCTTCTTGGCTTCCTCGGTCTTGCTCTCGCCTTCTTTGAGAATCATGGCGATCGCCTCCGCGATGACATCCATATCCTCCTCATTCATACCTCTGGCTGTAACTGCCGGAGTACCAAGTCGCACACCGCTGGTAACAAATGCCGATTTTGGATCGTTGGGAATGGTATTCTTATTGCAGGTAATGTTCACGCTGTCCAGAAGATTCTCCACTTCCTTACCTGTTTTTCCAACACTGGTCAGATCTACCAGCATCAAATGGTTGTCCGTACCACCGGATACGATCTTGATACCGCGGTCCATCAGACCTTTGCACAGAGCTTTCGCGTTCTTTACAATGTTTTCCTGATATACCTTGTATTCCGGGCTAAGCACTTCTTTGAAGCACACTGCTTTGGCCGCGATCACATGCATCAGCGGGCCGCCCTGGATGCCCGGGAACACCGCCTTATTAAATTTATGTTCCTCTGCAAACTCCTTGCTGGAAAGGATCATACCGCCCCGGGGTCCCCGGAGTGTTTTATGGGTGGTGGTGGTAGTTACATGGGCATAGGGAATCGGACTTGGATGCTGTCCTGCAGCTACCAGACCGGCAATATGAGCCATATCTACCATCAAATATGCCCCTACCTCATCCGCGATCTCACGGAATCTTTTGAAGTCAATAATGCGGGCATAAGCGCTGGCTCCTGCCACGATCAGTTTTGGCTTACATTCCAGCGCGATCTCTCTCACCTTATCATAGTCGATCACGCCTTCATCATTTACGCCATAGGGCACAACATGAAAATAAGCGCCGGACATATTAGCAGGGCTTCCATGGGTCAGATGTCCGCCATGCGCCAGATTCATACCCATCACTGTATCACCGGGCTGCAGCAGAGCAAAGAATACCGCCATGTTTGCCTGAGCGCCGGAATGAGGCTGCACATTGGCATAGGTACATCCAAAAATCTCCATGGCGCGGTCTCTGGCCAGATCTTCTACTACGTCTACACACTGGCATCCGCCATAATAACGTTTTCCCGGATATCCTTCCGCGTATTTGTTAGTCAACGGGCTTCCCATAGCAGCCATAACCGCTTTTGTCACCCAGTTTTCTGAAGCAATCAGCTCTATGTGGCTGTTCTGCCGCTCCTGCTCCGCCACAATGGCGTCAGCGATCTCCGGGTCTGTCTTTCTGATCTCATCCAGTGAATACATTTCAAAGTCCTCCCTTACGTCTGTTCATCTCTTACTTATCCATCTTTTCTATATCTGTCTTTCCTACGCCGACTTTGGGGCGTTTTGTCTTCCGTACGCTTCCATCTGTGCGTGCACTATGCACACTATACTTGATTTCCTCTGCACTGTCAAGCGAAATTACAGATAGAATTGCAGTACCACAGAAATCAGGTTCGCCCCCATATGAAACAAGATCGGAACTTTCAGAAAACCGGCTTTTTCATAAAACCAGTGCAGCAGACATGCCATGGGGAGCGCGTATATGATCTGTATCATGTTTCCATGAGACAGCGCAAACAGAAGGATGGCCACTGCCAAAGCACCCTTCTTTGGCAAAAACTCCAACAGCCGATGATAAACCAGACCCCGATAGAGCAGCTCCTCCACAACCGGTACCGCTATTCCCAACCCTAAAATCTGCACCAGGATATCACCGGAAAACAATTCTTCCTGCACCCGGTTGGAAAAAAATTCTGTGATACCGCTTATCTGCATCAGAAAGCTGCCTGCGCAGGACGCAAGCATACCGCTGAAAAATGCTGCAGGAAAGATCCAACATTTCCCTCTTTGTTTTCCCTGATCATAAAGATACTGCTGTTGGTCTCTTCTCCACATCCACCATAACACCGGAAAACTGAAGACTGCCGTCAGCGTCGTAGCCAGCGCAGCGTCGATGCCTGTCAACCCGGATGTTTGAGGATAAGCTCCGCTGATATCCATCATTATCAATACGCCATAACTGATTCCCAAATAGATCAGCAGAGGAGCCGCTGCTCTTCCGATTTTTCTGCCATATTCCGCCATCTTGATCTTGCCCTGCTTTCCATTCCTGATAATGTTGCTATAATAACACGCTCCACCGGAAAAGTCTATTTGCAAAAATATCGGATTTTATATGCCCTTTCCAATCATTTTCGGATCCGGGGAAAAGCAGCGATGGCAAAAATGAAAAGCAGTATCGTCAGCAAGACCAGGAGAAACAAAATCCCCCAGACAGACTGTAATTTTCGTATAATACGTCCCGTCAGGCCGTTTTGCGTTTCCTTCCCCTCCACAACTAATCCCGCGTTTTTTATCAGAGTATCTTCCTCACTGTTTTCATCCTCCTGTAAAGTGTCTTTTCCTTTCCGCTCTCCTCCGGCAGAGCGTTTCAGTTCTTCCAATTCCCTGGCGCTTTTTTCTGTTTTCACGTAAGGTTCTATATCAACTTCTTCTTTGTCTGTAATATAACAGGGAAGTTCCTCCGTCCAGAACTCATTTCCTGCCTCGTCCAACACGTACACCTGGAGCCTCTGCCAGGACATTTTCGCCTCTGCTTTCCACTTAATAATACCTCCCTGCCGTTGTATTTCTTCTCCATCACAAGAGTAAGCCAGCTGTCCGTCCAGATAGAGTTTCATTTCTTTCAGACTTCCGTTGTCCCTGGGTTCCAGACAGGCCCACACTTCTTTCGCACGGTAGATCCGCTCCTTTTCCAGACCTGTAATGAAACATTCCGGAGGAGTACGGTCTATGGCAAAAGAAACCGCTTTTTCCTGTGTCTGGCTGTCAGCACTGTTTTTGGCCCGATCCGTAGAGAGCAGGATCACTTCATACATTCCTTCCTGAGCAAATACCTGCTGTGATACCGTATAGCTGTAACGTTTCCATGTATTACTCCCGCCGGAATGCCTGACAGTATAGTCCTTCCCCTCCGCCAGTTCGCGCATACTTCCGTCTTTTCTGCATAAAATCTGTACTTCGCCCACATCATCAATATTTGTTTCCAGAAATACCACCGGGAACGCCTCCCGGTGATAAAACTGACTTAACGCCTGTCTGGTCTCATCCGTCAGATCATAGACGGATCCAAAACGGTTGACTGAAAAAGTGATCTGCTCCTCCGTCTGATTGCCAGCCAGATCTTCGGCAGCTGCTCGGAGCGTATAAATATCATCGAAAGCCTTGCTGTAAGGAAAATCCTCAAAGATAATCTCCGCCCCCTGATCGTTTTCTTCCTGCCTGACCAGCGCCGGAGCAATCCCCCCATTGGCGCCATTTAGTTCAACCTGCAGAGAGCCTGACCGATAGCAGGTATCACTGCATGCGACAGCCACGCGGACGGCTCCACCATTGGCGCTGTTATTCTCCACTCCGGAAATCGATAATCCCGGGGCTTCTGAATCCACCATGATCTGACTGCTTCTGACCCAGGCCTTGTTTCCCACATGATCTTCTGTCTCTACATATACCACATACGTTCCGTCCTGTGTCAGATCCAGCCTCGTTCCCGACAGACAGTCCTGCCACCACTCCTCTCCGTTCTGATTCAGGCTATTAAATACATCCCTGCTGGCGGCCACAAAGTACCTGGCATTTTTCATTCCGCTTTCAGAGTCCTCAGGTACGCGAATGATGACAGAAACGCCCTGGCTTCCATAGAAAATTCCCCCAGCCTCCCTGGCATTTTCCACCGATACGACTGCCTCCGGCACTTCGCCATCCACAGAAAACTCCACCGTCTCCTCCAATGAATCCGCCGTTATCTCTCCATTTTTATTTCTCCTCTTCAGGGAGAATGAAAATGTCCCCCGCTGTTGCAGGTCCCCCATTTCCGCTCCCTGATTATAACCGCTGTTCTCCAAAGGATACGCTTCTATAGAAGCTCCCCGTTGTACCCATAAAGTTCCGTCTTCCGTCCGGTAAAACGTTCCGTCCTTTCCCCCCAGCTCATAATCGCTTCCTAATACCGCTCTGGACTGGGCAATCACCAGACTGCCTGTCTTGTATTTTCCAGAAGCGGCATCCTGGGAAAAAACATAATTATCGGTAGGATTTCCCGATAATTTCCCCTTTTTATTTTTGCGCAGCACCAATGCATCCTGATATATTTTCTGTCTTCCCTGTTCGTAAATATCGCTGTGGGGCTCTATCACCGAAGTATTTAATGCAATATCCGGCATTTCAAATCCCTCCGGCACAATTTCATTTCCGTTTTCATCCCTGAGGAAACCGCTAACCTGCACTTCCCCCAACAGATGCACATTTTCCATCTTTACGGCGCTTCCGTAGGTCTTCCATCCATCCGGTATCATTACAGTAAGTTCTCTTGGCAAAATCCTTGCTGTAAGAGGAGTTTCCTCTACTTCCAGCTGATACACTTCCGCCCCGGTGTCATCCAGATCAAACTCAAAGGCCACCGCCCATTCTCCCACATCGCTCCCCGCCAGATGCGCTTCATATGTAATCTGCGGCAAGTCTTCCGCTTCTCTTCTCTCAACAATCTCCACATCATACCCCAGTTCTATCCGGTCTGTCCCATCGTAAATTTTGCTGTTGTCCGCTCCCAAAACATGGATATTGGAAACCCGCATAATTTGCTTCTTCGGCTCGGTCTGTGTTTCCGCCTCTGCTGTCTCTTTCTCTGTGTCAAGTTCCGTGGATTTTTCTATCATATCTTCTGTTTCTGCTTCCGTGGATTTTTCTGTCACATCCTCTGTATCTGGTTCTGTGGATTTTTCTGTCAGCTCCTCTGTATCTGCTTCCGTGGATTTTTCTGTCACATCCTCTGTATCTGCTTCTGTAGTTTTCTCCGTTGCTTCGCTCCCTGACTCTATTTCACTTTCTAACTCTGTCTCACTTTTCGTCTGTGTCTCTGCCTCTGTTTCGCTTTCCGTCTCTGTCTCAGGTTCTGTCTCCGTTTCACTGTGCAGTTCACGTTCCTTCTGCATCATTATTTCTCCTTCCCCTTCTATTTGCACCTTCTGCTCTGTCTCAGACGCCTTTACTCTTTTTCCGTACTCCACATAACGGCTCGCCAAAAGCAGCGACAAAATCAATACCACCACTGTTTTCTTTTCAAAATGCTTCCTCATCCAATTCCCCCTTCTCCTTTTTTACCCTGTCAGTACGCTGCGGTGTATCTTCCAGGTGCTCCAATATCTCCTCTGCAGTCTGGGCACCGTATGCTATTTCCTGTTTCAATTCCTCTTCCAGCTGCGTACCGCTTTGATCTGTTTCCACATTCTCCGCCCTCTTGGAGAGCTGTCTCACCACAGCGGTCAGTTCTTCCTTTTTAATCCCTGTCTTTTGCATTTCCTCCGCCAGAAAAAGAATCTGCTGAAGAGATTCCTGGTAAAAGCGAAGTCTGGTAACCGGCTGACTGTATCCGTCAACCCCTGCTTCCAGCAGCTGTTTCAGTTCCTGCCAATAGACCTGGGCGTAGTTCTCCTTCTCTCCGCTATCATCCTGTATTCCAAGGCGTTCATAATAGCTCCCCATATGGCTGTAAATCTGTGCCCGGATGCTCCAGACAGGCGCTTCTTCCTTTTTTGTTCCATCTACAGCACGGACAGCTTTTGAAAACCATCCCGC
The DNA here is from genome assembly GCA_902802515.1 of uncultured Lachnospiraceae bacterium. GTDB lineage: Bacteria > Bacillota > Clostridia > Lachnospirales > Lachnospiraceae > Merdiplasma. The sequence goes on from CADCMM010000014.1 coordinate 24,231, forward strand.
AGCAATTTTTCGGCCATCCTGTCCCTCATAGTCATACCAGTAGATCATCCCCAGCTCCGATGCAAACGCGCCATAAGCCTCCGGATTCTCCTCCAGCATTTCTTCATTGGTGTCTGATTTTCCAACAGGTATAGTGTGAAGTAATGTGCGCAGAAATTCCTCCTCCCGGCAGTCAAATACTGCATCGGCGTCCGCCTGGTGAAGATACTGCAGATACGCCTCGCCTCGCTCCGGCGCAGTGTACACGGCTTTTCTATAGTACTCCTCGCTTTTTTCTTCTCCCGCACAAAGTGCTTCCGCTAACAGCCGGTCATAATCCCAGTCTTCCTTGATACGGGTCTGAAACTCCCGGGGAATTTCCCGCGCCGCCATTCCCGCCGTTATGATCAATAACATCAGAGCGATCCAGAAACGATAGCGCTGTTTTTCAAAATAATACTTCTTTTTTGCCCGTCCAAGGCTCCTGGAAAGGCTTCGGCTGCTTTCCCACCGATCCTCGGGGCTGACCCGAACACATTTTTTAATCACTTCCCCCAGATAGTCCGGGCATCCATTAATTCTGCTTTTTTGCAGAGCATGGCTGTAAGGCACCCCGGAGATCAAACGGTACAAAGTAGCACCCAAGCCGTAGATATCGGTTCGAACATCCACCGGTTTTGACAGATCATACTGTTCCGGCGCAGCGTAACCGTCCGTTCCTCTGCGCTGGTTTACCTCTGTCATTCCGGACTTTCTCTGAGCCGCTCCAAAATCCACCAGCACCAGCCTGCCGTTCTTTTTTCGGATAATATTGGCAGGTTTTATATCCAGATGAAGGATGGGCAGAGTTTGTCCATGCAGATAGCAAAGAACATTGCTGATCTCATCCCCCACTTCCAGAACTTCCTCCGGAGAAAAACGCTTTTTTTGCTTCAGCCATTCCTCCAGTGTATGCCCCCTGACGTACTCCATGATCAGAAAACAATGCGCTTCATCTTCCAACACATCAACGATCTTCGGCAAAGAAGGGTGTTGCAGTTTCTTCATCATATTGATCTCGTGAAATTCCTGCCCATCTCCCCGTTTTAAGATTTCTTTTACTGCCCATAACTGCACTGTCTGCAGATGAACAGCCAGCCAAACACTGCCCTCCCCGCCCTTTCCCAGAGCTTTCAAAATACGGTACTTACCTGACAGTACCTCTCCTGTCTGCAGGCGCGTCACCCCCTGTTCTTAACTTTTAAATTAATAAATGCTTGAATTCTGGGCGAATGCCCATGAGTGAAACAGAAAAATAGAGCTATATCTTTGCAATGTTTTGTATTGCATTTGCCGATATAGCTCTATTATATACATTTCGTGACGTATGTCAAGTCAATTCTGATTTTTATTTATTTTTTACATTCGCTCCGGAGCCGAGAAGCCCAGCAGGTCAATGCTGGTCTCCAGCACCCTGCGGGTCAGTTCCAACAGCGCGATCCATGAAGCTTTCTGCTCCTCATTCCCTTCTGAGAGGATCTTCGTTTCATGGTAGAAACGGTTAAAATCATTCGCCAGATCGTAAATATAAGAACAGATTTTATGGGGCGCTATCTCCTCATATGCCTGATAAATGGCATCGGAGAACCGGGTCAGTTCCAGCATAAGGTTCTTTTCACTGTCGCTGGCTGCCAGCCCGATCTTTGCGCCTTCCAGACTGCCGCCTGCCGCCTGATACTTCGCCAGGATCGACTTGATCCGGACGATGGTATACAGAATGTAGGGACCGGTATCTCCTTCAAAAGAGGTAAACTTGTCCACATCAAAGATATAATCTTTGGAGGCCTGGTTAGAGAGGTCACCATACTTGATGGCGGATAAGGCCACCAGCTTCGCGGTCTCCCGTGCCTCCTCCGGATCCGCCTCATGGTTTTCCATGATCTTGCGGTACATTTCCTCATTGATCTGGGTAAGGAGATGTTCCAGGCGCATCACTCCGCCCTCGCGGGTCTTAAAAGGCTTTCCGTCCTTGCCGTTCATCGTTCCGAAGCCCAGGAATTTCAACTCGGTATCCTCTTTGATCAGCTTCGTCTTGCGGGCGCAGCGGAACACCTGCGTAAAGTACAGTTCCTGCCGCTTGTCCACCACATAAATGATCTCATCCGGATCAAAGAGTTTCCGGCGTTCCACGATCGTAGCCAGATCCGTAGTATTGTACAGAGAAGCCCCATCCGATTTTAAGATCATGCAGGGCGGGATTTCCTTGGTATCCGTCTCCTCCTTTACATCCACCACCAGAGCTCCCTGATCCAGATGCGCATAGCCCTCGTCCTTCATGTACTGCACCATATCCGGAATGTAGGGCTGGGCATCGGATTCTTTCTTCCACAGATCAAACTCTACCTGCAGGTTCCCATAATTCTTCTTCAGATCGGCAATGGACACGTCCAGAATGTGATGCCACAATGCCAGATAACCTGGATTTCCGTGCTGCAGTTCGTAAGTAGCCTGCATCGCTTCTTCTTTGTAGGCCGCATCCTCCTTGGATCTCCCGCTGGCGCAGGGATAGATCTCTTCCAGCTCTGAAATAGTAAAAGGGGCTTCCTTCGGGTACTCTCCCGTATATTCAGGATCAAAATAAGGCAGATCCGGCTGGCGGTGCTTCACTTCCGTAATGATCAGCCCCATCTGCAGTCCCCAGTCGCCAAGATGCACATCGCCGATGGTTTTGTGTCCCAGAAAACGGCCGATACGCTTTACACTCTCGCCGATAATGGCGGAGCGCAGATGACCGACATGCAGAGGCTTTGCCACATTGGCCCCGCCGTAGTCGATGATGATGGTCTTGGGCTGCGCAGCCTTTTCGATGGACAGGTTCTCATCCGCCTGCATCTGCTGCAGATAATCGGAGAGAAATTCTTTCTTGAGTTTCAAATTGATAAAGCCCGGATTGACCGCCGTCACTTCCTCAAAAACTTCGCTCTTTTCCAGCTCGGCCACCACATCATTCGCGATCATGATGGGAGCCTTTTTGTATTTTTTCGCCGCTGCCATGGCTCCGTTGCACTGATATTCACACAGATCCGGCCGGTTGGACAAGGTTACCCTTCCCAGGCTTCCATCGTATCCCGCCGCCTCGAAAGCGCGGACCGCCTCTTTATTGATCAAATTTAAAATCCGTTCCATAATTTCCTCCTGATTTGTAACTGCATAACATTTCAAACAGTATAGCATATCCCGCAAATTGCGACAATAACATATTTCTCTGATACCCTACTCTTCCCGGAGCCAGTTCAGATATTCCTGCACCTGTCTTTCGTACCCGCTGTCGGAGGGATGATAAAATCTGCGTTCTCCCAGCTCTTGCGGCAGATACCGCTGCCTGGAAAAATGTTTGGGATAATCGTGGGCATACTCGTATCCCACACCATGTCCCAGTTTATGGGCGCCTCCATAGTGAGCATCCTGAAGGTGGACGGGCACGGTGGCTTTCATTGACCTTACCGCGTCCATGGCCTCTCCAATGGCAACCGTAGCAGAATTGCTCTTAGGCGCGGTTGCCATATACAATGCCGCCTGGGCTAATATCAGCTGCGCCTCCGGCATGCCCACGCGCTCCACCGCCTGGGCCGCTGCCACCGCCACCTGCAGCGCCTGAGGATCCGCGTTTCCGATATCCTCTGAGGCAATGATCATGATCCTGCGGGCAATGAAGGTAACACTTTCTCCGGCATACAGCATTCTCGCCAGATAATACACTGCCGCGTCCGGGTCCGAGCCCCGCATACTTTTAATAAACGCGGAAATGGTGTCGTAATGGTTGTCCCCTGTCTTATCATAGCGGACCACCCGCTTCTGGATACACTCAGAGGCGACCTCCAGCGTAATGTGGATCTTCCCATCCTCCGCTCGCTTTGTGGTAAGAACGCCAAGTTCCACCGCGTTGAGGGCTGCCCTGGCGTCTCCGCCGGCGATGTCCGCCAGAAAATCCAGGGCATCCTCCTCGATCACGGCATGGTAAGCTCCCATCCCCCGCTCCTGATCGTACACTGCGCGCTTTATCAGGGTGCAAATGTCTTCCTTCTCCAACGGTTTCAATTCAAAGATCACCGACCGGGAGATCAGAGCGCCATTGACCTCAAAGTAGGGATTCTCTGTGGTTGCCCCGATCAGAATGATCGTTCCATCCTCCACAAACGGCAGCAGATAATCCTGCTGACCTTTATTGAAACGGTGGATCTCGTCCACAAACAGAATGGTTTTCTTACCGTACATTCCCAGATTGTCCTTCGCCGCCTTTACCACTTCTTCCATATCTTTTTTCCCGGCCACTGTGGCGTTGATCTGGGTAAATTCTGCACTGGTGGTATTGGCGATCACCTTTGCCAGCGTAGTTTTCCCCGTTCCGGGCGGGCCGTAAAAAATAATAGAGCTGAGTTTATCCGCTTTGATCGCCCGGTACAGCAGCTTATCCTCTCCGATAATATGCCGCTGTCCCACCACTTCTTCCAGCGTCCTGGGGCGGATGCGGGAAGCCAGAGGCGTTTCCTTTTCCATACTGTTATTTCTTGCGTACTCAAATAAATCCATAATTTTTCCTTCCTCGTAATAGGTATCGGCACGATTGTTTCACAATCCTGCCAGGTCGGTCGGAACCATGCTAAATCATGCATTTCGCATGATGGGTCCTCCCTAGGGGGCCAAAATGATCTGGTCCACTGTCACAAACTCATACCCCTGATCCAGTAATAAGTCTACCACCTGCAGAGCAGCCTGCGCCGAAGATGCATAACAATCGTGGAACAGAATAATATCCTGATCTTTCACCTGTTTCATCACTTTCTCCACAGTGGCGGGTACGTTTTTTGTGGTCCAATCCAAAGTGTCAATGCTCCACATAACCGGCAGCATAGTAACATCGTATTCCAGAGCCTTATTCCACACCCCAAATGGCGGGCGGGCAAACTGTGTTCCCTCACCGGTAACACGCTCCACCAGCTCACTGGTCTTTTCCAGTTCTTCCGCCGCTGCCTGCTTCTCTATACAGTCCAGTTTCTTGTGACTGTACGTGTGATTGCCGATCAGATGCCCCTCCTGGTGCATCCGCTCCAAAAGTTCTTCATTTCCCTCAATGTTCTTTCCAATGACAAAGAACGTGGCCTTTACTCCCCGTTCTTTTAATCCATCCAATATTTGCGCAGTGTAGACCGGATGCGGACCGTCATCAAACGTCAGCGCGATCTGCGGCGTCATTTCCTCCTCCGCCAGCGTTTTCTCTCCAAAACAAAGAACAAGAACGCAGATCAGCACCGGCACGATCCGCAGATCACGAACAGTTCTAATATTTATCCCAAACCTTTTCTTCATATTCCTGACCGATACAACAGGTTTCCCTATTACTTATGTTTCCCGGCTGCGTATCATGTCAGTTTCTTTCCTATAAACCCTGCTTTTCAAACGGAAACCGGTAAGGAAGATGATAGCGGTCACGGATCTCAATAAACTCTTTCTGGACAGCCTCCCCCACCGGGACGCCTTTATCCTTTCGTTCCTGCCACACCAGATACTCCTTTTCTCCCGCAGTGTAGATGCGTTCCTGGCCGGGAGCTTTTTCGGAAGAACGTAGCTGCCGCAATATCTCCCCGGTTATTTTTCGGAACTCTTCTTCTCCCATAAAGAACTCCGGATTGATCACAAGGAAGAAGTGACCCAGATGGTACGGCGTCTTATTTCCATTTTCGTCAATACCGTTTAACATCTTCATAAAGTTTCCTGCCTGCAATGCCGCGGAGAGGATCTCCACTACCGCAGCGTAACCATAGCCTTTATAACCGGCAAGTTCCTCCCCGATACCGCCAAGGGGCGTCAGAGCCGCATTGCCCTGCGTAAGATCTTTTAAAATCTGCTGGCTGTCCGTCTTTGCCTTGCCGTCCCGGCCAATTACCATGCCGGCAGGAACCTCTTTCCCGCTTCTGGCATAGTACTCGATCTTACCGCGCTGAGTGATGGATGTGGCGCAGTCCAGCACAAACGGAAATTCCTCATCCGTTGGGAAGGCGAAGGTCAGAGGGTTGGTGCCCAGCATATTCTCCACGCCAAAAGTAGGCGCGATGGACGGGCGCGCGTTCGTCCCTGTGATGCCCAGCATTCCCTGCCGTGAAGCCATCATTGCCCAATATCCGGCGATGCCGTAGTGGGTGGAATTGCGAATCACCGCCATGCCCATGCCGTAGTTTTTTGCCTTCTCGATAATGGAATTCATGGCCTTGTAGGAGGCCACCATACCCATGCCGTCGTGAGCGTCCACCACCAGGGTAGTAACCGTCTCTTTCAACACTTCATATTCCGTCACCGGCTTCTGGATACCCACGTTTATCCGGTCAATATAAATCGGTTTGAATCGATTGCATCCGTGACTCTCAATTCCTCTTCGGTCGCTCTCCATCAGAACATCCGCGCAGATTTTCGCGTCTTCTTCCGGAACCCCCACCGCTTTGAATGCGTCTGTCATAAAATTGCCGATCAAATCCCAGGATACATAAGGTCTCGTCTCCATGCTGTACCTCCTCCGTCGTTTCCTCAAACACCCCGTATAGATTACTTTTATAGTAAGGATTATAGCATATATTTATCCGAATACCTACTAAAAATTCCGGCTATCTCTCATCATTGAGAAAATAGCCGGAACTCGAACATCTGCTCACACAAATGCGTTCAACGCTTTATCGTACTCGTAGTCAATACTCCGCAGCTTCTCCACAATTTCTTCTCTGTCCGCGTCAAGTGCCGCGCAAAGTTCATCCAGAGAAGGATAATGGTCGCGAAGCTGCGTATTTACATAGCTGAGCAGCATCACCGGGTCATTTGGCAGCATAACTTCACCTGCTTTCTTGCTCTGCCCTCTCTTACTCCACCGTAACTTCGGGCTTTACTCTTGCCACAAGTTTTCCATCTTCCACATCCAGAACAATGGTGTCGCCCTCCATTACTGTGCCGGAGAGGATCAGCCGGGCTGCCAGCGTCTCCACATTCTTCTGCAGGAAACGCTTCAGCGGACGCGCGCCATAGATCGGGTCGTAGCCGCCCTCCACCACATAATCTTTGCCTGCCTGCGTCAGTTCCAGGCGGATATCCTGGCCGGCAAGACGTTTATTCAGGTCATCCATCATCAGATTAATGATATTGCCGATATTCTCTCTTGTCAACGGTTTAAACATGATGATCTCATCCAGGCGGTTCAGGAACTCCGGACGGAAATGCGCCCGCAGGTCATTCATTACCATATCCTGATTCTCTGCCCGTATCTCCCCGTTGTCCTCTATGCCGTCCAGAAGATAGGATGAGCCGATGTTGGAAGTCATGATCAGGATCGTGTTCTTAAAATCCACTGTGCGTCCCTGGGAATCCGTGATACGGCCGTCATCCAGCACCTGCAGCAGCACATTAAACACGTCCGGATGCGCTTTCTCGATCTCATCAAACAAAACTACAGAGTACGGTTTCCTGCGGACCGCCTCCGTAAGCTGTCCGCCCTCCTCGTAACCAACATATCCGGGAGGCGCTCCGATCAGACGGGATACTGAGTGTTTCTCCATATATTCACTCATATCGATACGTACCATGTTCTGCTCGTCATCAAACAGATTTTCTGCCAGAGCCTTCGCCAGTTCTGTCTTACCTACCCCGGTAGGCCCTAAGAACAGGAAGGAACCGATGGGCTTTGTGGGATCCTTGATACCTGCTTTGGAACGCAGGATGGCATCCGTCACCTTCTCCACACCGTCATCCTGGCCGATGACACGCTTGTGCAGCTGGCCCGCCAGCGACAGTATCTTGCTGCGCTCTCCCTGGGTCAGCTTCGCAACCGGGATCCCGGTCCAGCGGGAAATGATCCGGGAGATCTCTTCCTCCGTCACGCTCTCGTGTACCAGAGACAGATCCTGTTTCTTCACTTTATCTTCCTCGATGGCCAACTGCTGCTGCAATTTCGGCAATTCACCATACTGCAGCTCCGCTGCCCTGTTCAGGTCGTACTTCTGCTTCGCCAATTCGATTTCTTTATTCATAGCCTCGATCTGTTCCCGCAGACCGGACAGCTTCTCTACAGAATGTTTCTCGTTGTCCCACTGGGCCTTTTTCGCGTTAAATTCATCCCGCAGTTCTGCCAGTTCTTTCTGCAGCGTCGCCAGACGCTCCTGGCTGGCCTTATCGGTCTCCTTCTTTAACGCTGCTTCCTCGATTTCCATCTGCATCACGCGGCGCTGCAGTTCATCCAGCTCCGTGGGCAGAGAATCCAGTTCCGTCTTGATCAAAGCGCAGGCTTCATCCACCAGATCAATAGCTTTATCCGGCAGGAACCGGTCAGATATATAGCGGTGCGACAGGGTAGCCGCCGCCACCAGAGCGCTGTCCGTGATCTTCACACCGTGATACACCTCATAGCGCTCTTTCAGTCCACGGAGGATCGAAATCGTATCCTCCACCGTAGGTTCATCCACCAGAACCGGCTGGAAACGCCGCTCCAGCGCCGGATCTTTTTCAATGTATTTCCGGTATTCATCCAGCGTCGTGGCGCCGATACAGTGCAGTTCGCCCCGGGCCAGCATGGGCTTTAACATATTTCCGGCGTCCATGGCCCCATCCGTCTTACCCGCGCCAACGATCAGGTGCAGCTCATCAATAAACAGGATGATCCCGCCCTCGCTCTTTCTCACTTCCTCCAGAACGGCTTTCAGACGTTCCTCAAACTCGCCGCGATATTTTGCTCCCGCCACCAAAGCTCCCATATCCAGCGCAAAAATCTTTTTATTCTTCAATCCCTCCGGGACATCCCCCCGGACAATACGCTGTGCCAGACCTTCCACAACGGCGGTCTTACCTACGCCGGGCTCTCCGATCAGAACCGGATTATTCTTCGTCTTTCTGGACAGGATGCGGATCACGTTGCGGATTTCCGAATCACGGCCGATCACCGGATCCATTTTCTGATTTCTGGCTTTCTCCACAAGGTCTTCGCCATACTTATTCAGCGTATCGTAAGTAACCTCCGGATTATCCGTCGTTACCCGCTGATTGCCCCGAACTGTGGAAAGCGCCTTCAAAAAGCGCTCTTTTGTAATGCCGTATTCCTTGAAGAATGACTTCATGGACGGGCTGGGATGATCCAGCAGGGACAGGAACAGATGCTCCACGGAGACATACTCATCTCCCATGGCTTTCGCCTCATCCTCCGCGCTCACCAGGGCCTTATTCAGGTACTGTCCAATATACGGCTGCCCTCCGGAAACCTTCGTTCTACTGTTCAAAAGCTGCTCCAGACGGTTCTCGAAATGCTCCTTCTGGATTTCCATCTTCTCCACCAGCTTCAGGATCAGACTGTCTTCCTGTTTTATTAAACTGTACAGCAGGTGTTCCTGCTCCAGCTCCTGATTTCCAAATTCATATGCGATTTTCTCCAGGTCGTTCACTGCCTGGATGGATTTCTGTGTAAATTTACTGATATTCATAAACAAGCCCCCTCTCAGTGCTATGTATTGAGTTCTTTGTTCTACTCGAACTATAACATAACATATTTTGTTAGCACTGTCAATAGGTGAGTGCTAATT
>CADCMM010000015.1 GCA_902802515.1 uncultured Lachnospiraceae bacterium
GCTTTTTCTGTTGCTTTGCGTTTTATTTGTGTGGAATATCAATTCCGGCAGCGTAGCGATGTCGCTGCCGGATATTATAAAGATTGTTTTCCGGCGGGAGGGAGAGGCGACAGCTTACAATATCATCTGGCAGATCCGGCTTCCCCGTGTTTTGGCGGCTGTGATACTGGGAGGCGCCCTTTCCGTGTCAGGTTTTCTGCTGCAGACCTTTTTCCACAATCCCATTGCGGGGCCATTTGTGCTGGGAATTTCTTCCGGCGCCAAGCTGGTGGTGGCGCTCACGATGATCTGCTTTCTTAGCAGGGGCATCACAGTGAGCGCTATGATGATGGTGCTGGCGGCATTCTTTGGCTCTATGATCTCCATGGGGTTTGTGCTGGTGGTGTCGAGGAAAGTCAGACGCATGTCGATGTTAGTGATCTGCGGCGTTATGATCAGCTATATTTGTTCCGCAATTACAGATTTCGTGGTAACTTTCGCGGATGACTCGAATATTGTCAATTTACATAACTGGTCTATGGGAAGCTTTTCCGGTATGACCTGGAGCAATGTGCTGGTCATGACTGTGATTGTTTTTATCTCTGTGATCACTGTGTTTTTTATGTCAAAACCCATTGGCGCGTATCAGCTGGGAGAGGTTTATGCTCAAAACCTGGGTGTAAATATTAAAGCATTCCGGGCAGCGCTTATTCTGCTGTCCAGCATCTTGTCAGCCTGTGTGACGGCCTTTGCGGGACCGGTATCCTTTGTAGGCATCGCAGTACCGCATCTGGTGAAAAACGTGTTGAAGACATCAAAGCCGATCCTGGTGATCCCGGCCTGTTTTCTGGGAGGAGCAGTGTTCTGCCTGTTCTGTGATCTGATCGCCAGAACGCTCTTTGCCCCTACGGAACTGAGTATCAGTTCGGTGACTGCACTGTTTGGAGCGCCGGTGGTAATTTTGATCATGATTCGAAGACAGAAGGAACGATAAAGATGAAAGACTTCTTTTTCTATACAGATCAGATGACAGTGGGATACAACGGGAAACCGCTGATCCGTGAAATTAAAATTGAGTTAAACCGCGGAGAAATTTTGACGCTGATCGGTCCAAATGGAGCCGGAAAATCCACGATTTTAAAAAGTATCACGAGGCAGCTGAAACTGATCGGGGGATCTGCCTGTCTGGATCTGCGGGATATGCAGCAAATGTCGGGAAAAGAGATTGCCAGGCGGTTGGCGGTGGTACTGACGGAACGGATGAAACCGGAATTGATGACCTGCGAGGATGTGGTGTCCACCGGGCGCTATCCCTACACGGGCAATCTGGGAATTCTGGGACCGGAGGATAAGGAGAAAGTGCGTCAGGCTATGGAACTGGTGCATGCTCTGGATCTGAAAGACCGGGATTTTACCGCCATCAGCGACGGGCAGAAACAGAGGATCCTATTGGCCAGAGCTATCTGTCAGGAACCTGAAATGATCGTACTGGACGAACCAACCTCATTTCTGGATGTAAAGCATAAGCTGGAATTTCTGACAATTTTAAAAAAGATGGTGCGGGAGAGCAAAGCAGCAGTGATCATGTCTTTGCATGAACTGGATCTGGCGCAGAAAATTTCCGATCAGGTAATGTGTGTCAAGGGCAAGTGGATCCAGAAATGCGGCTCGCCGGAGGAAATCTTCACTTCAGATTATATTTGCAAGCTGTATGATATGACGGCCGGTTCCTACAACGCCGCGTTTGGATGTATGGAACTGCCTGCGCCGCTGGGAGAGCCGGAAGTGTTCATTATCGCCGGGGGAGGTACGGGGATTCCGGTGTACCGAAAGCTCCAGAGAGAGGGGATACCCTTTGCAACAGGAATTCTCCATAAGAATGATGTTGATTACGAGGCAGCCATTCACCTGGCGACACAAATTATCGCAGAGGAGGCTTTTGAGCCCATTCGGCCAGAAACGTATCAAAGAGCGCTGGAACGAATGCGAAGGTGCCGGGAGGTAATTTGTTGTTTGAAAGAGTTTGGAACCTGGAATGAAGCGAATGAGAGACTTTGGGAAGAGGCGCGGAAAGAAAAATAAATTACAACCCTCTTGACAGATCAGCGTCAAGGGGGTATATTTAACACACAATATTATATGACATATAATATTGCGCCGATATAAGGATGTGAAGAGATGGTATTTAATACAGGAGCGACACTTCTCGATGCCATTGTTCTGGCGGTGGTCTCCCAGGAGACGGAGGGTACCTATGGATATCGTATCACGCAGGAGGTACAGGAAGTGCTGGGTGTCTCGGACTCAACGCTGTATCCCGTGCTGCGCAGGCTCCAGAAGGATGACTGCCTGGCGGTATATGACCGGGAATGTGCAGGGCGAAACCGCAGATACTACAAGCTGACTGAGCGGGGATATTCCCAGCTCAGGCTGTATCAGTCGGAATGGCTCAGTTATTCCGCGAAAATTTCGGGAATACTGGCATCAGGGAGGAGAAAAGGATGAACAAACGTGAGTATTTAGACTGCCTGGAGCGGCTTCTGGCAGATCTGCCCCAGGAGGAGCGCCTGGAGGCGATAGAGTATTATTCAGATTATCTGGAGGAAGCCGGGCCGGACGGGGAACAGGAGGCCATGAGAAAACTTGGCAGTCCGGAAGTGGTTGCGGCTGCGGTGCGGGAAGGCCTTGGCAGTAACGGAAATGAGGGAAGTTGGACAGAAACGGGGTATGAGAGGTGGGAGCCGAGGTTTGATGCTCCGGCAAAACAGACGGATTCCGATAGGCGTGAGCATAGAAAACTGAGGATCCTCTGGGGATTGCTGGCAATTGCCCTTCTGCTGTTTCTGAAGCTTCCGTTCTTGTCCGTGTTAGGAACGATCCTTATTGCAGCTCTGATTGTTGTCGCAGTGTTACGTCGAAGCTGAGGGTAACTGCAAAATGAAAGAATATAATAAAACATGGAGGTAATCATTATGTCAAAGAAATTGTACAAATCACAGGACAATCGCATGATCTGCGGAGTATGCGGAGGAATTGCGGAGTATTTTAACATTGATGTCACGCTGGTTCGCCTGATCTGCGTGTTTCTGGGACTGTGGGCCGGGAGCGGTGTTCTCTTTTATCTCATAGCCGCACTGGTCATCCCAAATCAGGAATGACAGCCCATTGATCTATTCGTTTATCTCACGACTCCCACTACCACTCCGATCCGGACCCAGTTCAGCATATCGGTTATATTGTCCTTGTCAATGGTGTATTTTCGCCCAAGGTTATTGATAGGCAGCAACTCAATGAGATGACCGTTTTCTTTGACTCGCCGGAAGATCAGGCGCACATAGCCCTGGTCTTTCCAGGCGTAAGCGCCAATTTCTCCATCCTGCGGTTCAGCATTGATTACAAGCAGGGTGTTTCCTTTCAAAAAATAGGGATGGAGGGAGTAATTTGGCAGACGAAAGCCATAGTAGGACATCCCCTGAGAAAAGGAACTGCGAAAGGTTATTTTTTCCATTTTCTCGGTATCCAGGCCGTCGGAGCGAAAAAGACTTGCATCAATCAGAAAACTGGCTCGATCATAAGCCAGATCCATGTAGGGAATTTCACGGCATTCATTGCCGGATAGATGCAGCTTTTCTAAGACATCCATTACAGAGAGAATAACGTCTCTGTCCCGTGGCGCTGCACAGGTAATCCTCCTGTAGAGTCCCGGATATTCATTCTCTATTTTCAGAATTTCCATAATAGATGATCTGGTGGCCTGTGCGATCCGTATGACCGTGCAGACGTCAATTTTCTGCACATTGCACGCCAAAATGCGTTTTATCGTCATGTAGGGAACATCACATTTTTCTGCAAATTTCGATGCGGAGAGGTTCCATTGGGCACAGTAGCCGCCAATAAAATCCGCAATATTCCTGTTGATTTCCAAGTTCGTCAAAATTAGATTTCCTTTCATTTTTGTTAAATTATAGAATTAATATATCTTTAATTTGGTACAGAAAAACAAACCGTAATATGTTAAAACAAAAAACAAGGAATTTCAATGAAGATTTTCGCGAAAAACCGCAAAGCATGCAGTTAGCAAAAGAAAAAAATGGATAACTGTAGAAAAATGAAGCTAGTATGTCGGAGGTACAGAGATGAATCAGAATTTTGCGATACTTGGAATGTTTGACAGGAATAATATTATGAGTGTGATCAGCGGCCAGCCTGACACCTGCCGTTTTATTGTGGCTGCCGTAGATGCAGGGGTCAATACAGCCATGCCTTTGCCGGAAATCCAGACGTTGTCTAAAGAGAAAGAATTGCTGAATAACCTGGGGATCCGGAGCAACCTGTTGGGGTACAATTACATACTGGACGCGCTGCGAATGATACAAGAGAATCCCGACGCGCTGAAAAACATTACCAAAGAACTGTATCCGGAACTGGCTGTAAGGTACCGGACTCAGCCCTGCAACATTGAGCGGGCAATCCGGCATGCCATTGAGCACGCCTGGAATATCGGAAATATGGAATTGAAGAACCGTATTTTCGGTTATAGCGTAAGCCCTGAGAAAGGACGTCCGTCTAACGGAGAATTCCTGGCAGCGGTGGCACATTATCTAAACTATTGAAAAGAATGAATAAATAGCACAAAACAGGCCATACTCCAGAAAAGAGCATTGGGAAAGGAGCATGGTTGCTGATGTCACCAAAAGAAAGACAGGATATCTGTTGGGAAAATCTGCCCAAGCAGGAACGGATGAAATATGAGATCGCGGAGGAACTCGGCTTGCTGGAGCGCGTAAAGGAACATGGCTGGAAGTCCCTCTCAGCCAAGGAAACCGGCAGGATCGGAGGGCTGATGACCCGCAGAAAGCGCGAAAGCGAGAACAAAATATAGGAAACGAAGTTTCCTATAAAAAAGAGTCTGGCATCTAGCCAGACTTCTTCTTTTGAGATATACTGGATATGAGTTTAGTGGGACAGTTTTTGAAAGACAGTCACGAAGGATTACAGGGAATATACATGAAATATTTGGAAGAAGATTTAAAAACAGGAAATTTCAAGCAAATGTATCTTCTTTTCGGAGAAGAGGCATATCTGAAAAATTTATATAAAAACAGACTGAAGAATGCGCTGGTGGATCCGGAGGATACCATCAATCTGAATCTCTACGAGGGAAAGACCATTTCCATACCTGCAGTGATCGACCAGGCGGAGACCATGCCTTTTTTTGCGGAGCACCGGCTGATCATCCTGGAAAACAGCGGATTTTTTAAGAATGCCTGCCCGGAGTTGGCGGACTATCTCCCGCAGATGCCGGCGGAAACGGTGCTCCTTTTTGTGGAAAATGAAGTAGATAAAAGGGGAAAACTCTTTAAAACGGTAAAGTCCATGGGGCGTGCGGTGGAATTGTCCCATCAGAATGAAAAAGTTCTGACCAACTGGGTATTGCGTGCACTTCAGAAAGAGGGGAAGAAGATCACAGCTTCTGGCATGCAGCTGTTTCTGGAGCGAACCGGGGATGATATGGAACATATTAACCGGGAACTGGAGAAGTTGATTTCTTATACCTGGGGCAGGGAGGGTATCACCCGGGAAGATGTGGAAGCGATCTGTACGGTTCGTACTGAAAATAAAATCTTTGACATGATCAATGCCATGGCGGAAAAGAAGCAAAGGCGGGCGCTGGAGCTGTATTATGATCTGTTGTCTCTGAAGGAAGCTCCTTTGCGTATTTTAGCTTTGATTGCCAGACAATTTCAACTGTTGCTGCAGGTAAAGGATCTGCGCAGACAGGGGTTCGATCAGGCCGCGATCGCTTCAAAGGCGGGAATTATGGGATTTGTTGCCCGGAATTGTCTGCGTCAGGCAGAATATTTTTCCAGTGAGATTTTGCGCAGCGCGGTGGAAGACTGCATCCGTACGGAGGAAGCGGTGAAGACCGGCAGGATCAATGACCGGCTGGGAGTTGAGGTGCTGATCGTGAAATACAGTAAAGAATGAAGGGAAGGATATTCTCTTACGCGCTTCCGTGCATAAAAACCCCGCTGGCATGACGGTACCAGCGGGGTCTCTCTTATTATCTATTCTTACGCAATGCTGTTAACAGCTTTTGCCAGGCGGGATACTTTTCTGGATGCGGTATTCTTATGATATACACCCTTGGAAGTAGCCTTATCAATAGTAGAAGTAGCAGCCAGTAAAGCGGCGGAAGCAGCTTCCTTATCTTTGGCAGCTACAGCAGCGTCTACCTTCTTGACCGCAGTCTTAACAGCAGATTTGATCGATTTGTTCCGTTCGTTTCTGGTCTTCGCTACCAGAATTCTTTTCTTCGCAGATTTGATGTTAGCCAACCCGTACACCTCCAAACATATTTAAATAGGTTGTTTCATTAAAATCGGACACGGACGTTTAATGTAAACATACTCATATATATTAGTCCAAAGTCTCCTGACTGTCAATACATAATTTTAAAAAAATGCAAAAGATAGTGTTACTATTCACAGCCTGTTTGAAATCGGGTTCTGGCTTGTTATACTCAATACTCTATCCTCTGCGTCCGCCGAAGCCGCCTCTGCCGCCGCCCATATTTCCATTGTTCTGACTGCCGCCCATATCCCGTCCGCCGAAACCACCCATCATCTGGTTGGGGATGTAATCAATCTGCTCGCCGTTGGCAATAATGGTACCTCCGTTGTACTGGGCGCTGCCGTCGTAGTCGAAGGTGGAGCTGCCGGTCACGTTGATGGTTCCGCCGTTGACATAGATATCTCCGTTGGAGTCCACGCCGTCAGTATCGCCTGCGCTCATCACGATGGTGGTATCACCGCCGTTGATCTCGACGGTCGGGCGGTACGCACCAGATTTCTGTGCGGCGTTGATACCATCGTCCCGGCTCTCGATGCTGATCGTGCCGTCGTTGATCTGGATGTAGGTCCCTTCAATACCCTCCGCTGCAAAGATGGCAAAGGTTCCGCCGTCGATCTGGACGATCGAGGTTCCGTGGATGCCATCATCCCCGGCTTTGATGGTAAGATCGCCCCCGCTGATATAGATGTAGCCAAGCGTGTCATCATCGTCGTTTTCCGCGTGCAGGCCGTCCGTTCCTGCAGTCAGAACCAGGGTTCCGTCTGCGATCCGGATGGAATCGTTTGCCTCTATTGCCTTGGAGGCGGCGGTGATGTTGTAGGTTCCTCCGGTGATTTTGAGATCGTCTTTGCTTACGATCCCGTTGTCTGTGGAGGAGATCGTCAGGGTGGCTGTTCCGTTTAGTACCAGATCGTCTTTGGAGAAGATCACGCTATCCGTGTTGGTGTCATTGTCTGCAGTGAATGTTCCGGAGACCGTGAGCGAACTGTCCGCGCTGGTGGTTACGAAGACCTTATCCGCCTGCTTCACGTAGATGCAGGGGAAGCTGTCGTTCGTGATGATCAGGCCGCTGAGTACAAGCTGAACTTTATCATCGCTGGTTGCCTCTATATAAATGGTAGTGTTCGAGGCAGTTCCGGTCAGGACGTATACGCCCGCCTGTGTGATGTGGATATCCTCCCCGTCGGTTACCGTATAGGAGATGGCGCCCGTCAGATCAGCCTCCTGCGTCAGGTCCCGGTCGGTGAACAAATCGCCTTCGCTGTAGATGCCGGTGCCCGCTGCGCTGCCGGTATCGCTGGCATATCCGGTGACCGTCAAAGCTGCAAAGATGCTGATGGCGAGCGCAAGTACCGTCGCTCTTCTAAGGAAAGGCTGATGCGTCATTGTTTTCATAAGTCTGTTTTTTCTCATAATCGTGTACCTCCTTTTTTGTTTTACTGGCTGTATCATAACAGCTGAGCCTAAAATGAACTTAAAGCAGTTCTTTTTTCATATTTTTATTTTTGTGTATACTTTTCCTTTCATACTCAGGATCCGGAATGGAGCATCCGAAGTTTGCCGGAAATCAATAATTTGAAAGAGGATATCTTTGATAACAATCTCCGAACCCTTTAAGTAGATTTTAACTTCATCCTGTTTAATTGATGTACATAACATGTAAAAGGCGTTATGCATATATGTATAGGAAAGCGAGGAACAGGATGAAGATAACAGAAAAGAATATTGTGTTGATTCCTGCGTATCAACCGCAGGAGGAATTGCTTCATACGGTCCGGGAGCTTGCTTCTCTTGATTTTTTTGTGATTGTTGTCAACGATGGCAGCGGTCCTGCATCAGAGGAAATATTCCGGGAAACAGAGCGCTTTGCCAGGGTCCTGGAGCATCCGGAAAACCGAGGCAAGGGGGCGGCCCTGAAGACAGGGCTCTCTTATATTAAGGAACATTTTGAACCGGGGTATACGGTGGTCACGGCGGACGCGGACGGGCAGCATCGGATCGCGGATATCCTAAACGTCTGCGAGGAGGCGCGGCGGTATCCGAATTGTCTGATCCTTGGCAGCCGCAGGTTTGATAAGGATGTGCCGCTTCGCAGCAGGCTAGGGAATACGATCACACGGTTTGTGTTCCGCGCCTCGTCCGGGGTCGCTCTCTATGATACGCAGACCGGGCTGCGGGCGTTTGGCGACTGTCTGATCGATCGGATGCTGGCGGTCGGAGGTGATCGTTATGAATATGAGATGAATGTTCTGATGGAACTGACGCGCGATAAAACAATGGTTCGCGAGGTATGGATCGAAACGGTCTATCTGAACGGAAATGCATCTTCCCACTTCGATACAGTGCGGGATTCCTATCGAATATACAGGGAGATCCTGAAATTCTCCTTCTCATCCCTCGTCAGCTTCTGTGTGGATTACCTTTTGTTCTGCGCCTTTTCCGTATCTTCCGGGACACTGGTTCTCTCCAATGTGCTGGCGCGGATCTGCAGCGGAACGCTCAACTATACGATGAACAAGAGATTTGTGTTCGGGCAGAGGGGAGATGTTGCGAGATCCGCGGCGCAGTATCTGCTGTTGGCGGGATTTTTGCTCTTTTGCAATACCACGGTTCTGAAGCTGCTGGCGGCGTCCGGGGTTAATCGCTATGCTGCAAAAATCCTTACGGAGCTTGTACTGTTTCTGTTTAGCTGGTCCGTTCAGCATCGAATCATTTTCCGAAGGGAGGGCGTGTCAGAATGAAAAAGCATCTTTGGACGATCTGGTACGGTCTGGTGCTGCTGGGGTTCACGGTGTACCTGGCGCTGGATACGTTTGTGCTTTCGAGCGCTTACCAGACGGACGCAACCGACATGAACATGGCGATGTTTGAGAATGTGAAAGAGATAAGTTCTGCGGGGGATGATGTGACAGCTCTGGCACAGACAGAGAACAGTGAGGGCACAGCGGACGCGCAGACAGAGAATAGTGTGCTCAAAGCGGATGCGGAAACAAAGAACAACGCAGCGGCCGCAGAGGACGCGAAGACGGAGAACCAGGTGACGGTGACGGAGGATACACAGACCAGCCGGTCAAAACCCGGAAGATCCGGACGCAGACCAGGGAGTTCTTCTTCCGGTTCCGGCAGCAGATCCGGTTTTGCCGCTTCGAGTTCAGGGGATTTGACGGCAGATTCCGTCATTTCCTTTGGAATGGATGCACTGGAGGACACCTCCTATCAGAATGATAATATTTCTGTTTCGCTGACGGAATATTATGAATATGATACACACATTTATGTCGCGGACGTTACCGTGACGTCCGCCGAATACCTGAAAACCGCTTTCGCGGAGGATACCTACGGCAAGAATGTGACAGAAACCACCTCGCAGATCGCTGAGGCGCATGGAGCGATCCTCGCGGTCAACGGCGATTATTACGGCGTGCAGGAATCCGGCTATGTGATCCGCAACGGTATCGTTTACCGCGACAGGGGGAACGGCAGCGATCTGCTCTGCGTGTATGCGGATGGACGGATGGAGATCATCGATTCCGATGATTATACGGCGCAGGAGCTGGTGGAGATGGGGGTCTGGCAGGCACTTTGCTTCGGTCCCGGACTTGTGGAGGACGGGCAGGTGACTGTCTTAGAGGATCAGGAGGTCGGCAAGTCGATGGCGAGCAATCCGCGCACTGCCGTGGGAATGATCGAGGAAGGTCATTATATTTTCGTGGTGTCCGACGGCCGGACGGAGGACAGCGAAGGGCTGTCCCTGTATGAGCTGGCACAGTTTATGCAAAAGCTGGGTGTACAAACTGCCTACAATCTGGACGGAGGAGGATCCTCCACCATGTATTTTAACGGGCAGGTCGTAAACAATCCCACCACAAACGGCAGGATCAAAGAGAGAGGAGTGAGCGATATTGTCTACATCGGTTAGAGAGATCTGGTTAAAACAAGCGCTGCGCCAGCTGTACGCGGCACTGTTCTTTGCGCTGCTTGGAGCGATTTATGAACGCTTCAGCCATGAGGTGTACTCCTACTACATGATCTACGCGTTTGCCCTTCCGCTTGTACTCGGAGTCTTACCTTACGCACTGTTCGCCCTGCGAGGACGCGCTCTGCCGGATCGAATGGCGCTGTGTTTTTGGGATTCCGGCATTCTCACACTGACGGTGGGAAGTGTCTTTAAGGGCGTACTGGATATTTATGGAACGACGAACTGGCTTTGGGGCGTGTATCCCGTTGCGGGAGCCGTGCTGCTGCTGTCGGGTATCGTGTTTGGAGCAATGAATAGATCGGAGGAGAGCGTGTGAGACTGCGTTTACAGTAATACAGTAATCTCCCCGCCTGAGCAATCGGGCGGGGATTTTTGCTGTAAAACAAGGGGATTTTCGTAGCTGCGATGGGAAACAAAAAGAGTGACAGATACATCCAAAGTCTTTGAGCTGTCAATACATAATTTAAAAAAAAATACAAAAGATAAGAAAAAAACGCAGCATCGAAGGAGGCAGTTATGGTGGGAAACTTTCAGGTTCGGACAGATCTGGCATTGGAGGCAAGAGAAAATTACGAGGACGGAGACGCAAGGATCCGCGGTGTGAGAGTAGAGGAAAAAGAGGACAAAGAGAAAGAAATTTACACTACAGTGGTGCATATCGAGACAGAAAATGGCGCGAAGGCTATGGGCAAGCCGGTGGGAACCTATATCACTCTGGAGGCCAGGGGACTTTCCGACCAGGATGAGGATTATCATAGAGAGATATCGGAGGAAATCGCCAGACATCTGCGTCAGTTGATGGGGGAGGGCAAGAAGACAGTATTAATTGTGGGGCTTGGAAATCGGGAGGTAACGCCGGATGCACTGGGTCCTAATGTGGTAAATAACCTTCGGATCACAAGGCACATTATCCGGGAATTCGGAAAGACTGTGCCCGGCGCGGAGAATGAAAATTCCGTCAGCGCTATTGTGCCTGGCGTAATGGCTCAGACAGGGATGGAGACTCTGGAGATCATACAAGGGATCGTAAAGGAGACGAAACCGGAACTGGTGGTGGTCATCGACGCTCTGGCTGCCAGGAGCACCAGGCGGCTGAACCGCACGATTCAGATTACGGACACCGGAATCAATCCGGGTTCCGGAGTGGGCAATCACAGACAGGGGATCAACCGGGAAATCCTGGGGGTACCAGTGATTGCCATCGGGGTGCCCACCGTGGTGGACGCTGCCACCATTGTGAATGATACTATGGAAAATCTTATTGATGCTATGGATCAGACGGAAAAGATGCAGCAGCTTGGAGGAATGCTTGGAACGCTGAATAAGGCAGAAAAGTACGAGATGATCCAGGAGTTGATCTCGCCTAATTTAAATACAATGTTTGTAACACCGAAGGATATCGACGATACGGTAAAGCGGCTGAGCTATACAATTTCGGAAGGTCTGAATATTGTTTTTGCGAATAATTTTTTGATCTATGCATAAATCGGTTCTTTTATTCATATATTGTCCGCAGGGGGATCTATATGAAAAACGGAGAGTCATGGTTTGATAAGTTATTATGCGGACTAATTATATTCACGGGTTTTTATATTATTTACCGTGGCAGCGGAATCCTGGCAGAGACGGGATGGCTGAAACGTTTCTTTACTTCAGAGAAGGCAGTGGAAGCCATGCAGGAGGCAACGGTCAGAACGTATTTGCCGGGGTACGCTGCGCTTTGGCAGCAGCAGCCTGGCGCCGGTGCATCAGGCGGATGGATCAGAGGATTTTTCCCGGTTCTGGAGGATTGGTATGTTCAGACGGGGGAGGATACGCAGGAGCACACGCAAGAAATTGAGGAACAGACGGAAGAAACTGAGGCACAGAGCCAGAAAGATGAGGACGGCGATCAGGAGAATTATACTGAAAACTCTGAGAATTCTGATAATACAGAAAGACTCACTGAGGCAGAAGTCAGGGGGGAGAATAAGATGGAAGAACAGACCGAGGCATCCGTGAGTGAAAGCCAGACCGAGATAGAAACGTTAGCATTTGATGAGGAAACAGACACAGAGTATGCCAACGAGGCGCTCTCCGGACGGATCCAGGTGGATATCCCGGAACAGCTGAAGGATTTCAGTTATCTTCTCAATCATTACTTCATAGTCGATACGGATACCGCAATTGATGCCAGTCAGTTAGATGCAGAGGAATTGCTGACAGAAGATCTTCGCATGGAAAAGAAGAAAGAGCCTCAGATTTTAATCTATCACACTCATTCGCAGGAGGGATTTCTGGATTCGGTGCAGGGAGACGAAGAAACCGGTATTGTCGGTATCGGAACATATCTGGCAGAACTTCTGGAGGATCAATATGGCTATCAGGTGATTCATGATAAAGGGGTATATGATCTGGTGGATGGGGTGCTGGACCGCAGCAGCGCTTATGATTATGCCCGAATGTCCGTGGAGCAGATCCTTGAGGAGAATCCTTCCATAGAAGTGATCATAGACCTGCACAGAGACGGAGTGGAAGGTCATCATTTTGTCACGGAGGAAAATGGAAAACCCACCGCCCAGATCATGTTTTTTAATGGCCTGTCGAAAAACAGCGCAGGGCAGGATATTGAATATCTGTACAATCCCTATATAAAGGAAAACCTCGCATTCTCTTTTCAGCTGCAGATGGCAGCAGAAAAATCGTATCCGGACTTTACGAGAAATATTTATCTGAAGGGACAGCGCTTTAATCTGCACCTTCGTCCCAGGTCGCTTTTGATTGAGGCGGGAACCCAGATGAATACGATAGAGGAAGAAAAAAATGCCATGGAGCCGCTGGCGGATATCCTGGATCAGGTACTGTCCGGGGAAAACAGTGGCTGAGATAAAACCGTTGACGGCTCCATGGAGATTATTTGTCGTATTTTGTCAGCTTATAACGCTTGATAATATTACATATTTTTGATACATATAGCGGATCCGTGGCGTAACCGCCGTTTTTGATGATCTGAATGGTTTTTTTATAACTTTTATTTCCAACGACTCCTTTGTACCTGCGCTGCTTGCCATTCATAGCGTAAGTCAGATAGTTGGAGTGATCTTCTATGCTCTCCAGGAAGGTGGAGTAGAGACGGAACGAGGCAGTGACCGTATACCATTTGCCGTTCAGATATTCCTGCGTAGATTTTTTGAAGGTTTTGCCCGTCCAGTTTGATTTCCAGGTATTGCCGGAGAGCGTGGCTTTCATGCCAAATAGATTGTGGGCTTCCATCGCCAGGGATGTCGTTCCGTAGCCGCTCTCCAGAATGGCCTGGGCTGTGGTTACGGATGCCAGAATATGACTTTTTTTCATATCCCGGGAAGCTAGCTCCCCGATGGTTTGGATGAACTGAGCTTCTGTCAGGGTGTTCTTATTCAGCGTACCGTTTTTGTTAAAATAATACTTCTGATTCTTGATGGTAACCCACTCGCTCTTATATCGGGCGCCCTTGACGCCCGGATTTCCGGAGGGGCGGAAATAATATTTTTTCTTTTTTATTGTGTGCCAGCCGGTATACATCTTTCCCTTTTCGCCTTTATTTCCGTCTGGTTGGAAGTAAAAGTATTTGCCATTGATCTTCTTCCACCCTGTCTGTAAAACGCCATCCTTATTAAAATAGAACGTTTTTTTATCGATGACCTGCCAGCCTGTGAGCATTCTTCCACAGGTTTCCCTCGAGGGGGTAAAATAGTAGATGTTTCCTTTTATCGTGCGCCAGCCGGTAAGGATCCTTCCGCGTTTTCCGGCAGTTTTCTTTCTGGAAGCGTAGTAGGTGTTGTTCTTTTCGGTGATCCAACCGGTTTTAACAACACCGTCACGACGGAAATAATACCGGTATTTGCCTATTTTGACAAAGCCGGATGAGGCGTATGTACCGTCAGAGTAGCAATATTTCAGTTTTCCGTCTTCCTTGACCCATTCCCCGGAGAGTGCCGATGTGCTCACCGTGTCAGCCCGGGCAGCAGAGGATGGCGGCAGCAGGGTAATAACGGCAGCAAAGAAGAGAAACAGCAGAAAATCCGGGAGTCTTTTTCGAAGGTTCATAGCAGGCACTTCCTTTCATCTTTTTATAATCACAATGATCTAGTATTTCTTTTTGAAATCCATGACTACCCAGTCATAGCTGTCAATAGAATAATCGCTGCCGCAGAACGGACAATGTTTTTCCTTTGTGGCGTCAAAGCTGCCGCCGCAGGAGCGGCAGTTGATGGAGTGAATGGAAAAACCGTAATCTATTTCGGCGGTCGCGCTTTTCCTTAAAAGCATACGAAAAGTTTCGTTTTTCCTCTTAACGCTGCTGCCGTTCAAATAGACATTATTCATACTGATACTCATGTCAACGTAAAGAAACCCGTTTTTCTCATAACAGTTATGTGCATCAATAAAGCCTCTGTATCTTGCGTCGATAATATTTCGACATTGATTTGTGATCGGCCCGCCCGCGTACAGCGCGCAGTTTTCATAGGTGTCTGAATAAATCATCACCTGTGCAAGATAAACAAGCTTCGTAATAAAGTAATCGAGGGAAAAACTCGGTTCGTATTTTTTGATGAAGCCGGGCAGTATGCGTCCCGCACGTATTGTTCTGCGCTGCAAACCCGAAGTCGATATGGCTTTGCCGAACACGCGAAAAGCAATCGCCAGATTCGCTGTCATAATTCCGACAACAAAACCTGTACCGACCGTAATAGGCAGGCTTAAAAGCATTGTAGTCGGATCAGAGGCGGTATAAGTTCCGTTGAAAACAGCCATATAATCATTGAAGTTAAAAAAGAACACCGCCGCCGCGATCAAAATGGTGACAATCGCCACGTCCCTCTTTACGTGCTTGTCAATATCCAACTCCTTTTGCGTGTAGAAACTGCTGATTTTCGGGTAAAGGTCTGCCATCAGAAATTTAGTGCCGCAGAAGGGACAGCCGGACAGCAACTCCTCCACCGTGCTTACGGCTCCGCAGTTCGGGCAGTTGCAGGACGCTTGTGTTCTTTGACTGATCAGCCATACAACATAAGCAAAAATCCTTTGCCTTTCCTTAATAGTCTTGCGCTTTTTGTTATTGACGAAAAAAACCGTTTGTGTATCAAGCTCATAAAACGGTATTCGCACTTTATACTGATTATCTGTATCCAGCTTCCAATTGACAAAGTTGAACGACTGCGGTGTCATTTCATAGCTCACATGGATTGCGGCGTTTTTTGCCGTTAACCTCGTGCGCTGCAGCGCCCGCACATATTTCATATCCCTGGAAGCCTTATCGGGGTCGGATTTTCCGCTTTTACTGTCAAGCTGCTGAATAAAGCTGCCAAGCATCTCCAACGCTTCCCTATCGTAAGTATCCTTTTGGTGAATTAATTTATCGAAAATGGACATATCCTTACCCTGCCTTTATTCTATATATGTTAAACATATCACAAAACGAATCAGGATTCAACAACAGCTCCTTGTAAGTTTGTTCCAATGAGTTCTTGACTCAAACCTGTCCAGATATTATCTGGACAAAAATAATTGGTTTATGATACAATTTTTCCAGAATACAGGAGGAATGAAAATTGACGGAAATAGAACAGAGTAAAATCAGAAATTTTTGCATTATTGCGCATATAGATCACGGAAAATCTACCTTGGCGGACCGCATCATTGAGATGACCGGTCTTCTCACCAGCCGTGAGATGCAGGCTCAGGTTCTGGATAATATGGATCTGGAGCGGGAACGCGGCATTACCATCAAAGCCCAGACAGTGAGGATCATCTACAAAGCCCAGGATGGAGAGGAGTATATTTTCAATCTTATTGATACTCCCGGTCATGTGGATTTTAACTATGAAGTTTCCCGAAGCCTGGCGGCGTGTGACGGAGCGGTTCTGGTGGTGGACGCGGCCCAGGGCATTGAAGCACAGACGCTGGCGAATGTCTACCTGGCGCTGGATCATGACCTGGATGTGATGCCGGTCATTAATAAGATTGATCTTCCCAGCGCGGATCCCCAGCGAGTCATTAATGAGATTGAGGATGTGATCGGTCTGGAAGCCCAGGACGCGCCGCTGATCTCCGCTAAGACAGGACTGAATGTACAGCAGGTTCTGGAGCAGATCGTTCAGAAAATCCCGGCGCCCGCGGGGGATCCGGGGGCGCCTTTGAAAGCATTGATTTTCGATTCACTGTATGACGCGTATAAAGGCGTGATCGTGTTCTGCCGTATCAAGGAAGGAACGGTGCGGCGGGGAACCAGGATACGTATGATGGCTACCGGAGCGGAGGCGGACGTAGTGGAGGTCGGCTATTTTGGCGCCGGCCAGTTTATTCCTTGCGAGGAACTTTCGGCCGGGATGGTGGGTTATCTTACTGCCAGCCTGAAAAATGTGAAGGATACCCGGGTGGGCGATACAGTGACCGATGCAGCCAGACCCTGCGCGCAGCCTTTGCCGGGTTATAAGAAAGTGAACCCCATGGTGTACTGCGGTATGTATCCGGCGGACAGCGCGAAATACACAGATCTGCGCGACGCGCTGGAGAAACTTCAGCTCAACGATGCGTCCCTGCAGTTTGAACCGGAGACCTCCATTGCTCTGGGCTTTGGTTTTCGCTGCGGTTTTCTTGGACTGCTTCACCTGGAGATCATACAGGAACGGCTGGAACGGGAATACAACCTGGATCTGGTGACCACAGCGCCCGGCGTTATCTACAGGGTATACAAGACAAATGGGGATGTGATCGAACTGACCAATCCCTCCAATCTGCCGGATCCGTCGGAGATTGAGTATATGGAAGAGCCCATGGTAAGCGCCGAGATCATGGTGACTACAGAATTTATCGGTTCCATCATGGAACTGTGCCAGGAGCGGCGCGGCGTTTATATCAGTATTGAATATATGGAAGAGACCCGCGCGCTGCTGAAATACGATCTGCCGCTGAATGAAATTATCTATGACTTTTTTGACGCGCTCAAATCCCGTTCGAGAGGTTACGCGTCTTTCGACTATGAACTGAAAGGATATGTCCGCTCGGAACTGGTGAAGCTGGATATCCTGGTAAACCGGGAGGAAGTGGACGCATTATCATTTATAGTCCATGCGGATACGGCTTATGAGCGCGGTCGTAAGATGTGCGAGAAGCTGAAGGAAGAGATCCCGAGACAGCTGTTTGAGATCCCGATCCAGGCAGCGGTGGGGGGAAAGATCATCGCCCGCGAGACAGTAAAGGCGATGCGCAAAGACGTGTTGGCGAAGTGCTACGGCGGCGACATTACCCGTAAGAAAAAATTGCTGGAAAAGCAGAAAGAAGGAAAGAAACGCATGCGCCAGGTGGGAAATGTGGAAATCCCACAGAAAGCGTTCATGAGCGTTCTAAAACTGGATGAGAAATAAAAAGCCACTGGGGATATATCTGCATATCCCCTTTTGTGTTCGCAAATGTAATTACTGTGACTTCCTGTCTGCGCCTGCGCAGGAAGAGACGCGCCGTCGTTACGTGCAGTGTCTGACAGAGGAAATCCGGCAGTTTGAGGCGGCAAAAGAGTATGAAGTAAAAAGCGTGTTCTTTGGAGGAGGAACCCCGTCCATACTGGAGGGGAAATGGATCGCCGCGCTGATGGAGGAGCTGGAAAAGATATTCTCTTTTTCAGAAATTCCGGAAATTACGATAGAGTGCAATCCGGGTACGCTGACGGCAGAGAAACTGGATCATTACCGGAAAAGCGGGATCAACCGGTTAAGCCTGGGACTGCAGTCTGCCGACGAGAATGAGCTGAAACTGCTGGGACGCATTCATACCTGGGAGGATTTTTACAAAAATTATCAGCAGGCCAGGGAGAGTGGATTTGAGAATATCAGCGTAGATCTTATGTCAGCCCTGCCGGGACAGACGGTATCCTCCTGGAAGAGAACATTGGAAAAGGTACTGGCTCTGAAGCCGGAACATATCTCGGCCTACAGTCTTATCATCGAAGAGGGAACACCTTTCTACGACTGGTACGGAGCGGAGGACGAAAAGCGCAGGAGAGGCCTTGCGGACAATGGCCGGACAGTACTTCCCTCAGAGGAGGAAGAGCGGGAGATGTACTATGATACAAAGCGTTTTCTTACGGAAGCAGGATATCACCGCTATGAGATTTCGAATTATGCAAGGGAGGGATATGAGAGTATCCACAACAGCGGTTACTGGCTGCGCCGGGAATACGTCGGCTTTGGCCTGGGAGCATCCTCCCAGGTAAAGAACCTGCGTTGTAAAAATACTGAGAGACTGGAAGACTACTTAAAAAGCGATTTTTTCAAAAAAGAAGTGCAGATTTTAACTAGGCAGGAGGAGATAGAGGAGACCATGTATCTGGGTCTGCGCATGATGCAGGGGGTTAACCTGCAGGGATTTCAGAAAACCTTTGGAGTGCGTGTGGAAACATTGTATAAAGAAACGTTGGAGAAGCTGGAGCGGCAGGGGCTGCTGCGGATAAAAGACGGCTGTCTGCGGCTGACAGACTCAGGGATCGACGTGAGTAATGCCGTGATGGCGGAATTTCTGCTTTAATTTATCCGGGGGGCTTTTCCGCCGTACAAGGAAAGACTGTTATCCGGCCAGCTTCTCCACCACAAAATCGTGGATCTCACAGTAGGTATCTTCCGAATAATGTACCCCGTCCACGGATTCAAATTCTTTGATCCGAAGATATGTATTGCTGTCCAGGTACTGTTCCGGAAATGCTTCCCGCAGCTTTGCATTAAAATCCGCAATTTCCGTATTCGTAATGTGGACGGCGTCGTCCGTTACCGGATTTACCGACATGTAATAAAATTCTGCGGCCGGATATTTTTCTTTAAATGTTGAGTAGAGCTCCAGATAATGGTGGATCATATCGGGATCGTTGACTCCGAGATTTAATATGACGGGGGCATTTGGATACTGCAGGATGGCGTCTTCCATCTGATGGATGCCGTTTTCCGTAAACCAATAATAACCTTCACCGGTTTCACCGATATAAATACATCCGTCTCCCAGCTGCTTTTCCGCATTGCCCATGCCTACGGTTCGGGAATCACCTACAAAAATCAGCTGATGCTCAGGAAGAGACGAATTGGCAGCCTGGGCAGCCAGGAGAGCTGCGGCTGTCTGGGAGTCCGGATCGGAGGACAGCTTTGCCATTGCTTCTGCTGCTGCCTCTGTTTCCCGCGTCTCTGTCTGCGGGGCAGCCATAGGAGCGGAGAACGCTGCTTCCCTGTCTGTTTTGATGTTTTTTGTATCAAGCATCAGATAAATGCCGAGGGCCATCAGTGCAAGAATACAGAGTGCGGAGGTAATTATGCCAATGACTGTTCCCTTTTTCATGTGATTTACTTCCTTAATAATAATCAAAAATTTATACTATAGTGCCTATCATACCATGTTTTTTTGTGAAGTCAAAATTTTTTTCAAAAAACTGTTGACAAACCAGGAACACTGTCATATTATAATGCTATGGATGTTAGCACTCTAAAGAGTTGAGTGCTAACAACATAAAAACAGATACGGAGGGAGGAACGCGAAATGCAGATGGATGACAGAAAATGGACGATTATGAAAGCCATTATCAAAACCTATCTGGAAACAGGCGAGCCGGTGGGATCCAGAACGATTTCCAAATATCCGGATCTGAATTTAAGTTCCGCTACCATCCGTAATGAAATGTCGGATCTGGAGGAGATGGGATACATTCTTCAGCCGCATACTTCTGCAGGGCGTATTCCTTCAGACGCCGGTTACAGGCTCTATGTGGACCGAATGATGGAAGAAAAAGACCGGGAAGTAACAGAGATCAAGGAACTTATGATCCAGCGGCAGGATAAGATGGAGTTGCTGCTGAAGCGGGTGGCGAAAGTTCTGGCCATGAATACCAATTATGCAACCATGATCTCAGGTCCCCAGTACCACCGGACGAAACTGAAATTTATACAGCTTTCCCTGATCAGTGAGAATCAGATACTGGCAGTGATCGTCGCCGAGGGGAACGTGGTAAAAAACAAGATGATCAATATTGAACATGGTCTGGATCAGGAAACCGTTCTTCGACTGAACATATTGCTGAACAGCAGCCTGAACGGGTTGACCATTGAGGAGATCAATCTGGCCACGATCTCAAAACTGAAAGAGGAAGCGGGTATCCACAGTGAGCTGGTAAGCAGGGTTCTGGATATGGTGGCGGAGGTCATCAGCCAGGAAGAAGATATGGAAATCTACACCAGCGGCGCCACGAACTTTTTCAAGTATCCGGAACTGAGCGACAGTGAAAAAGCCAGAGAGCTGATCAGCACATTTGAAGAGAAGCATCCTTTGGCCAGCCTCATGACGGATGGGCAGCCGAATGCCGACGAACATGGTATTCAGGTCTACATTGGACAGGAAACGCCGGTACCCACCATGAAAGACTGCAGCGTTGTGACCGCGTCCTACGATCTGGGCGGCGGAATGTACGGCAGGATCGGCATCGTGGGACCAAAGCGTATGGATTACGATAAGGTGGTAGGCGTTTTGAAAAATCTGACACAGCAGTTAGATGAAATATTCAAAAAAGATGAATTATAGCGATAGAGCAGAGATAGAAAGGTGGATGCAGCAGTGGCAGAGATAAACGAAGAAAAGGCCATGGAAGAAACCACGCAGGCGGCGGAAAATACCGCTGAGGAGTTGGAGGAAACAGTGGAGAACGCGGATACGCAGAGCCTTCGGGAAAATTCGGAAACACCGCTGAATGCTGAGGATGCGGAAAGTTCTGAAGAAGAGGTTCAGGACGGTGAATTTGTGGAAGTAAACGAAGGATCCGACCAGAAAAAGGGATTTTTCGGAAAGAAAAAGGATAAGAAAGATAAAAAAGACATTCAGATTGAAGAACTGACGGATCAGATCCGCAGACAGATGGCAGAATTCGATAACTTCCGCAAGAGAACGGAGAAAGAAAAATCCGCCATGTATGAGATCGGAGCAAAAAGTGTGATTGAAAAGATCCTTCCCGTGGTAGACAATTTTGAGAGAGGTCTGGCGGGAGTAGAGGAAAACTCCGAGGATCCTTTTACCGCCGGCATGCAGAAAATCTACAAACAGTTGATAAGCACGCTGGAAGCTCTTGGAGTAAAGCCCATTGATGCGGTGGGACAGGAATTTGATCCGGATTTCCACAACGCTGTGATGCATGTGGAAGATGAAAATCTGGGAGAAAATGTGGTGGCTGAGGAACTTCAGAAAGGCTACCTGTACCGGGACAGCGTGGTAAGACACAGCATGGTAAAAGTTGCTAATTAAGTATGTTTTTATTTATATAGATATTTTCAATAATAGTAAATAGAGTAAAAAGACAGGAGGAAAATATTATGGGAAAAATTATTGGTATTGACTTAGGTACAACAAATAGCTGCGTAGCAGTAATGGAAGGCGGTAAACCGGTTGTTATCGCAAATACAGAGGGAGCAAGAACAACACCTTCCGTAGTTGCGTTTACGAAAAACGGAGAGAGACTGGTAGGTGAGCCGGCAAAACGTCAGGCAGTCACTAATGCAGATAAGACAATCTCTTCCATCAAGAGACATATGGGTACTGATTTCAGAGTTACCATTGATGACAAGAAGTATTCTCCGCAGGAGATTTCCGCTATGATCCTTCAGAAACTGAAAGCGGATGCGGAAAACTATCTGGGGGAGAAAGTGACGGAGGCGGTTATTACTGTTCCCGCTTATTTCAATGACGCACAGCGTCAGGCTACCAAGGACGCAGGTAAGATTGCCGGACTGGACGTAAAACGTATCATCAACGAGCCGACAGCCGCAGCTCTGGCTTATGGTCTGGACAATGAAAAAGAGCAGAAGATCATGGTATACGACCTGGGCGGCGGTACGTTCGACGTATCTATCATCGAGATCGGCGACGGAGTGATCGAGGTTCTGGCTACCAACGGTGACAACCGTCTGGGCGGAGATGACTTTGATCAGAGAATTACAGAGTATATGATCTCTGATTTTAAGGCAAAAGAAGGCATTGATCTGTCAAATGATAAGATGGCGCTGCAGAGACTGAAAGAAGCGGCGGAAAAAGCCAAGAAAGAGCTTTCCTCTGCTACGACCACCAATATCAACCTGCCGTTCATCACAGCAAACGAGACCGGTCCGAAACACTTTGAAATGGATCTGACCAAGGCAAAATTCGACGAGCTGACCCATGATCTGGTGGAGAGAACCGCAGTGCCGGTTCAGAACGCCCTGAAAGACGCAGGGCTCACAGCAAGCGAACTGTCCAAGGTTCTGCTGGTAGGAGGTTCCACCCGTATCCCGGCAGTTCAGGATAAGGTAAAACAGTTGACCGGACACGAACCCAGCAAGACACTGAATCCGGATGAGTGTGTGGCGATCGGCGCCTGCATCCAGGGCGGTAAGCTGGCAGGCGACGCCGGCGCAGGGGATATCCTTCTTCTGGATGTTACTCCTTTGTCCCTGTCCATCGAGACACTGGGCGGCGTAGCAACGAAACTGATCGAAAGAAACACCACGATCCCCACCAAGAAGAGCCAGGTATTCTCTACTGCAGCAGATAATCAGACCGCCGTAGATATCCATGTGGTACAGGGCGAGAGACAGTTCGCGAGAGATAACAAGACCCTCGGCCAGTTCCGCCTGGATGGTATCCCGCCAGCAAGAAGAGGTGTTCCGCAGATCGAAGTTACCTTTGATATCGATGCAAATGGTATTGTGAATGTATCCGCAAAGGATCTTGGAACCGGAAAAGAACAGCACATTACGATTACCTCCGGTTCCAACATGTCGGATGATGACATCGAAAAGGCAGTAAAAGAAGCTGCTGAGTACGAGGCACAGGATAAGAAGCGCAAAGAGGCAATTGACGCCAAGAATGACGCGGATTCCATGGTATTCCAGACCGAGAAGGCAATGGAAGAAGTTGGTGACAAAATTGACACTAATGATAAGGCGGCGGTAGAAGCAGACCTGCAGGCATTAAAAGATACCATCGCAAAATGCGGCGATGAGATCACGGACGCTCAGCTGGATGAATTGAAGGCAGGCAAGGAGAGGCTGATGAACAGTGCTCAGAAGCTGTTTGCCAAGGTTTATGAGCAGGCACAGGGCGCCGCAGGCGCCGGCCCGGATATGGGAGCAGGCGCATCCGGCACCGGTTCCGCACCGGATGATGATGTAGTAGACGGAGACTACCGAGAGGTATAAGAAGTATAAAGAAGCGAACATGTTATTATACCAGAGGCTGTTACACTAAGCGTATATAGTGCAACAGCCTCCGTAGTAGGTTAAAGAGGATAGAAAAATGGCAGAAAGTAAAAGAGATTATTACGAAGTCCTGGGTGTTGATAAAAACGCCGATGACGCTGCGTTGAAAAAAGCATACAGAGCGCTGGCCAAGAAATATCATCCGGATATGCATCCGGGGGATGCAGAAGCGGAGAAGAAATTTAAGGAAGCCTCTGAGGCATACGCTGTACTCAGCGATCCGGATAAGCGCAGACAGTACGATCAGTTTGGCCATGCCGCGTTTGACGGAGGCGCCGGTGGCGCCGGAGGTTTTGGCGGGTTCGATTTTAGCGGTGATATGGGAGATATCTTCGGGGACATTTTTGGTGATCTGTTCGGAGGCGGCAGAAGGCGCGGGCCGGCGAACGGACCGATGCAGGGGGCGAATCTGCGAGCCAGCATCCGTATTACCTTCGAGGAAGCCATAACCGGCTGTGAAAAGGAACTGGATATTAATCTGAAGGATGAGTGTGCCACCTGCCACGGGACTGGAGCAAAGCCTGGAACTTCCCCTGTTACTTGTCCGAAATGCCAGGGGAAAGGGCAGATTGTCTACAGCCAGCAGTCTTTGTTTGGCATGGTACAGAATGTGCAGACCTGCCCGGACTGTCACGGAACAGGTAAGATCGTGAAGGAAAAATGCCCGAACTGCGGAGGAAATGGCTATACGTCCAGCCGCAAGAAGATACAGGTCAGCATTCCGGCAGGTATTGACAATGGTCAGAGCATCCGCATTCGCGGGAAGGGAGAGCCGGGAGTCAATGGAGGACCCAGAGGTGATCTGCTGGTAGAAGTGATGGTAGGACGTCATGCCAGCTTTGTCCGCCAGGATCTGGATATTTTTTCTAACGTAGAGATCAGTTTTGCCCAGGCAGCGTTGGGGGGAGATCTGAGGATATCTACGGTGGATGGTGATGTGATCTATACAGTGAAGCCGGGCACTCAGGGCGGAACCAGGGTGAGGCTGAAAGGAAAAGGAGTTCCGTCTCTGCGCAATAGGACCCAACGAGGAGATCATTATGTCACGCTGATCGTAAAAGTTCCTGCCAAACTGAGTGAGGAGGCCAAGAGAATCCTGCGTGAGTTTGATGCGGTTTCAGGTGACAGTCTGAAACAGCAGAAAACGGATGCTCCTTCCGCTTCAGGAGAAACACAGAAGGGTAAGAAGAAAGGTTTTTTTGATAAATTCAAAGAGTAATGGGGCACTATCACGCTGGAATTTGTGGAGGTGAAAGGAATGACGCTCTTTATTAACGCATGTGTACGCCCGGAATCCAGAACCGTTATTCTGGCGCGGGAGGTGCTGAAATATTTGGATGATACAGTTGAGGAACTGAAACTGGAAGAGGAGAGCATACTGCCTTTCGACCATGAGAGGCTCCAATTGAAGAATGAACTCCTTATGAAGGGCGATACAAACCATCCGCTGTTTCGGTATGCCCGTCAGTTTGCTGCTGCGGAGACGATTGTTATAGCAGCGCCCTACTGGGACCTTTCCTTTCCGGCACTGCTGAAAAATTACATAGAATCGATCTGTGTCGTGGGACTTACATTTGCGTATGATGAGGAAGAAAAACCATACGGAATGTGCAATGCGAAAAAATTGATCTACGTTACCACCGCAGGCGGTCCTATTGTGTCGGAATATTATGGATTTGGCTATATCCGGGAAGTCGGCAGGCTTTTCTTTCAGATACCGTCCATTGAATGCTTTTTTGCGGAGGGATTAGACCTGAAAGACGCCAATGTAGATGAGATCATGGACAAGGCGATAGAGGAGATACGGACAGCGCTTGGGTGAGTCCGCGGCGGTAGAATGAGGGAGGAACGTATGGAAATAAAAACGTCCCGTCTGATCTTGCGCCCCATGAGTATGGAATATCTGGAGTCGACTCACAAATACGCCTCTGATCTGGAAAATACGAGATATATGTTGTTTTTGCCAAACAACACGCTGGAGGAGACCATCGGATATTTGCGGGATGCAGAGGAAGAGTGGAAAAAAGAGGAGCCGGAATATTATGAATATGCGCTCATAAAGGACGGTGCGCATATCGGAGCAGTCGGCTTGTATCTGGATGAAAAGCGGGAGACCGCGGAATTTGGATGGATTTTGGATAAGGACTACTGGGGGCAGGGATATACTTTCGAGGCGGCGTCTGCTCTGAGGGATTACGCGGCACGGGAACTTGGAATCAGACACTTCGTAGCTCAATGCGACAGTGAGAACAGAGGCTCCTACCGTGTCATGGAAAAGCTGGGCATGAAGAATACCGGCTGCACCGGCGGAAGGCGGAACAAAGCGTCGGAAGAAGAAAGAAAAGAATTGACCTACGAATTGTGGATGGATGAGATATAAAAAGTAAGAGTATAATCATCGTGGGCAATATAAAAAGAAAACAGTTGCAATATGCCCAAGATTATAGTATAATTTCTGCAATTTGGGCAAAGCAGAGCCATGCCAGACGCAAAGGAAAGCAGAATTGGGAGCTTGCTCACAATTCTGCTTTTTCTTTGTGGATGATAGGGCGAAGCCCGCCAGCAGGTAAGCTCTGCTTACCTGCTGGGGCATGGCTCTGCTAATCTGCTGGGGCATGGCTCTGTGTAAAACGCAGGGCGAAGCACTGAATATATAACATACAAGAGAAAGGACTACGGTGAAAGTATGAAGAAGGCATTCCTGATACTTGAGGACGGCACGGTTTTTAAGGGAACCAGTATTGGTTCGGATCGTGAGGTCATCAGTGAGATTGTATTCAACACATCAATGACCGGATATTTGGAGGTACTGACAGACCCATCCTATGCGGGACAGGCAGTTACCATGACGTATCCGCTCATAGGCAATTACGGCATCTGTTATGATGATATGGAATCGGAACGGCCATGGCCGGATGGTTTCATTGTCCGCGAGTTATCACGTCTTCCCAGCAATTTCCGTTCTACCGATACGATTCAGAATTTTTTGTCGAACTATGATATCCCCGGCATCGCAGGTATTGACACCCGCGCATTGACCAAAATCCTTCGTGAAAAAGGCACTATGAATGGCATGATCACTACGAAGGAATATACCGATCTGAGTGACATTTTGCCAAGACTGAAGGCTTACACCACCGGAAAAGTGGTGGAGAAGGTGACCTGCAAGGAAAAATATGTGCTGCCGGGAGACGGACCGAAGGTGGCGCTGCTGGATCTCGGGGCAAAGCGCAATATTGCCCGCAGCTTAAATGAGAGAGGCTGTGAGGTGACGGTGTACCCCGCATTGACGTCTGCCGAGGAGATTATTGCTGGAAACCCTGATGGCATCATGCTTTCTAATGGCCCCGGGGATCCCAAGGAATGTGCCTCTATCATAGAAGAGATCCGTAAACTCTATGAGACAGACATTCCGATCTTTGCTATCTGTCTGGGACATCAGCTCATGGCGTTAGCCACCGGAGCAGACACCTACAAGATGAAATACGGCCACCGGGGCGGCAACCATCCGGTGAAAGATTTAACCACCGGCCGAGTGTATATTTCTTCCCAGAACCATGGCTACGTGGTGGATACGGAAAATCTGAATCCGAGTATTGCAGTGCCAGCCTTTCGAAATGTGAATGACGGAACGAATGAGGGTCTGGCCTATACCGGAAAGAATATTTTTACCGTGCAGTTTCACCCGGAAGCATGTCCCGGACCACAGGATTCCGGATACCTGTTTGACCGTTTTATGAAGATGATGGAGGTGACAAAGAATGCCTAAGAACCCCGAAATCAAAAAAGTACTGGTAATCGGATCCGGCCCCATCGTTATCGGCCAGGCGGCGGAATTTGACTATGCAGGAACCCAGGCTTGCCGTTCCCTGAAAGAGGAAGGGGTGGAGGTCGTTCTGCTGAACTCCAACCCGGCTACGATTATGACGGACAAAGACATTGCGGATCGTGTCTACATTGAACCGTTGACGGTGGAAGTGGTGGAACAGCTGCTTCTGAAAGAAAAACCGGACAGCATTCTGCCGACTCTTGGCGGACAGGCAGGATTGAATCTGGCTATGGAGCTGGAGGAGCGCGGCTTTTTAAAGGAACACAACATAAATCTGATCGGTACTACCGCAGAAACCATCCGAAAGGCGGAGGATCGTCAGGAATTTAAAGATACCATGGAAAAGATCCATGAACCCATTGCGGCTTCCAAAGTGGTCCACACAGTGGAGGAGGGCGAGGAATTCTCCAATATCATCGGCTATCCGGTAGTACTGCGCCCGGCCTACACTCTGGGCGGCAGCGGCGGCGGCATTGCGCACAATCACGAAGAGCTGGTGGAGATCCTATCCAACGGTCTGCGCCTCAGCCGTGTTGGTGAGGTTCTGGTGGAGCGCTGCATTGCCGGATGGAAAGAGATTGAGTATGAGGTGATGCGGGACGGTGCAGGAAATGTGATCACCGTCTGCAACATGGAAAATATCGACCCGGTGGGCGTACACACCGGTGACAGTATCGTGGTGGCTCCCTCCCAGACTCTGGGGGACAAGGAGTATCAGATGCTGCGTACTTCCGCGCTGAACATCATCAGTGAGCTGAAGATCACCGGTGGCTGTAATGTGCAGTTCGCGCTGCATCCCACCAGCTTTGAATACTGTGTGATCGAAGTGAATCCCCGTGTGAGCCGTTCTTCAGCGCTTGCTTCCAAGGCAACCGGCTATCCCATCGCCAAGGTGGCGGCGAAGATTGCCCTGGGCTACACGCTGGATGAGATTAAAAATGCGATTACTGGAAAGACCTACGCCAGCTTTGAACCCATGCTGGATTACTGTGTGGTTAAGATGCCCAGACTGCCCTTCGATAAGTTTATCGGAGCCAAGAGGGATCTGACGACTCAGATGAAAGCGACCGGCGAGGTCATGAGTATCTGCGACAACTTTGAGGGCGGCCTGATGAAAGCCATCCGCTCCCTGGAGCAGCACGTGGACTGCCTGCAGTCTTACGATTTTTCTCATTTGGATGACGAGAAGCTGCGCAGGCAGTTAAAAAAAGTGGACGACCGCCGTATCTGGGTGATCGCGGAGGCGCTGCGCCGGGACTATTCTTACGAAGAGATTCACGATATTACCCAGATTGACATCTGGTTTATTGATAAAATTGCCATTCTTGTGGAGATGGAGCAGGCTCTGCAGACACAGGAACTGACCGTTGAATTGCTGAAAGAAGCGAAGCGCATAGAGTTTCCGGATAATGTGATCGCGCGGCTTACCGGCAAAACCGAAGAAGAAATTAAACAGATGCGCTATGATAATGGAATTATAGCAGCTTACAAGATGGTGGACACCTGTGCCGCTGAGTTTGAAGCGGCTACACCGTATTATTACTCTGTCTTTGGCAGTGAGAACGAGGCGCTGCAGACTGGTGGAAAGAAAAAAGTACTGGTGCTGGGTTCCGGTCCCATCCGGATCGGTCAGGGTATTGAATTTGACTTCTGCTCGGTGCATTGCACCTGGGCTTTTGCCAAAGAAGGGTATGAGACCATTATCATCAACAATAACCCGGAGACTGTCAGCACGGACTTTGACATTGCGGATAAACTCTATTTCGAACCGCTGACCCCGGAGGACGTAGAGAATGTGGTCCGTCTGGAAAAACCGGACGGCGCGGT
This sequence comes from uncultured Lachnospiraceae bacterium, assembly GCA_902802515.1. Classification (GTDB taxonomy): domain Bacteria; phylum Bacillota; class Clostridia; order Lachnospirales; family Lachnospiraceae; genus Merdiplasma. The sequence continues at coordinate 29,240 of CADCMM010000015.1, forward strand.
AGTGCAGTTCGGCGGCCAGACCGCCATCAAACTGACGGAAGCCCTGATGAAGATGGGCGTCAAGATCCTGGGAACTTCCGCGGAGAATGTGGACGCGGCAGAGGATAGAGAATTATTTGACCAGATTTTGGAGGAATGCAACATTCCAAGACCGGCGGGTGATACGGTATTTACAGCCCAGGAGGCCAAAGCAGTAGCTAACCGTCTGGGTTATCCGGTGCTGGTGAGACCGTCCTATGTACTGGGTGGCCAGGGAATGCAGATCGCCATCAATGATGAGGACGTGGATGAGTACATTGGTATCATCAATCAGATCGCCCAGGAACACCCGATCCTGGTAGATAAATATCTGGTGGGAAAAGAGATTGAAGTAGATGCCGTGTGTGACGGAGAGGATATTCTGATACCCGGTATCATGGAGCATATTGAACGTGCAGGCATCCATTCCGGCGACAGTATTTCCGTCTATCCGGCTCAGAGCCTCTCCCCGAAGATCAAGCGTGTCATCGAGGAATATACGAAACGTCTGGCAAGGTCTCTGCACGTCATCGGGCTGATCAATATTCAATTTATTGTCAGCAACGATGAGGTTTACGTCATAGAGGTAAACCCGCGCTCCAGCCGTACGGTACCCTATATCAGCAAGGTGACGGGCATTCCCATTGTTCCCTTGGCTACCAGGGTTATTCTGGGGGCGAAGATCCGGGAGCTGGGTTATACACCGGGGCTGCAAAAGGAAGCGGAATATTTTGCCATCAAGATGCCGGTATTCTCCTTTGAGAAGATCCGGGATGCGGATATCAGCCTTGGACCGGAGATGAAATCCACCGGAGAGTGCCTCGGTATTGCGGCTACTTTTGATGAAGCGCTGTACAAGGCGTTTCTGGGCGCAGGCATCAATCTGCCGAAGCATAAGAATATGATCATCACCGTCAAAGACGCGGATAAAGTGGAGGTGCTGGAGATTGCCAAGCGGTTTGAGGCGATCGGTTATCGCATTTATTCTACCAGAGGCACCTGGAAAGCTCTGAAAGAGTATGGGGTCAATGCCCGCCGTATCAATAAGATCGAAGCGGAGTCTCCCAACCTGATGGACCTGATTCTGGGACACGAGATCGATCTGGTCATTGACACACCTTCTCAGGGTGTGGGGCATGCGCGGGATGGATTTGTCATCCGCCGGGCGGCTATCGAGACTGGCGTGAATGTACTGACTTCCCTGGATACTGCCCAGGCACTGATCACCAGTTTGGAAAACACCAGCATCCATAATCTGAAGCTGATCGATATTGCCAGGAT
>CADCMM010000016.1 GCA_902802515.1 uncultured Lachnospiraceae bacterium
AATTGATGGTAATTTCTACAAAGATAAAGAATTAGTTAATTGCGAATTGCGTGGAAGGCAAAAATTGCTTCCTTGCCAGCAATATAAATTGATGTTATTGAAGAAAAACATTATTTTCCAGAATGAAGTTGCCTCCTTTGCATATAGTCTATTGAAAGAGTATCCAATTATAGCAACCGCGATAGTGGAACGGTTTCCCGTAATTATTATCGACGAAGCTCAGGATACATCTGATGAACAGATGGCGGTGTTTGATTTATTAACTGATGCAGGAATTCAGTCAATATTCTTGGTAGGAGATCCGGATCAGGCAATATATGAATGGAGAAATGCAAATCCTGAGTGCTTTAAAAAGAAAATGGAATTGGACACATGGAAATTGATTGAGCTAACTGGAAATTTTCGGAGTTCACAAAATATATGTAATGCTACTGCGGCTTTTTCTGCTACTTTACAGGGAAATAGCGTGAATAGGGCATTGGGGATATACAAAAACGAGGTAGAAAAACCGGTATTACTTTTAACGAATAATAATACTGAAGATGACATAATAGGTTATTTTTTAGAAAAATGTAGAGACATGGGAATTACTATTAATGCCGATAATGTTGCGGTACTCACAAGAGGACGAATCTATTCGGATACGAATGTAACAGGCTTGTGGAAAAGTAAAGAAATAGAATTATTCGCGAAAGCAGCTTATGAATGGACTTATGGATCACGAAGGAAAGCTTATGGTGATATGTCAAAAGCATCTTTTAAAGTGATCATTGGCGAAGAAGTAGAAGATCATTTGATGAGACAGCGGATAGGAGAATATACAGACGAGGAGAAGTGGAAAAATTTCGTTGTGGAAGTTTTCTCACTTTTACCGGATGTTAATATGGGGGTTGCAGATTGGGTGAATGAATTTGCGAATATGTACTGTGGAGTATTAGAAGAGTATGGATTTCAATTTCTGCCCGGAAGATCAAGTAAAGACATTTTTAAGATAAAAACTAGAGATGGCAAGAGTCCTAATTTTAAAAAAATACCATTAAAAAATTATTTTGAGAAGAAGGCAGAGGGGGATTATACACGTTCGTCTATCCATGGAGTCAAGGGTGAAACATATGATGCGGTACTAATTTATATAAAGAGTAAAACAGGAAAAACACTTACTCCAAAATTTTTGATGGAAGGGGATTTGGAAGATGAATTAATGCGTATTGCTTATGTTGCAATGACAAGACCAAGGCGTTTATTAATGATCGCGATGCCGGAAAATAAAAAATTGAAAAAATATACGAGATTTCCTGTAGATAAATGGGATTATATACATATATAAATAAAATGTTAAGAGTACCTTGCATTTGATGTGGAATCAGATGCAAGGTACTAATGAGGGGGTAGTATATAGAAGAATAAAGAGAGTGAAAATTACGATTGTGTTATCCATTTTCCATTCCGGCTAAATCCGATAAACTCTGCGATGCCGGCCTCTTTCATTCGTGTGAGTTCTTTTTTTACCGCATACATGGATGCCCCTGTTTGACGAGCTATTTCTTTTCTGGTAATATGCTCGTCATTGCGGATTAGAGAAAGAATTTTATTTTCCAATGATTCATTTTCAAATGATTCTAAATTCGGGGCCGATGGGGTCGAACTTGGGACCGATGGGGTCGAATTTGGGGTCGATGGAGCCGAATTTGAGGTCGATGGGGTCGAACTTGGGGTTGATGGGTCCGATTCAACTTCATCCTCTTGCTTTATGAACATTGTCAAGGTCACTTGATTTAAAAGCGTATCCTCAGAAAGTTCCGGTTCTGGCCATCCTTCTGTAGCCCATGCAGCAAGAATAGCAGGGAACCCGGATCCGGCATTGTCGCCAAAGCCGACAAATCTCAACATGGTCTGCATTCTTGGATTCCGTGGCTTGGAGTTACCACCTTTGTAAATTTCGAATTTGGGCAATTTTAGGATACCTGGATTTGTAAAGGTAAAGCCATCTGCCTTTTTGATTACTTTTAAGGTTCCTTCAGTCTGATAATCTGAATGAATAATCAGATTTACCAGTGCCTCCCTGACCGCTTTATGCTGCGGGGTATCGTCAATTCGCTGAATCCCTTCCAACTTGAACGGTTTCTTCAAATCTGCCGTGAGTTTCGGAGTGACTTTTTGGAAGAAGTTGAAGAGATTGTTTTCCCATGTACCATCGTATGTGATGCGGTCATTCCAACGGACATCGGGAGTAACATGGACTTCTTCGCGGTAATCCATGAAAATCTGGTCAAATTCATCGCGTATAGGAAGGCCTTTTCCGAACATGAGAAGTCCTGCCATCGTCAGACCTTCAATATTCTTACGACGGTCACGACGATAACCGCCAAGCTGCTCCAGAAACTCCTGATCGTTTAGATCATTCCATATATGTTCCGGCTGGATGGTACGGAATAAGCGGCGGTAGCGTTTTAATGTATCGGCGTCAATATCATCCATCGTGTAGTATTCCATAATCAGGCTATCATTACCATCTGGATTCTGGTCACGGTACATTGCACGAATCTCTGCTTCGGAACAATGATAGTCGCCCTCATGATTTCGTTTAAAGCTACCCTTGAAGGGATTCTCGCCAGTATAAACAGGTCGAAGCGTATAGCTTGCCCTCGGAACCTCAATGACAACGATAGTAGTACCTTCAAAGTCAAGAGGATACACATCTTCATCTACCAGAAGGTTTACATTAACCTTGTTTCCATTAATCGTGTTCCAAAAGTCCGTGATGATTTTATTTGAATCGTATACGCCGGTTATCGTAAAATGCTTTTCAGGATCAGGCTCTTTTAGATTTTCGTGGATACCAAGCAGAATCATTCCACCATTTGTATTGGCAAAGGCAGAATACGTCTCAAAGATTGATTTCGGAACCTGTGATTCCGCCTCTTTACATTCTAGATTTACTTTTTCTCCATTTTTAAGAAGGGATTTGATTTCATCAATCGTAAACATGGTATCACCGTCCTTCCGTCAATTTCTGATACATTTTCATTAATTCCGCTACACAGTCAGATTCGGTAAAGCCTTTAATCGGAAAACCGTAAGCTTGCATGACGGCACGGTCATTATTTTGGTGAGCTTTGCGTAGTTCCGGTGGCATGGTTAATTCATCATATAAGTCGGCAAGAGAAGAATCTGGGTATAGTGCTCTTGCATCAAGGATAGCCTGTGCGGTTTGCTCAATCTTAGCCTGTTGTTCTAATGTTGGTTGAGACCACGGAAAATTATTATAAACAACTTTTCCTGAGTACTGATAATCGCTTTTCATCCGTCCAGCAACGGTTCTCATCCATGCCATGTGAATATTAGATATTAATACTCCGAATTCATACAATGACGCATTGGGAACTATTAAAGCACTACCATTTACTATTATTTCTGGATTTACATAACAAATCGGAATATATCGGCGGGTTTCAGAGGATACTTTAGGTATAACCAGCATTTTTGCATTTGGCTGTCGAATTTCCCCAAATAGTGTTGGGGTATTAGCAAGGGCTAAAGTCTGTGGACGATTACTGCTTTTTCGAAATTCTGCGGTTGCTTGGATTCTTTTCATTATAAAACTTGATTTTTGAATATCTTTAGGAGAGGCTTCAACTAGCCATAAGCACCATCTTTCTTTGTTCCTGAGAAGTTCCACGCCTCCAACATATTTGCGGATAAACTTTATATTGTCTGGATTTTCTTTCAGTAAGTTGTCGACATCCTCTTTTTCAAGAATTAAATTTCCATCATCAATGGGCATGCTTCCATATTGAATTTCTGTAACAGGGCATATTGGTATATTTCTATTTTCGATAAAAACAGTTGGTGCATCTACAAGGTACGGATTAATATTTGTAGCAATTTTGGTCTGCGAATCATTTAAAAAAATGTACATAGGCTTGAGAGATATAGCACAGCTAAAACCAATAATAACACAGTGCACATGTGCCTTTAAACTTGCTTCACTATCCCACCGAAATGTTCTGTATGCAAAATCAATATGCACACCATCTTGATAAAGTAATTTCCAAAAGACAGGTGCTTGCTCGCCTTGTGTGATTGAGTTTGTTGAAACGAAAGCACTTCGAATGGTGGTTCCCTGTATAAGCAGAGAAGCTTTTTTGTACCAACCTGTTACATAATCCAGATTTCCGATACCTTTTGCTGACGACGCAAAAACTGAAACAAGATCATTTTTTTGAACTTTATTTTGCTCTTTTTTGCCAACAAACGGAGGATTTCCCATAATATAATTCAACTTCTGTTTTGGTACAATTTCCTCCCAATCCAGCCTTAAAGCATTTCCCTCAATAATATTGGCATTTGTTTTCAATGGAAGAAAATCCAGATTCATCAGTACGATTTCTTCCGTTTCTTTCATCATCTGGCTTTCGGCAATCCAAAGAGCGGTCTTGGCAACGGTGACAGCAAAATCATTAATCTCTATTCCGTAGAATTGACTGATAGAAACCTTAATCGGATCAGCTACGCCCATGACCATCTGCTCGCCTTGCAGCATACGGATCACTTCATTTTCCAGACGACGAACGGACAAATAGGTTTCCGTAAGGAAATTACCGCTTCCGGCAGCAGGGTCCAGCCAGCAAAGAGAGGCCAGCTTATTTTGAAAATCCTTCAGTTTTTGTGTGCGAGTACGCTCAACAGTAATCGCAACAATTTCTTCCAGTTCTTTTTTTAGATCATCCAGAAACAAAGGGTCAATTACTTTATGAATATTCTCGATGGAAGTATAATGCATTCCACCGGAACGGCGTGTTTCCGGATTCAGTGTTGATTCAAATACAGCACCAAAAATAGTTGGGCTGATTTCTGACCAGTCAAAGTCATCGCTGGCTTTTGTAAGCAGAAGTGTACGGATCTCATCTGCAAATTGCGGGATCACAATATTTTCGTCAGCAAACAGACCACCGTTCACATAAGGAAAAGCAGCCAGTTCCGGTTCCAGATATTCGTCTCTGTCTTCCGGCTTTGTATCCAGAATTTCAAATAGTTCTTTCAGCGCCTTACGCATATGATGCGCGTCAAATGCTGCCAGATAATCGTGGAACATTCCTCTGTGTCCAAAGATACCGGCATCCTCTGCATATAAGCAGAATACGAGACGGACGCAAAGGACATTCAGACTTTTTAATGTCTTTTCACTTTTCGGATCATTGTATTGTTCCAGAAGGGCGTCATAGATCAAACCGACAATTTCGCCGGCAGCAATCGAGACCTCCATCTCTTTCTTTAAATGTTCGTTTCCGGTTTCTGTCAGGAAAGACAAACGATAATATTCTTTATCCAGATTCGCCAATTCGATAACTTCCGGTTCACCTCCCGGACGTTCCATATCGTAAACGTGAAAAGTCTGGAAGTTACAGGTCACAATCCAGCGGGGCCTCTGTGAGTATGGAAGTTCCGCAGAGTAGCGCTTTGCCTGCTGAAATGGGGTGAGCAGAGTACCATCTGACTGCTTGATTGGTTTCATCAGATCTTTGTGAGAACCTTTCTGTTCAATCATGACATGAGTAGACGGAATCATACCGTCAATAAAACTGGTATTATCCAGATGTACCTGATCTTCAAAATTGATAAATTTTTCGGGCTGATCTACACCAAGGATTTCTTGAAGAAGAGACAACCAGAATTTCTGGCTTTCGCCTTTTTCATATCCTTTATCTTTCCAATAATTGGCAAATTCTTTTGCCGCTTTTTTCTGTTGCGCATCCGTCATTACTATTTACCTGCTTCCTGTTCAATATTGTCCGGAATAAATTCTAAAACCTCATCTACACCACAATCTAATACCACACATATTTTTTCGATGCTTTCCATGGAGATATATTCATTGCGCTTTAAGCGTGTCATGATGTTCAGACTGATTTCCGCTTTCCTCGCAAGTTGAGCGTTGCTCATATCTATATCTATCAATCGATGAAATAATCTTTTGTAACTGACCGCCATCAGGACCTCCTCGAATATGTATAAAAGAATAAAATTACTATATCACAAATTCGGGAGTTCTTCAATGATTTTAAGAATGTTATTTGGTAAAAGAATTCGATCCGCAATGCGATAGCATTAGCGGCTGCGACCACTTTTTAGTGGAAGCCAATTTAAAAAATCTTTGATTTTTTGTAACCGAGGGATTGGGGAGCGGATTCCCCAACCAGTTTGCCGGGCAGAAAAAACTCCAAAATGGAGTTATTGGCTGCCATCGGCGTATCTGGCTCTTTTAGTCAGTCACTTCTTTTTTTAGAAAAAATCCCTATATTGAATGCCTTTCAATTCTTTACTTATCCCAATAAGAATCTTTTGCAATGAAAGTCCGACAGAAAAATTTTCGTTTTGAGGTTTCCTATAAGGCTCTAAATTTTATGACTTGTGGAAGGAGAGTTTTTTGCTTTCCATGCGCTGCATGAATGGAATAAAGAAATCTACTCTCTGAAAAGTCCTCTCATAAATAGCAATCGGAAAACGCGAAAAAACAAGTTTTTTGAAAAAATTTTTTTCTAAATACTTTCAAAACCACACTTTTCGAATGCTATTAGTGAGGAAACACGTTAAAGGCGGAGTTGCCTGAAAAGATTTGAGTAAATGACAGGGGGTGAGATCATGCGACAGACGAAAGAGCGAAAAACAGAAAATCCGCTGATGGTCGATATTGAGGGACTGGCAGCGATGCTCTCCTGCGGAACGGCCACGGCAAAGAAGATCGGCGAGCTGGCAGGAGCGAGAGTTTCGGTTGGCAGACGGGTTTTGTATTCTGTGAACCGGGTGCAGAAGTATCTGGATGCGATAGCGGAATGAATCCTGACGGATTCATCTGATGTCTCAAAGCCGACGGCTCCCACGCCTTCGGCATGGGCAGAAGCGGAGTGAAAAGAAAAATGAATAAATTGAATATCGAAAAATTATCGGTATCTTATTCCTTTTGCAGACCGGATATGATAAGATAGATGCGACAAGACAAAAATCATTCCAACCGCAAAGGAGAGAGGATCTGAAACTTGCAGAAAGGAATGATTTTATGGCTAGAAAAGATAATAAAGGAAGGAATTTACGAAACGGAGAAAACCAGAGAGCAGACGGACGCTATATGTACCGTTACCTGGATGAGATGACCGGGAAGCGTGTTACGATCTATGATACAGACCTTGCATCACTGAGAAAGAGGGAGAAGGAAATCGAGAAGGATTTGGACGATCAGTTACTTACAGATTCTTTCGCCCGAAAAATGACATTGAACTCTCTCTTTGAACGGTACATGGCAACGAAGGAACTGAAAGAACGAACCAGACGGAACTACCTCAATATGTGGAAAATCCGTGTACGGGATGAAATCGGAAATATCCGTGTCGTTCAGTTGAAAGCGTCGCATATCCGTGTGTTCTACTCAAAACTCTCAAAAGAAGGATTAAAGCACAACACGATCAAATATCTTCATACGATGATCTTTCCGGCACTGGAGATGGCGGTGAATGATGACATCATCCGGAAGAATCCGGCGAAGGGTGTTCTGGAAGATTATGGAGAAGCTGCGAATGTCCGGGAAGCACTGACGGTTCATCAGCAGGAGAGACTTTTAAAGTTTGTCGCCAACAGCAAAACTTACAGTGTACATCTTCCGATGATTCAGATCATGCTCGGAACTGCGTGCAGGTGTGGAGAGATTATCGCCCTCACATGGTCTGACATAAATATGAAGACCAGAGAGGTGACCATCAGTGGCGCACTGACATATCACAATAGTGGAGAAGGTTATCAGTTCCATTCCGGTTCAACCAAAACCGAGGCGGGACTTAGAACGATTCCCATGACCGATATGGTTTACGAAGCATTTAAAAAACAGCGCGAGCTGAATTTCATGCTTGGTAAGAGGAGCGATGTGGAGATCGGTGACCGGAAAGGCTTTATCTTTCTTTCAAAGAATGGCAGACCGCTTATGCCAGAAGGTGTCAATAGTTTTCTGAGGAATATCGTAAATGCTTATAACAGGCAGGAACGGAAAACTGCGGAAAGAGAAAACCGGGAGCCGGAACTGATGCCGCATATCTCGGCACACATCCTCAGACACACCGGCTGCACCAGAATGGCGGAGCGCGGTGTTGATCCAAAAGTTATGCAGTATGTGATGGGGTGCTGCGTGCCAGTGGCACGCGTTTAGCACCGACCGGAGCGGAGCGTAGACCATGCAGATATTGGAGTTACGATGAATGTATATAATCACATCGCGGACATGGGCAGGGTGGAAACGGAAATCGCAAAAATGAATGTTTCCGTGGCTGTGTAAAAAAAAGTTTTGAAAAAAAGGTGTAAAATTGGTGTAAAATCCGAAAATCAAGCAAATAATAGGTATCAATAAGTCTTGTGAAGCCCGTGTTTATGCGGCCTCACAAAAAATTCACAGAATTTGTTAGCACTCACGCTTGACGAGTGCTAACAAATGTGGTATAACAGAATAGACAGGAAAGTGCTCTAAGCAGGATGTCTTTACTGACATTCTGTTTTTGTTTACGTTGGAAATTTAAAGAGCGTGTTTCCCGTCACTTTGTGAAGAAAGTGGGTAGAAATGGAGAAGCAGGAAGTAACAGTAAACGGCACTTATGAACAGCCTAAAGTTAAGCCTTATGAGCACCATACAAGATACTATGAGACGGATCAGATGGGGGTGATCCACCAGACCAATTATATGAAATGGCTGGAGGATGCCAGGATGGATCTTTTAAACCAACTGGGAATGGGATATAAACAGATGGAACAGCTGCAGATCATCTGTCCCCTGCTTTCCGAATCCATTAACTATATCAGCATGGTTCGTTTTGATGAGACTGTGGTGATCGAGACAAAGCTGGTTCAGTATGACGGAAAGAAAATGGCACTGGAATACACTATATATGATAAGGAGACGCAGGATGTCAAGGCAACAGCGAAGAGTACGCACTGCTTCATGAACCGTTCGGGGATCTCAATTTCCCTGAATAGAGTATATCCGGAGCTTGAAACAAAATTTTTTGAGTTTAAATGACGTAAGAATATTGATTTGGAAATTACGAGAGGAGAAAGTGATATGCTGGTAGTACCTGTTAGAGATATGCTTCTTGTCCCGGGTGCAACCTATTATTTTCAAATGGAGCAGCTTCAGAAAGCATCTGGCGGAAATGGTGTGGCGGTGGGACAGAAGGTTATATTAATTATAGCAAAGAAAAATGAAAAATACGAAGAGATGACGGAGGAGAGTTTCTATCCTGTTGGAGTAGCCGGTACGGTAACGGAGATCAATCAGCAGGGCTATGCCGCCGTGCGCACCGGATACAGGGTGAATCTGGATACCATTGCAGTCAACCGGGATCATTCTATTCATCTGACAATTTCCCGCAGGAGTGAGATCAACGATCTGGACAGCGCGGTAGAGCAGGAGAAACTGAAAAATCTGATTCAGGAAATCAGAGCATTTGCTTCTGGGTATGAATGGAAAGACATGGCGGAACAGTATCTTGGACAGTTGGATTCCATTAATGCGGTGGTGGCCGGCCTTTCCCCCTGGATGAAAACAGATAACGCAGAGTGCTATGCGATCCTTGCGGAAGACAGTGTAGCGAAGCGTACTGAGATGATCGAGAAAGTGTTGTACGATTATCTGGAGGTAGGGAGGATCACCAATGAGGCCGTCAGCTCTCAGCAGAAAGAAACCCAGAAGATGTACCGGGAGTCTGCCATCAAACGTCAGATGGAGTATCTGCAGCGGGAATTGGATGAGATGCACCCGGAAAATGTGACGGATGTACAGAAATTTTCAAAGAAGATCGCGGAATCCGGAATGAATGAGACAGCCAGGAAAGAGGCGGAGAAAGTTTTGAACCGTCTCAGGCAGGAAGGAAAGGAGAGCGTAGAAGCAGGTATTCTGTATGATTATCTTGATTTTGTTACCAGTCTTTCCTGGAAAAAGGAGAACGCTGAGTACATTGATCTGGAGGACGCAAGAAAAATCCTGGACGAGGATCATTACGGACTTGGAAAGGTGAAAGACCGAATCATACAGCAGATTGCTGTGATGAACCTGAAGAAGCAGCAATCCGGTTCCATCTTACTGTTTGTAGGGGCTCCGGGTACCGGAAAGACCAGTATTGGCAAAAGTATTGCCCGGGCGCTGGACAGAGAATATGTCAGAGTCAGCCTTGGCGGCGTTCATGACGAGTCTGATATCCGGGGGCATCGGAGAACCTATATCGGGGCCATGCCCGGGCGGATCATGGACGGTATTCAGAAGAGTGGAGTGTCAAATCCGGTGATGGTGCTGGATGAAGTGGATAAATTGTCTGCTTCTTACAACGGAAGTCCGGCCAGCGCATTGCTGGAGGTACTTGATCCGGAACAGAACAGTACCTTCACAGACCATTACATGAATGTGCCTTATGACTTATCTAACGTGTTGTTTATTTGCACGGCCAATGCAACGGATACGATACCGGAACCTCTTTTAAACCGCATGGAGGTGATCCCATTTAACGGATATACCCCGGCAGAAAAGCTCTGTATTGCCAGAGAGCATCTGGTTCCAAAATCGATGGAGGATATGGGTATTTCAAGAGAACAGCTGGAGATCCGGGACGACGCACTGAAACTTCTGATTTCAGATTATACCATGGAAGCCGGCGTCAGGGGACTTCGCAAACATATTGACACGCTTTGCCGGATCCTGGCAGTCAAGGTCTCTTCAAAGCCGGAAGAGAAGTTTCTTGTAACGGAGGAGACGGTACGCCAGGAGATGGAGACAAGACCGATCCACCATGACACAGTGCTTGCGGAGCCGAAAGCAGGCGTTGTGACCGGGCTGGCATGGACGCCGGTGGGCGGCGAGATCCTTTATATTGAAACGCTTCTGACCAAAGGGAAAGGAGAACTGATCATCACCGGGCAGCTGGGAGATGTGATGAAAGAGTCCGCCAAGATCGCCGTGAGCCTTGTGAAGACCCTATACCCGGATAAAGCGGAATTGTTTAACGAGAATGACCTGCATATTCATGTACCTGCAGGCGCAGTGCCGAAAGATGGGCCTTCTGCGGGTATTGCTCTTACAACGGCATTGTCCTCTCTTGTCACAGCAAAAAGTGTGGCCCCCCACATTGCCATGACCGGAGAAGTGTCACTGCGGGGAGCGGTGACGGCCATCGGCGGGCTTCCGGAAAAACTGATGGCAGCTCAGAGAGCGGGCATCACAAAGGTATTTATTCCGAAAGAAAACGTGCATGACCTGAAGGAAGTAGCGCAGGAAGTAAAAGAAAAAATAGAGATTGTTCCGGTTTCTGAGGTAAGAGAGGTTCTGGCGCAGATTGGGATATAATTTTTGCGCGGTTTAAGTTCATTTTAACTTCATGGTGTTTAATATGCTTACATAACATGTAATATTGACTGGCATTTTATGAAAGCAGGGACTAAAATGAAGCTAAAAGAACGTAGGAATATGAGAGAATTTTTCGGAGGGAGCGTGTGACAGAATGAAAAGGCGGATTTGAACGGTGTGTTACGGAGTGGCTCTCACAGCATTTACCGTATATATTTCACTGGATACCTTTGTTCTGCGCAGTTCCTATCAGACGAACGCCACCCAGATGAACACGGCCATGTTTGAGAACGAGCCGGAAAAAACAACGGCCTTGGAGGAAACGGACAACGGCACGGAACTTCTGAGCAGCGATATTTATCAGGATGAAAATATAACGGTTACCCTGAAAGAATATTACGAGTATGATACTCATATATATGTTGCGGACGTGCTCCTTACATCAGCCGAGTATTTGAAAACGGCCTTTGCTGAGGACACTTACGGAAAAAATATAACGGAAAAGACTTCCACTATGGCGGAGGCTAACAATGCGGTACTGGCGGTGAACGGCGATTATTACGGCGTACAGGAGTCCGGTTATGTGATCCGCAATGGGGTCGTGTACAGGGACAACGGTAATGGAAATGATATTCTCTGTCTTTACGCGGACGGCCGAATGGAAGTAGTCGATTCGGATGAGTACACAGCGGAGGAACTGGCAGCGCAGGGAGTCTGGCAGGCATTCTGCTTCGGCCCGGGACTGTTGGAGGACGGACTTGTGACGGTGACAGAGGATCAGGAGGTAGGAAAGTCCATGGCCAGCAATCCGAGAACCGCCATAGGGATGATCACCAACAACCATTATGTGTTTGTAGTGTCCGACGGACGCACTCATGAGAGCGAGGGACTTTCTTTGTACGAGCTTGCGCAGTTTATGCAGACGCTGGGAGTACAGACTGCCTATAATCTGGACGGAGGCGGATCGTCCACCATGTACTTTAATGGGCAGGTGGTGAACAATCCCACCACAAACGGGAAAATTAAGGAAAGAGGGGTGAGTGATATTGTATATATCGGATCGTAAGATATGGGAAAAACAGGCGGTGAAGCAGCTTGGATGGGTTTTGTTTTTCGGATTGCTGGGCGCGGTCTATGAGCGTTTCAGCCACGAGGTGTACTCCTATTATATGATCTACGGATTTGCGGTTCCATTGGTTTTAGGCGTTCTGCCCTACAGTGTTATGGCCCTGGGAGAACACCGTTTGCCTGGCGAGATGGCATTGCGCTTCTGGAACTGTGGTATCATCACTCTAACGCTTGGATGTATTTTCCGCGGCGTCCTGGATATTTACGGGACAACGAACCGGCTGCTGATCGTGTATCCCACAGCGGGGGCGCTGCTTCCGGCAGCCGGTGTCGGATGCGTGATAGCATATGAAAAAACAGGGGGAGAGAGATATGAGACTGCTTTTAGCGGAAGACGAGAAGGAATTATCGGATGCGTTGGTGGTGATCCTGACCCACGCCAATTATTCGGTGGATGCAGTGTATGACGGACAGGAAGCGCTTGACTACCTTGACGGCATCGAATATGATGCGGTTATTCTCGATATTATGATGCCGAAGGTGGACGGGCTTACCGTTTTGCGCAGGATAAGGAGCAAGGGCAATTGTGTGCCGGTTCTGCTGCTCACGGCAAAGAGTGAGATCGATGACAGAGTGGCGGGGCTGGACTGCGGAGCAGACGATTACCTCACAAAGCCGTTTGCGTCAAAGGAATTGCTTGCCCGGATCCGGGCGATCACACGGCGACAGCCGGCTTTGCAGGATACAGACCTGCATTGCGGAAATGTAATTTTAAACCGCACCGATTTTTTGATGATCGGTCCGAATGGACAGGAACGGCTGGCGAACAAGGAATTTCAGCTCATGGAGATGCTGATGATCAACGCGGGCCAGTGCATTTCCACGGAACGATTTCTGGAAAAGATATGGGGATATGACAGCGATGCGGAGATCAACGTGGTATGGGTCAACCTGTCCGCTCTGCGAAAGAAACTGGTATCCGTGGGGGCGGATATACGGATCCGTGTAAGCCGCGGCCTCGGTTATAGTCTGGAGGAAGTCCAATGAAGCAAAAACTAAAGAAAAGTTTTGTTAAGATCACAATGGTCTCCGCAATTTTGGTCTTGGCGCTCCTGATGGGGATCGTGAATCTGGCGAACGCGGTGGAACGAAGAAATAATGAGATCGAGATCCTTCAATACCTGGCAGACAACGGGGGACGCTTTCCGATAAATGGAAAGGAAGACCCCGATGGTCCACAGGATGTATCGGAGGATGGTTTTCAGGGAGAAAAAGGGAAAAAATTTTCCGGGCGGCATATGACGGCTGAAACGCCGTATGAGACCCGGTATTTTTCCGTTTTGCTGGATGAAGAGGGAGAGGTACTCTCTGTGGATACCAGCAAGATCGCATCCATAACCGAGGAAGAAGCCGCTGATCTGGCGAATCGCCTGCAGAGGGAAGGGAAAAACTCCGGGCGCAGCGGAAACTTCCGTTATATGAAAGTGGAAAAAGAAGAGGGCGTCCAGTATCTGTTTTTGGATTGCAGTAAAAATATAGATTCCAGCCGTTCTTTTCTGATCATCAGCATTGTAGTTACACTGATCGGATTGGCAATTCTGTTTGTTGTTGCCTGGCTATTATCCGGCCGGGCCATCCGTCCTATCATTGAGAGTTATGAAAAGCAGAAATCATTTATCACGAACGCCGGACATGAACTCAAAACACCGCTGGCGATCATTTCTTCCAGTGTGGAGGTGATCGAATTGGAGGGGGGAGAGAGCCGATGGACACAGTCGATCCACGGACAGGTAAAACGCTTGTCCGGGCTTACGCAGGAACTGGTTGCGCTGGCCCGTATGGACGAGGAGGCGCACAAAGTGGAACTCTCACAGATGGACGCTTCCGGGATCGTACTGGAGGCACTGGAACCTTACGCAATGATGGCTGATCAAAAAGAAGTTTGCTTTACCATGGATATAACTCCGGGTATACAGTTGAAAACAAATAGGGAAGCACTGGAAAAAATTTGCGCGATCCTTGCGGACAATGCGCTGAAATATACAGAAGACGCAGGAGAAATCCGGTTCGCGTTTGGAAGAGAAGGGAATCGCGTGGTTTTGCGGGAAGAAAATCCTGCAAAGGGACTGACTGCCGGAAAACAGGAAAAACTGTTCGATCGTTTCTACAGGGGGGACAGTTCCAGAAACAGCAGTACACCCGGATATGGTTTGGGGCTTCCTCTGGCCCGCTCTCTGGCGGAGGCTATGGGAGGAAAAATGTATGCGGAATGTCCGGATGGGAAAAAACTTGTAATTAAAGTTTTACTTTAAGTTGATTTTAAGTTCGGGAGATATCCTGTTATCAGAAAAAGAGAGGGGGTATCAAAATGAGCAGCGGAACATTTCAGCGGCATGAAGTAAAATTTCTTCTAAACAGAAAACAAAGAATGGCGTTAGAACTGGCAATGCAGGATCATATGCAGCAGGATCAGTACGGAGAGAGTACCATCTGCAGTCTGTACTACGACACCAGGGATTTCCGCCTGATCCGCCGGTCCATGGAAAAGCCGGTTTATAAGGAAAAACTGCGGCTGCGCAGCTATGGACCAGCGCAGCAGGACGGCATGGTTTTTGTAGAACTGAAAAAGAAGTATGACGGTATCGTCTACAAACGCCGGATTTCCATGAAAGAGGCGCAGGCGTCCAGGTACCTGGCCGGGGAAACGCACCTTCCGGAGGATAGCCAGATCGGACGGGAGATCGACTGGTTTAAGAAATACTATCGGGAACTGCTTCCGGCAGTATATCTGTGTTATGACCGGATCGCCTATTTTAGCCGGGAGGATGCGGATCTTCGGATAACCTTCGACCGAAACATCCGGTGGAGAGATCAGGAACTGACCCTGGTGTCCGCCCCCTGGGGACGGCAGCTCTTGCAGCCCGGGCAGTCATTGCTGGAAATAAAGACATCGTCTGCCATTCCGGTTTGGCTTGCAAAGGCGCTTAGCGAGAACAATATCCGTATGACCACCTTTTCCAAATATGGAAGGGCTTACACGATCATGCAGGAACGAAATACTATGAGAGAGAGGGGTGTGTATTGTGCTTAACTCAATTCTTACATCGGAAAGTACAGGAAGTTTATCTGTCATTGGATTTTTAATTTGTATTTTATCTCCGCTGGTTCTTGGATTTGTGCTAACGATGGTGTACCGAACCTACGCCAGACCCACAAAGAGCTTTGCGGTTACTCTGTCGACTCTGCCGGCGATAGTCAGTGTCATTATCATGATGGTCAGCGGCAGCCTGGGAGCGGGCGTTGCTGTGGCGGGTACCTTTTCGCTGGTCCGTTTCCGTTCGGCGGCCGGAACAGCCCGTGAGATCGGGGCAATCTTTACTGCAATGGCCATCGGACTTGCCTGCGGGATGGGCTACCCGGTGTTCGCTCTGATGTTTACCGCTGTTCTGTGCGGGGCTTATCTGCTGTACGACAGGATCGGTTTCATTTGGGAGAGCAAAGGCAGCCTGCGCAGAACCCTTTGTGTCACGGTGCCGGAAGATCTGGAGTACGGCGGCATGTTTGATGAGATCATGCAGCAGTACACATCCAGCGCGGCTCTCACCAGGATCAAGACGACAAATCTTGGCAGCCTGAACCGCCTGACCTACGATATTACACTGAAAGAGCCGGGAACAGAGAAGGCATTGATAGACGCGCTGCGCTGCCGCAACGGCAACCTGGAGATCAGCATGTCTCTGTCTGATGCAGACGCTTCCGAATTATAGAAAATGTAATATATGAGGAGGGATCACTGTGAAAAAATCTACAAAATTTATGGCAATCATGCTTTCTATGATACTTTGTACCGGCTGTGGTTCCCGCATGGGCAGCGCTTCGGAGACAGAGAATACGATACAGACGGAGACGGCCTCATTGACTACAGAGACATCAACAACTGCGGCAGCATCCACGGCTTCTCAGTTGGCAGAGGATTTGTTTACAGACCGGGACTATGAGACGGACTACTCGGATTATGTCACGATCACGCTGGAGGACGGGGCTTCGAAGACAAGCGGCTCCGGAGTTTCTATCGAGGGAGATACGATCACCATCACGAATGCCGGAACCTATGTTCTGACAGGTTCGCTCAGTGACGGTCAGATCGTGGTGGAACTGGCGGACGACGAAAAGGCGCAGCTGGTTTTGGATCATGCATCGGTCACCAGTACCACCAGCGCAGCGCTTTATATTAAAAGCGGAGATAAAGTTTTTTTGACCACAACAGCGGATTCACGGAACGTCCTGGCATCCACAGGGGATTATGTGCAGACGGATGACAATAATGTGGACGGCGCAATCTTTTCCAGGAGTGATCTGACTATGAACGGTCAGGGGACCTTGACGGTGACCAGTGAGACGGGACATGGCATTGTGGGCAAGGACGATCTGAAGATCACCAGCGGTACCTATGAGATCACGTCTGCCTGTCATGGGATATCTGCCAATGACAGCATTCGGATCGCGGACGGCAGTATTTCCATTCAGAGCGGCGGCGACGGGATGCAGGTTTCCGATGACAAGGAAGGAAAAGGATATATTTACATCTGCGGCGGAACTATCACGATAAAGAGCGCTGATGACGGCGTTCACGCAGAAAATGCGCTGACGGTGACAGGATCCGTGATGAACATCGATGCTCATGAGGGCCTGGAGGCGGTGGATATCACTATTTCCGGCGGAGATCTAACCATCATGACGGATGAGGACGGGATCAATGCGTCCGGCGGTTCACAGCCCACACTCACGATCTCAGGAGGCATTCTGCATATTAATTCCCAGGGGGACAGCCTGGACGCCAACGGCAGCCTCTATGTGACCGGCGGAGAAATCTATATTACCGGCCCTTCCGGAAGCGATAACGGAATAATTGACTATGACAATGCGGGCACGATCAGCGGAGGATGCGTGATCGGACTTGGGGTATCCGGTATGCAGCAGAACTTTGACCAGGATTCCACCCAGGGCAGCATCCTGTATACTCTGTCCTCCATGCAGGCGGCAGGAACCATAGTGACGCTCAGCGACGCGTCGGGGAATGTGATCGTCCAATACACAGCACAGGAATCCTTCCAGGTGGTAATTGTCAGCGCTCCCCAGATCACTGCGGGGGAATCCTACACACTGACGGTAGGAACTGAGATCTATACGATAGAAATGACTTCCCTGATCTATGGCGAAGGATCTGGCAGGGACTTCGGAGGTGGTATGGATTCCGAAGGCGGTATGAATCCGGGAGACGGAATGCGAGGCGGCTGGTAAAAAAACTGTAAACGTAAAAACCCCGCAGGCTTGCGAGAATTTGTGAGCCTGCGGGGTTTTATCAAGGGGAGGATAAGTAGAAACGTTACTGAAACAAAAAATCCTTGTAGAATCGGGCTTTTTGCACTCTTTTTTTATTTGGCAACAGTTTGGCAACACCTTGACGTGAGGGAAGCAATCGTTTAGAGAAAGATGGTTGCTGTACCTATCATTTGATCGGGAAACAATTGTGATAAAGGACTTTACATAATATCAAAAACGGAATATAATTATATCAAAATTAAGATATAAAGAGGTGCATTCTATGATTATCAAGGCGTCAGCAGCGTTAAGAAATGATTATGCTTCGATATCCAAACTTGCGAAAGAGACGAAAGAACCCATCTATATTACAAAAAATGGAGAAGGCGATCTGGTTCTCATGAATATAAATGCATTTGAGAAGCGAGAGCAGATGTTGGAATTACGGGCAAAAGTGCTGCAGGCTGAGCAGGAACGAATGGACGGCGCAGTTACTGTAAGTGTATCAGAGGCAAGAAAGAGGTTGAGGGAGCGTGTAAATGATGCATAGAGTAGAAATATTGCCGTCAGCCTGGGAAGATCTGAAAAAGATTGAGGATTATTATCTGATCCAGTTTGATGTAGATACGGCTCTGAAGGTCAGTGATCATATTCTGGACTGCTTAGGACGTTTAGAAAACTTTCCGGATTCCGGTGCGCTGACACCAGATCCATGGTTAAATGCACTTGGGTATCGGATGGTTATCTGCAAAAGGCATGTGGCCATTTATCGGCAGGTTGGGGAAGTGATTTATATTTATCACATTGCCGATACACGGACGGAATACACAAAATTGTTTTACTGATGAGTATTTTGACGAAAAAATGGCAATTTAGTATCGATTACGCTTTGATTCCTTGTGCAGAAAGGACTCCTTTCCATTAAGGACGCAGCTGCACAGGCAGGAATTACCGAAACTGCCTTTCGTCAGAAAATGATAAAGTAGGTAGTTTGAGCGTTTAGATGATTTTCTGCACCAAGGAAGAGAGCATAGAATAAGCCGTTTGAGCAATTTATTGTTTTAGCGGCTTTTTGATTCCAGAAAAGTGAGAAGCGAGCTGCGTTTTGATGTCGTAAAATTTTTCAACCAGCAGATGAATGATCACTTGATGGTAATCGTCCATATGTGTTGAAAATCATTATGTTGAGTTTCATAACCAATTATAGTATAATGTGGAATATGCTATCGTTTGGCATCCGGCGACTGTCTGAGATGGCATCCGCAGAAAAACACTGAGGAGGAAACGGGAATGGAATTTCAGACAATGTATTTTGAAGTGGAACGTATTGACGGTGATTATGCATTTCTCAGGCGCACGGACGAAGCGGAACCCGAATCTAAAATGGTAGCAAGAGCACTTCTGCCGGAGGAAATCATGGAGGGCAGCCTCCTGAAGTATGAAATGCTGCAGTACGAGCTGATCGGGGATTGAATAAGATATGTTTGGATCGTGCCCGGGACGAATGAGGGGATTACGGATTTGATCTTAAGGGAGTTTAAGGAGAGAACAGATGATGACGGATGCGCAGTGGGATAAGATTCTTCGTATCAGGACTACCGGGCGCGATGCCTCTCGTTCTGATCAGTATCGATATCCATATGAGCCGACGCCTTACTCGGTTCTCGAGAGGCTGGCAAACAGTGGTTATATAACGAAGGAGAATACTTTTCTTGACTATGGCTGCGGAAAAGGGCGAGTAGAATTCTTCCTCTACTATCAGTGCAGATGCCGCTGCATCGGTGTGGAATATGATGATCGTATCTACGATGTAGCATGTGAGAACAAGGGAAATGTTATGAGAGCGGGCAGAGTGGAATTTGTCCATGGGAAGGCGGAGGAATATCAGGTTCCGGAAAAAGTTGACCGGTTCTATTTCTTCAATCCGTTTTCAGTGGAGATCCTGCAGAAAGTGATGGGACGCATCCGAGAGTCATGGGATGGACGTGAGAGACTACTGCTCTTTTACTATCCTTCCGATGAATATGTGGCGTGGCTCATGACGTTGGAGGATCTGATGTTTGTGGACGAGATTGATTGTAAAGATCTGTTTTCTGGTGATGCCAGAGAAAGGATCTTGATTTTTGAACAGGAGTAAATTTGTACACCGGAAAGTATGGAAAGTCCCATCTGAAGTGTATTGTGTAAGGAGGGCTCGGCCAGGTGCCGGGCTTTCTTTCATGGTGTTGTTTTAGTGGTCAACACAGTATCGTCGGGCGTCGGGTCAAATAAACAGATTAAATTAGTTTGCATTGTCCGCCTGCGCGGACAGATGATTTGGTACTAATAGAATATCCGGAGATTACTATTGGAATGGAATATGTATGGACAAAAATTCAGAAGAAGTATGAAGAAGGCGACCAAATCGGCGCGGAAGCGTTAATTAATGAAGCTATTGAGAATTTTCAAAGTAGGGTTGATAAGGAAAAAGAAGGGAAAGTGAGAGACCGGAGAATAACGGAGAATATCATTGCAATAAAACAGACAAGAGGCATTCTCTGTTCGGATGAGGTCGTAGAATTGATCGCGATTAATACACAGGAAGAAGCAGAAAAGTATTTGGAAGTATACCGTGAGCAGAATCCGAATGATCCAGATTATGACAAGCCGGACATCAGAGATTATTTGATATCGGAACTTCTTGGTGAGCGGGTATTACTGGTTTATAAGCTGGACATTTAAAATAGCGTTTGGGTTTTCGGGAGAAGTCAGAGTAAGGGCGGTATTTCTGATCCAAGGAATAAAGCGTTGATGAAGATGTTCAATATGATCGGCATCGGCGAGCGAACAGGGAGCGGCGTGCCGGATATCTACGCTGTATGGGATACCCAGGGCTGGGTATCGCCGAAGTTCGAGGAGCAGTTTGATCCCGATCGGACGATTTTGACGTTATCTTTCATAGATAAACAAGCAGAAACGAACAAGCGGCAAAAACAGCTGAAAATAAGCGACGAATTATTGAATATCTCACAGAGCAAGGAAGCAGCAAAGCGGTGGACATAACCGGGTATATCGGACTGAGTTCCGCACGGACGAGGGTAATTCTTTCGGAATTGATGGATGACGGAAAGGTTCAGGTCGAGGGTAACGGACGGTCACGGAGGGCGGCGAAATTAGCACAAAAAGACGGTTGCAAAACTCAAGTTTCAATTGAAAAACGATCAAATTGCTTCGTGAGACGGTTTTGTCAAATAGCGAAATAATTAGTTTGCTTCATAATGGAAGAGGTGTTTTTGGTTCCGATTTTGGATCTGTTTCTTTTGTGCTGGAAAATGCTAAATTATCTTCTTACAAAGGATTTTACCTGAAATTGTTCGATAAAGCTGGAGAGGTGTCGTCTTCTGAACAATTGGAGAAACGTCTAACTAATAGAGATAGATCGTATGTGGTTTCACAACAGAATTTCTCTATGATTCCCGGAATGCCTATTGCTTATTCATTGTCAGAACCTTTCGTAAAGCTTTTTGAGAAGAAAAGTGTATCCGACTATTGCGATCAGAAAATGCGTATATCCACGGGAGACAATGATCGTTTTATTAGGCTTTGGTTTGAAGTTAACGGAGACAAATTACATTATCCCCAAAAGTGGGTTGCTTTTAGCAAGGGAGGCAATTATAGACGATGGTATGGAAATCAGGAATATGTCATCAACTATGAGAATAATGGAGCTGAGTTAAAATCATTTTCGGGTTTTAGTGGCGGAAGTGATAAGTATTATTTTAGACCAGGAATTGTTTGGACTGATGTTTCTATTTCAAAGTCATCCTTCCGAGATCTTCCTCCGGGGGCAATTGCGTGTTCTGCAGGACCGATGTTATATACAGAAGATGCTGAGATAAGATACTATTTGGAAGGCTTTTTGAACTCGTCCATCGCGGATGAATATATGAAAGTGCTTTGTGTATCAGTACATTTTCAGTGGGGAGATATTGCCAAAATCCCCTTTGTGTATGATGCACAGCAGAAGACGGCTGTTACTGCATTAGTAAAGAATAACATTGAAATAAGTAAAAATGATTGGGATGCATTTGAAACATCCTGGGATTTTGAAAGACATCCATTGGTAAAAGAAGCACTTAGCCGCAGTCATTGGAATTCTGACAATGCAACGATTGAAGAGTGCTTCCGGGCTTGGTGTGAAGAGTGTGATCTCCGGTTTGAACAGCTCAAGTCAAACGAGGAAGAATTGAACCGTATCTTTATTGACATCTATGGATTGCAGGATGAACTGACGCCGGATGTGGAAGATAAAGATGTAACAGTACGCCGCGCTGATCTGCAACGGGATATAAAGGCTCTACTGTCCTATGCTGTGGGCTGCATGTTTGGACGTTATTCTCTCGGTTCTACGGGCCTTGTTTATGCAGACGGTAAGTGGACCGAAGGAAATTATGGTCAGTTCAAGCCAGATGCAGATAATATCATTCCCATTTCTGATGAAGAATATCTGGAAGATGATATTGTTTCACGCCTTTGCGCATTCCTGAAGGTGGCCTTTGGAGAGGGCACACTGGAAGAAAACCTTGATTTCATCGCCAAAGCCCTAGGCAACAAAGGTAGTTCCTCTCGTGAGATCATCCACAACTACTTCTTGAACGATTTCTTCAAAGATCATTGTCAGACGTATTCCGTAACTGGCTCCGGCAAGCGGCCGATCTACTGGTTGTTTGACAGCGGCAAACAAAACGGCTTCAAGGCATTGATCTATCTGCATCGCTACAACGCGGATACCATCGGCAATCTGCGTATCGACTACCTGCATCGCATGCAGCGTATCTACGAGAGCGAGATTAACCGTATGCAGGATATGATCGATCACAGTACGAATGCTCGTGAAGTGGGTCAAGCTACAAAGCGCAGAGACAAACTGACAAAGCAATTGAAAGAATGCCGTGAGTATGATGAGAAGCTTGCCCATTTGGCATTGTCACGTATAGAGCTGGATCTGGATGACGGTGTAAAGGTTAATTACCGTAAGCTCCAGACAGCGAATGATGGCAAGTTCTATGAGGTGCTCGCAGATTCAAAGAATATCATGGCAAAGAAATGAGGTAGTAGGTTATGGCAGAGCTTAACCTGAAACAAATCATAGACCGGCTGAATGCTGAGTTTACGGGAGATACCCGGAAGCTCGTCTTTTGGTATGACGATAAAGGTGAATTCAAAGAGGATATGGAAGACGTCACTCTGGAGAATGCCACGATCTATCGTCTGGAGCCGGACAATCAGTTTTATACGAAAAGATTTCTGGAACGGGAAGATACGACGACCAATTATCTGATTTATGCTCCGTTCCCGAAACCGGACGTGAAAGATAACCACCTGGAGGATACTCTGCTGTACTCCAAGAGGTTCTTTGCGGACCGTGCATCGCTGCTTTCTGTGGATCTGGGTATCGAAGAGAAGTATAAGCCGGTCATCGAGAAGCATATCAAGTTCTTTGCCAATAAGGACCGCACACAGCGTTTTTATGATCTGGAGATCGAGAACTTCAACGAGGAGAATATTCTGGTTGGCATGCTGGCCAGCGTTTGCCGTACCCGGACCTGCTCTTTCGAAGAAGTGATCCGCGTGATGCTGACAGAGAAGGTGAATTCCGGCGAAGTCGGAAGAGAAGCCGGCCTAGGCCATAATAAGTTCCTTATGGAGATCGACAAATACGACCTTCTTCCGTCCTTCTGGAAACTCTGTGAGCAGCATTTCGGATACACCGATCCGAAGCCCAGCTTGGAGAAACTTCTGGTTACGATGTTTGTAACAGCAACAGAGCGGCAGTTGGCCGGAGATGTTCCGCAGCCTTGGAAGACCTTTGTGTCATATAAGTCCGGCAACATTATTGCATTTCTGGATAACCTGTCGAACAGCGTGCTTTACCGTGATCGGTATGACGAATTGTCTGCCCATGTTGCAGCATGCCTGAATACGAGTACGACGCTTTCAGATTATGCCCCGGAGGATCTGGTGGAATGTGATACTTTCATTGCCTTCGATCAGATAATCGTCAAGTGGATCGTGGAACGTCTGACCGCAGAGGATACAGGCGCAAAGCTGGACAAATACGATATTCCAGCGCTTTGCGAGATGCGTGCTAAGATGCATTTCGGTCGGAAGACCGGAAAAACATATCAATTACTGGCAAGCGCTTATCATCTAATCGAAGCGGCCAATTATGTGACTCCGGAAGGATTCAAGAACATTGTTACTCGATATCGGAAAGAAGACCTGAAGATCGATAGAGAATATCGGAAGTTCTATTTCAGTTATGACCAGATGGAAGATACATCTGCATTTGAAGCCTTAAGGACACTGGTCGAGAACATCTATACGAATGAATATTTGGCAAAGCTCCTTCCTGCATGGAATGATGCGATTCAAGAAGAGAACGCTTTCATGGAGATCCCGCTTCAGAGGAATTTCTATCGCAGAAACTTAAATCACGTGAAAGAGCGCACGGTTGTCATCATCTCGGATGCGATGCGCTACGAGGTGGGACAAGAGCTGCTTCAGAGGATGCAGGATGATCCGAAATGTACGGCCAAGATGGAGGTGCAACTGTCTGTGCTTCCATCTTATACGAAACTGGGCATGGGAGCACTTCTACCACACAGCAGTCTTACTATGACGGATGATTATCAGGTTCTTTCGGATGATGTCCTTTGCGACAGCCTGGCTGGAAGGCAGACCGTTTTGCAGAAGCATGTTCCGAATGGCGTGTGTGTACAGTTCGATGATATTAAGGGACTGAAGAAGAATGACCTTCGGGATATCTTCACCGGGAAGCAGGTGGTCTATGTCTATCACAACCAGATCGATGCTCGTGGGGACAAGGCAAATACGGAAGATGAAGTATTTGTAGCCTGCGAAGAGGCAATTCAGGAGATTATGGATCTTATTCGCCGGATTTCTACGAATGCGAACACCTATCATTTCATTGTGACGGCGGATCATGGCTTTATCTATAAGCGTGATAAGGTTACTGAGAGCGAGAAGGTGAATTTCGCCGTAGGCGAAAGAGAGACCGGCCTGGGCCGCAAGATCGGTGGCGTGAGCGGGAAGAATGCCTTTATCAACCGCAGATTTATTGTTGCGAAGGATCCGGTTGTGGATGAGGGCGTGGCGTTTATGCCGATGTCCCTGATTCTTGGGAATGACGATACGAAGGTGGTTTCCTATCCGGTGAGCAGCAACGTGTTCAAGGTGGCCGGAGGCGGTCAGAACTTTGTGCATGGCGGATCCTCTCCGCAGGAGATGCTGGTTCCGGTGCTGGATATCAAGATGGAGCGCGGCCATATGGAGACCCGCCCGGCGCAGATCGCACTGGTCAGCATGGTGCAGAAGATCACGAACCTGATCACGACCATGGATTTCATTCAGTCGGATCCGGTCAGCGATACCATCAAGCCTGCTACCTATAAGCTGTATTTCATCTCGGAAGATAACGAGAAGATTTCCAATGAGAATATCTATGTAGCAGACAGCCGTGATGCGGATGCGACCAAACGGATCTTCCGCATGCGGTTCACCTTCAAAAATAAGAAATATGACAAGGACAAGCAGTATTACCTTGTCGCCTATGATGATACGACCGGTCTCGAAAGCTTCCGCCATCCAGTAATCATGGATCTGGCATTTGCGGATGATTTCGGATTCGGCTTCTGATTATGCTAAGCAAAACGGAGGAAAGACATATGCCTACAGGACGGAGGATAAATCCATCAAAGTAAATGATGTGGTGATGGTACCGCTGCCGAACGGTGATCCGAAACCTGCCATCGTTGCAGGTGTGGATATGCGCATCCTGGTCGATAGTTCTGTTGTACGGGTCAGTAACAAGAAAGAGAAGATGAAAAATGATAAGATAGCGAGGACTGAAGTATGCTGATTGACTTTAACATGATAGACGAGTTGACAATTCCAGGCATGAACGGTGGAACCGGAACTATGACTGCGAAGATGTATAACGACGATAGCTATCGCATCATTCCTACAATCATCCATTCGGGCGGTAGCATCGGCCTGCATGTGCAGGAATCAGGAGATGATGTGAACTACATTATTAGCGGGAAAGGAAGAGCAGTCTGCGGTGGGGCAGAAGAGGAACTGAAGCCGGGGGTAATGCATATCTGTCCGAAAGGGTCAGAACACAGCATTATCAATACCGGAGATTCGGATCTGGTCATGCTGACTGTGGTTGTAAAGAAGTGAATGCGATGAAGGATATAAAGGAGCGACGTATGAGCACATTAATTACTTATTTCAGCGCGGAAGCGGGTACCACAGCTAAGGTCGCGAAGGATCTGGCTGCAAAGCTTGGCGCAAACATTTTCGAGATCAAACCCGAGAAACCGTATACGAATGCGGATCTGAACTGGAAGAATCCTTTGGCAAGATGCAACAGAGAGAAACTCGGTAAGAAGGATGTCCCGGTTGCAGGCAGAATCGATAATTTGTCAGACTACGATACAGTATATATCGGGTTCCCTATTTGGTACGGAGCTGCACCTAATGTAGTGAATACCTTCTGTAAGGGATACGACTGGAGCGGGATTACGATACATGCTTTTGCTACATCAGGCGGCAGCGGTATTGGGAAGACAGCAGAGAAGCTTAGACCATATGTAGAGGGCGCAGCCTCTGTGGACGCTAAACTCGTTCACAGTGCGAATGAACTATGATCTATATCATTCGACATGGGAAAACTGAACTGAACAAGAAAAACGTCCTTCAGGGCAGAAGCGATCATCCGCTGAATGACGAAGGGATCATGCAGGCGCAGGAAGCTGCCGCAAAGCTTCAGGGAGTCACCTTTGATCATGTATTCACCAGTCCCCTGATCAGAGCTATTCAGACAGCAGAGATCGTGGCAGAGGGAAAGGAACCTGTGATTGACGATCGTCTGATCGAGATGGACTACGGTCCATATGAAGGATCCGACTTAAAGAACCCAAGTCCGGAAATCATTGCATTCTTCAGCGATTTCGTTCACAATCCTGCACCGGAAGGAATGGAACAGCTTTCCAGTGTGGTGACTCGGGCCGGAGAGTTTATCGAAAGTATCCGCGGACTCAAGGGAAATATCCTGATATCCACACATGCAATTGCCATGAAGGGTATCTTGGAATATCTCACGCCTGAATCCAAGGGAAGCTATTGGTCGAAGTATATCAGAAACTGTGCTGTTTATGTGGCTGAGAATGACGGCACTGATATTAGCGTGCCTGTGAAGCTGGAGTAGAGTATGAAACTAAGAAATGTACTGATCGTTACAAAGGACATTGAGCGTGCGAAGGCGTTCTACCATGACCTCTTTGGCCTTGAGATGGTACTTAATAACGATGGCAATATGATCCTGACAGAAGGTTGTGCGGTTCTATGATCCCGATGGTAACCTGATCGAAGTCGGAACACCGATGTAAAAAACGGGAGGTTTGTATGCAGCACATTAGTCCGGTTTTTCGCATTTGCTGCCGCAAGCGGCGCAAATGGCTCGCTACTCGCGTAAAAACCCCGTAAACGCGCGGCTTTCCGGGCATTTACGGGGCATCAAGGGGAGGATAAGTAGTATTTTTATCATTTGTGCAGTTTCATTGAAGGGGGATTCAATGATACTTTGTCTCATCTGAGACTAATCTTAGTATAGGCAGATTTCAGAAATATATACAAACCCGGATCATATTTTAGTAAAAGAATAATTATTGTTGGCTATAAATAATTCCCCATTGAAAAATCACTTCTAATACGGTATAATAGCCAGATAGAATTTAAGAAACAAAGGATGGTAAAGAAAAATGGCTTTATTACAGGAATGGAGAGATGTTGCTTACTCTCAGACAACCGATAAGAAGCAGATGCAGCAGTTCTGGTCAGAGTACTTTCTGATCGAGAAAGGGATTTATGAAAAACTGCTGAGCAATCCGGACGAGGTAGTATCCGGCACCGTGAAGGAGCTGGCAGAAAAATATGAGATTTCCGTGCAGACCATGACCGGTTTCCTGGACGGTATCAATGACAGCCTGAAAGAGCAAAATCCCATTGAGGAGATGACGGAAGACACCGTAGTGAATCTGGGATTTGACAAGGAACTGCTCTACAAGAACATGGTGGACGCCAAGGCGGACTGGCTGTATGAGCTGCCGATGTGGGACGAGATCTTCGATGCGGAGACAAAGAAAAATCTTTATAAAGAAGCAAAGAAGATGAACACCATCGTAAAGGGTAAGAAGATCGGCAGAAACGATCCATGTCCCTGCGGTAGTGGAAAGAAATACAAATATTGCTGTGGAAGAAATTGATGATTTGGGCTGCCGGAGTTGTTTTGGCAGTCCTTTTTAGTAGGGAGGCCGAATATGAGAAAGCGGGCGGAAGAAGGGAGCAGTAAGAGCGTGGGAGCAGGGATTTGTATGGCGGCCGGACTGATCTGTCTGGTTTACTATTTGGTTATTGTGACATATGCCGGGATCACGGCGGATTTTGCCTGGATCTGGCTGGCGTTTGCGGCGTTTTTGGGCATTGGAGTATTCTGTTTTTCGTATGGAAAGCGGCATCCGGGATTCTTCCCGGTATGGCTGCGCTGGTGTGTGCTGGCGGTGGTGCTTGCCGGTTTCATCGTATTCCTTCTTCTCTGCAAAAATGTGGTGAGCGGTATGAGGAGCAGTGGGAGCGCGGATCTGGACTACGTAGTGGTGCTGGGAGCTCAGGTTAAGGGTGAGGCGCCGTCAAAGGCTCTGGGGAAGCGTCTGCAGAAGGCGCTGGAATACGCGCAGGCAAACCCTGACGCCATTCTGATCCTGTCGGGAGGTCAGGGACCAGGGGAAGAGATCACAGAGGCGGAATGTATGAGGCGCTATCTCACAGAGCGGGGTATCCCAAAGGAGCGGCTCATTTTGGAAGAGACTTCCACCAGCACAAAAGAAAATCTGGAGCTTTCCGATGCGCTGACGGGATGCGGGAAGAAACGGACAGGTATTCTTTCCAACAATTTCCATGTTTACCGGGCAGTTTTGCTGGCACAGAAGCTTGGCTATGAGCATGCGGAGGGGATCGCCGCGGCTTCCGATCCGCTGATGCAGGTACATTATGTGGTGCGGGAGGCGGCAGCGCTGCTGAAAGAGAAACTCATGGGAAACATATAGTTAAAAAGTACTTGCACTTCTTTCTGCAATCGGGTAATATAGTGATGCTGTAACGCATTAGCGGAGTAAAGCAAAGTAAGGCGGTATAGTCAAATGCAGTATAAAAATCGCAGCAGAAGAATTGAAAAAGCACTTTCATTTATCTGTTTTTTCCTGATCATCGGATTTTGGTGTCTGGCCTCTTACGGGGGCTGGGTAAGTGAAGTCTTTCTTCCGACTCCCACCTCTGTCCTGAAAAAAATTGCCTCTATGGCGCAGGACGGATCTTTGTGGGCAAACTGTTGGGAGTCTACCTCACGGGTACTGATCGGTTGGATCTGGTCCGTGATCGTTGCGCTTCCCCTGGGAATGCTGATGGCAAATTCCCGCAAGGTTTCGGCGTTTGTTCAGCCCATTATCGAATTTGCCAGGTATCTTCCAGTGGTGGCTCTTGTGCCCCTGACGCTTTTGTATCTGGGCATAGATGAGACTCAGAAATATACCATCATTTTTCTGGGAACGTTTTTTCAGCTTGTACTGATGGTATGTGATACGGTATCCAGTGTCGATAAGAATATCATCAACGCGGCGTCGACTCTGGGAGCGAATCGCTGGCAGGTGTATAAGGAAGTGATCTTCCCGGCATCCCTTCCCGGATTAATGGATGATTTCCGGCTGACTATCGGCTGGGCCTGGACCTATCTCGTTGTGGCGGAGATGATCGCGGCCAGCAACGGACTTGGCTATATTATTTTGAAATCACAGCGCTATCTGGCAACGGATACTATTTTTGCCGGATTAATATTGATCGGTCTGATCGGCCTTCTGACGGACTTTTTGTTCCGTCTGCTAAGCAGGATCGTGGCTCCGTGGCAGGAGCGGCTGACGGACACAAAGTAATTTGGCATATTATGATGTAAGGGTCAAAAGCCCACTTTGCGGAGCTTGCTCCGGCAAATGTGGGGTTGGGACCCACTAAACATGAGCAAGTAGCCACGTTAGGTAGAAGGTAAGAGAGGATCCATGAGGGAAAAGGATACGAATAGAAAAATCAAACTTAGTGTGCGAAATCTGACCCGCACATACGAGGAGACGAATGAACCGGTGGAGGCGCTGAGGGATGTGAATCTGGAGGTGGCCGAATCGGAGTTTGTGATGATCGTGGGGCCGTCCGGATGCGGGAAAACAACGCTGATCAATATCATTGGCGGACTGGATCACGCGACGCGGGGAGAGGTTCTGCTGGATGGCAGGGCGGTGTCCGGCCCCGGAGCCGACAGGGGGATGGTATTTCAGGGATACAGCCTGTTCCCCTGGCTGACTGTCAGGAAAAATGTGGAGTTTGGACTGAAGATGAAAGGAGTCTCCAAAGCGGAGAGGGCGCGGCAGTCACAAAAATATATTGAACTGGTGGGGCTTACCGGATTTGAGGATGCGCTTCCCAGACAGCTGTCTGGAGGAATGAAGCAGCGCGTGGCGATTGCCCGCACCCTGGCAAATGAGCCGGAAGTGCTTCTGATGGATGAACCTTTCGGCGCCCTGGATGCCCAGACAAGGGTAGTCATGCAGGAGCTTCTGGCAGATATCAGCCGCCGAACCGGGACAACGATCCTTTTTATTACCCATGATATCGATGAGGCAGTGCTTCTGGGAGACCGGATCTATGTGATGAGCCGCCGCCCCGGAACTATCAGGGATGTGCTGACCGTCAATATTCCGGGAGAGCGCAGCCACAATTCTCTGGTTTTGCCGGAATTTCTGGACACAAAAAAGAAGATCATGGACATGCTCTGGCAGGAGAGCAATGACGCGGCGCTGGATCGGTAGCCGGGAAAAACTTTTATGAATAAGAGGCTGATCTGCCTGTAGGCCGTATTATGAGCAGGTGACACGGAATATACGCGTACTGATAAAAGGACACAAGGAGGATGATATTTATGAAGAAATTAAAACTTGCAGCAATGGTACTGAGTGCGGCGATACTTGCCCCTGCGGCCAGCGCGTATGCCGCGGAGACAAAAGATGTAACCATGGCATTCTGCACCTGGACCGGTTACGCGCCCATGTTTATCGCGAAGGAACTCGGATATTTTGAGGAAGCCGGGATCAACATGGACATTCAGGTAATTGAGGATGAATCCACTTACGCGGCTTTGATCACCAGAGGCAGCGTTCAGTTTTTGGCTACTGCCCAGGATCCTAATATTAAAATGTACGGAAATGGGGCGGACTGCCGCTTTGTGCTCACCATGGACGCATCCGTGGGAGCGGACGGACTGGTAGCCACCGGCGATATTGAGACGCTGGATGACCTGGCCGGGAAAACCCTTGCTCTTGATAAGTCGGCATCTTCTTATTACTTCTTCCTGACCGCTCTTGAAGCGGGAAGTTCTCTGACGGAGGAGGATATCCGGGTGAGTGATATGAGCGACACCACAGAAGCAGGTCTCGCGTTTATGGGAGGCTCAGTGGATGCGGCGATCATGTGGGAACCGGAGCTCTCAGAAGCGCTGGAAAGCGTAGATGGCGCTCATGCATTGGTGACCAGCGCGGATTATCCGGATACTATTCTGGACTCTTTGGTGGTGAACACTGCTTATGCACAGGAGAATCCGGATGTAGTTGCAGCGGTGGAAGAGGCATGGTACAAAGCAGTCGATTTCCTGAAGGAGAACCCGGAGGAAGCGTATGAACTGATGGCCGGCGGTTTTGAGGAAGTTACCGCAGAAGACATTGCCAGCGATGTGGAAGGTCTTGAGTTCTATGGAAGAGAAGAAAACGCAAAACTTAATGATGCGGACAGCGAGCGCTCCATCTACAAGATCAGCCAGGATATGGCAGATTTCTGGATGGCAAAGGGCGAGTGCAAGACGGATGATCTCACAGATTTCTTTGCCCTGATAAAATAGAAAAAACAGGGGCTTGACTTTTTCTGTACTCGGGATATATGATAGAGAGAAGTAGAGAAAGCGTTGAAGAGAAGAGTAGGATGCGGAAACATTCAGAGAGAGGGACATAAGCTGAGAGTTCCTTATGCGGAAACATTTGAAGACCACCTCCAAGCGGCCCTAATCCGGCACGGTGACTCCGTTATCGTCGAATGAAGTGGTTATCGCAGTTCGTTGATGGATGTTGACGGCTGTGACAGCAATGAGGGTGGAACCGCGCGAAGATATGCGTCCCTTCTGACAGGTATTTCTTGTCGGAAGGGATTTTTTATGCGCACGCCCGCGTATGGAAATTTTTCGGCTTATGCCGAACGCAGGCGGCGCGGCGAGTAGGGGAAAGGAACCCCTACTCGATCACGTTTTTAATAAGGAGGAAACGAACATGATCATCACATTAAAAGATGGAAGCAAAAAAGAATATGCCCAGGCAATGTCCGCCTACGACATTGCCCGGGACATCAGCGACGGACTGGCGAGAGCAGCCTGTGTCGCAGAAGTGGACGGTAAGGTAGTAGACCTTCGGACCGTAGTGGATAAGGACTGTACTCTGAACATTCTGACATTTGACTCGGACGAGGGTAAAAAAGCCTACCGTCATACCTGCGCTCATGTGCTGGCAGAGGCGGTAAAAAATCTGTATCCGGAGGCTAAGCTGACCATTGGACCGGCTATCGCGGACGGTTACTACTATGATTTTGACATGCCATCTCTGGATCGGGCTGCACTGGATGAAATTGAAAAAGAGATGAAGAAGATCATCAAAAAAGGAGAGCGTCTGGAGTATTTTACCCTGAGCCGGGAAGACGCCATCAAGTTGATGGAGGAGCGTCAGGAACCTTACAAGGTGGAATTGATTCATGATCTGCCAAAAGACGCGGTTCTCTCTTTCTACAAACAGGGAGATTTCGTGGATCTGTGTGCCGGTCCGCATCTGATGAGTACCAGACCCATCAAGGCATTTAAGCTGACTTCCTCTTCCGGCGCTTACTGGCGCGGAAATGAGAAGAACAAGATGCTTACCAGAATTTACGGTACCGCGTTTGGCAAGAAAGAGGATCTGGAAGAATACCTGGCATATCTTGCCGATATAAAAAACAGAGACCACAACCGTCTGGGAAGAGACATGGATCTTTTCACAACGGTGGATGTCATCGGACAGGGTCTGCCGCTGTTTATGCCGAAGGGAACGAAGATGATCCAGAAGCTGCAGCGCTGGATCGAGGATCTGGAGGACTATGAGTGGGGGTATGTGCGAACCCGCACTCCGATGATGGCAAAGTCTACCCTGTATAAAATCTCAGATCACTGGTATCACTATAAAGACGGCATGTTCGTTTTCGGCTATGAAAATAAAGAAGATCTGAACAACGCTGCGGACGCCGGACGGGAGATCCACGGGATCCAGGATCTGAGTATGATCGAACATGACGCGGACAGCGATGTGTATGCGCTGCGTCCCATGACCTGCCCGTTCCAGTATTATGTTTACAAAGCGCGCCAGAAGAGTTACCGTGATCTTCCGTATCGTATGGGTGAAACGTCCACGATCTTCCGTAACGAGGATTCCGGAGAGATGCACGGACTGACCCGTGTGCGTCAGTTCACGATTTCCGAGGGGCATCTGGTGTGTACGCCGGAGCAGATCGACGAAGAATTTAAAAACTGCGTGAAACTGGCCCGTTACTGTCTGTCCACTCTGGGGCTGGAGGAAGATGTAACTTACCGCTTCTCAAAATGGGATCCCAACAATGCGGAAAAATATCTGGGAACTGCACAGGAGTGGGATAAAGTGCAGGGCGCAATGCGCACCATCCTTGACGAGATCGGACTGGATTATACGGAAGCAGAGGGAGAGGCCGCTTTCTACGGACCGAAGCTGGACATTCAGGCAAAGAATGTGTACGGAAAGGAAGATACTATGATCACCGTACAGCTTGATATGTTCCTTGCAGAGCGCTACGATATGTACTACATTGACAAAGAGGGCAACAAAGCACGTCCGTACATTATTCATCGTACCTCCATGGGCTGCTATGAGCGTACTCTGGCATGGCTGATTGAAAAGTACGCCGGAAAGTTCCCGACCTGGCTTTGCGCAGAGCAGGTTCGTATTCTGCCGATTTCCGAGAAATATATGGATTATGCCCAGGAAGTATTTAAAGAGCTTCGCAAAAACGGTATTGATGTTACTGTGGACAGCCGTTCCGAAAAGATTGGCTACAAGATCCGTGAAGCCCGCATGGACAAGATTCCTTATATGCTGGTAGTGGGTGCCAAGGAGGAAGAAGATAAGACAGTATCCGTGCGCAGCAGGTTTGCAGGCGATGAGGGCATAAAGCCGCTTCAGGAATTTATTGATATGATCTGCGAGGAGATCCGCACGAAAGCCATCCGTAAAGAGGAAGTGCAGGAAGAAAACAAATAATACATCATTTCCATAAGCGGTGAGGCTCATGATCAAGGAGGGGATATCATTGAGGCGTTTGACAAGAGCAGAAAGAGCAGCCGCGGCAGCGGTGCTTACGGCGGCCGCCAGCGTGGCTGGCACCGGGATCACTCTTTTAAAAAAACACAGCCGCCTGATGGCGCAGAAAGCCGCAGCCATGTTTCGGGAAGATGAAAATGAGGCGTCTTCCGGGACAGAGGAAAATAAAAAAGAAGAATCATGACTGTGAAGATACGCAGCGGATGTGAATAAATTAAGAGAAGATGGCAGATACTAAGGAAACACTGAATAAGTCAGTGTTTCCTTATCAGTCTTTGGCGAGGGAAACGTACAGAAAGGAGAAAAGTATATGCCATCTTTAGTATGTTCAGCGCAGAATTGCGTGTACAACGATTCTATGTATTGCAGCAAAGGCGACATTATGGTAGGCGGAGATGAAGCCCATAAAAGTCAGGAGACCTGCTGCGAGAGTTTCCAGGAGCGCAGGGCGGACAGCATGAGAAATTCCGTGGGAACCCCTTCTGCGGACATCATGGTAGACTGTCAGGCCTGCAATTGCACTTACAATGAAAATTTAAAATGCACTGCCGGAAAAATCGATATTTCGGGTGTCGGGGCAAGCAGCTGCGACGAAACAGAGTGTTCTACGTTTTACTGTGAGTGCCAGTAGCAGACGGGATTGAAAGCGGGGCTGTCGCAAACCCATTCGTTAGAGGTTTGCGCCGGCCCCAAACAAGTACATAGCAGGAGAACAAAATGGACAATTTTCAGATATGGGACAGCCACGTCCATCTGTTTCCGCCGGAGGTTTATCAGAATTGGGATAAATATGCGCAGCGGGACGAAACCTTTGCTAATCTAACGAGAAAGCCTGCAAATGGTAAAGGGACGGAGGAAGCGTGGGTAAACATAGAAGAGGCACTGGAGTGCGCGGACAGAGCCGGAGTGTACGGTCTGGGAATGCAGGGATGGTATTGGAATGACGCCGGTTTGATGCGTCTGCATAATGATTATATGGCGGATGCCATTCAAAGATACCCGAACCGCCTGAAAGGATTTATTTCTGTCAATCCTAAATTTGGACAGGAAGCGCTGGATGAGATCAAGCGATGCGTGAAACTGGGTTTTTCCGGGATTGGTGAGCTTGGCCCTGGCGGAAACGGGTATGATTTTGAAGATCCGGATTTTTTGGCGGTATTAGATTGTGCCAGAAGGCATGGCCTGCCTGTTTGTATTCATTGCGGAGAACCGATAGGACATCGCTATCCGGGAAAGGATACGACGTCATTAGCCCCTCTTCCGGAACTGATAAAGAAATATCCCGATCTGAAACTGATCCTGGCCCATATGGGAGGCGGACTTCCTTTTTATGAGATGAATCCGAGGTATCGGAACGCATTTGGAAACGTTCGCTATGATATGGCCGCAAACCCTCTGCTTTACGATATTCGAAGTATCCGGGCGGCGATCACCATGATCGGGTCTGACCGTCTGCTGTATGGGAGCGACTTCCCCCTGCTTCTTTATCCTTCAAAATGCAGAGAGGCAGATTTTACCATGTTTATTGAGGATATCCGTCAAAACGCCGGATTGTCACAAGAGGAGTGGCAGCAGGTCATGGGAGGCAATTTTTGCGCGTTTCTGGGGGATGGCTCTCAGTAATATACCAAAAATGTTTAGTGCAGCCGTCCCTCTTAACTTACTGCGTATCCACACTCATAAACGGGTTGCCTGCGTTCGCTGCCTCAAAATCCAGTGTTCTGGCCCAGTCCAGCAGTGTCCGGTATTCGCTGGCCTGGGAGGCATCGCTGGGGTCGAACTGTACGTCTGTGGGGAAGATTGCCACAAACCTCTTGTCGGCGGATAGGCCGCATACTTTCCAGGAGGGCAGCTCAATGTAGGAATCATCCGCCAGGTCATAGGCCGCGATCGTTACGATGTGTCCGCCATAGCCGGCTTCCCGGGCGGGGGCATAATAGATTTCAAAGCAATTTTGATCCAACTGGATATAGGACCACTTCGGCTGCGTTGGAAGCATCAGATAAAAATGCGCCGCATCCATAATGGCAGTGCCCGAGGTGGCGTAGACTTCCAGACCCTCCAGGATATTATAGCCATCTCTGCTCAGATATTCGTAAATATCCGTAAAACTGTAATAGGGAGTATCCAGTTCATATCCGTTTCCATCCCAGGACAACTCTTTTTCGCGCTGAGCAAGCGCCTGAACATTAGCCTGCTCATTGCTGTTTAGCAGATCCGCAGTAAAATCTCCGGGCGCGATGGTCCCCTGATACCAGGGCTGCTGATTAAAATACTCTGTCAG
The DNA here is from genome assembly GCA_902802515.1 of uncultured Lachnospiraceae bacterium. Taxonomy (GTDB): domain Bacteria; phylum Bacillota; class Clostridia; order Lachnospirales; family Lachnospiraceae; genus Merdiplasma. The sequence continues at coordinate 36,629 of CADCMM010000016.1, forward strand.
TTCAGAAGAATTAAATTTTCTGCCATGCCTTGCGTAGATCTCATTTTTTGCGTAGCAGGTCACCTGAAGGGACATAACCCCGAGTTCCTCTTCGCTGTAGATTTTTGTATCCGCCTCCGGCAATAGATAATCGAAGGCTTTCGGTTCCGCAAATACCGAGATGCTCCATAAGCTAAGAAAGAATAACGTTGCCGCGCATACGTTCCATACCTTTTTCAACATACCCATAATTTACCTCTCTTCCTTATCCATTTCTCCTACTGTGATTTCCTGAAATCCTGAAATTTCAGCATTTCCATCCAGGTCTTCATAAATATACATAAGGGTATAGCCTGGCGTGGCGTCAGGGACAACAATTGTCATTCGGCAGAGCAGACAATAATTTGTTCCGGCAACCAGTTGGGTGCCAAGAAGCGCTATGGGCTCATAGTTTACGCCAACCAGGTTTTCAGTGGCTTTCTCAAATACTTTTTTTACATCGGCGGTAAGATTGCTGTCATCGGTAATGAGCCATCCGCCAGCAAACATGTCAGGCTCCTTGGAATTTTCGGTAGTTGCAAAAGAAGGTGACTCCTGCGCAATTGCTGGTGCATAAGACAGAAAAGCTGCTGCCGCGCAACATAATAGAAGAAATTTTTTCATGACTATCCCTCCTGTATTGAAATTTTTGCCTGAAAAACAGGCGGTCAACTATTTTGTTATAAGAATTGTAACATATCGAAGCAGAGGACGCAATAATTCCCGGAGATCATTTTGTATATGCACCATGCTGTCCGCACGGTGCATATACAGTTGTATCAGTGCCGGAAAGCGTGTTATAATCAAGAATAGAATATCCTTTCGAAGAAAAATAACTGTCAGGAAATTATGAAAAACAGGAGGAAACTGAAAATGGAACAGAACGAAAAATTAAAAGAGATGAGGATGGCGCTGAACGCAAGACTATTTTTGCTTTTTATTGGAATCATGATGATAGTGAACGCTGTCACGACCACAGGAAGGAATGGTCTTAGCTGGCTGAACCTGGCGAACATGGTGACGGAGATACAGACAGGGGGTACGGCTTCTCACATAGAAGAGGAAACGGAGCCGTCTGGGGCTATGACAGAAAAAGTAACTGTTTCAGAGGAAACAGAACTGGATATCGAGACGATTGCGGCACAGATGGAAGAAGTTGGGGTCACGGCAGATGATCTGAAGCTGCTTGGCATTATCTGCCTGATCACAGCTGCATTTGAGGCGATCATCGGATTGATCTGCGCACTGCTTTCCAATCGTGTGGATAGATCCAAGATCACACTGAGCGCCGTCATCCTGCTTCTTGTGGTGGAATGCGTATTCCTGATCGTGCTGGCTGTAAAAGGCGCGCTGATGATAAGCAATCTGATTTATTCGCTGCTCTTGCCGCTGGTGCTTTTGTGGAGTGTGTTCAGACTCCGTAAACTTGCGAAGGCAGACCCGGACAGAATCTATGCAGTGAAGCAGAATAGACAGCCGCAAAAACCGGCAATGCCGGTGAATTCGGCTCCCAAAAAGGGACTAAAAGAACGGGCAATGATGAGTCCAACGGAAGAAACCGATGCAGATGCCGCGGAAGAACCAAAGCAGGAGGATGAATTTACAAACCCATAACGAAAGAGAGGAACGCCTCAGGAGTGATAAAAATGATGCAGTATACACAAAAGTATCCCTCTCCTCTGGGAGAGATTCTGCTGGCTGCCGATGAGCAGGGGCTGAGGGGATTATGGTTCGAAGGGCAGAAATATTTTGCATATAATCTGGAAAAAGAACATGAGGAGAGATCAATTCCGGTATTTGAGAAGACATCCAAATGGCTGGATGAATACTTTGCGGGAGCGAAGCCGGATTTTTTGCCGCCGCTTCATATGATCGGTACGGATTTTCAAAAGAGGGTCTGGGAAATATTATTGAAAATACCTTATGGAAAAACCATGACATATAAAGAGATTGCCGGGAAAGTCGCGCAAGAACGCGGGCTGGAACGAATGTCCCCGCAGGCTGTGGGAGGAGCAGTCGGACATAATGCAATATCAATTATTATTCCCTGCCATAGAGTGGTTGGCACGAACGGAAGTTTGACCGGATATGCCGGAGGATTAGAACGGAAGATGCGGTTATTACAATTAGAACGGTAAAAATGTGTAAAAACACGTTGAAGATTATTTAAGAAGGCGCTGCAAAAAGATTATCAGGAGGGATGTAAGGATATGAAACTTACAACGCTTTGTTATATTGAGCAAAATGACAACTATCTGATGCTTCACCGCGTGAAAAAAGAAAATGACTTGAATCATGATAAATGGATCGGTGTTGGCGGGAAATTTGAACCGGATGAAACGCCTGAGGAGTGTCTGCTGCGGGAAGTGAAAGAGGAAACCGGTCTGACTCTGCTAAGCTACCGCGCAAGGGGAATTATAACTTTTATCTCTGACGAGTGGGAGACAGAATACATGTATCTTTACACGGCTTCGGAGTTTGAAGGAGAAATGACGGAGTGCGATGAGGGAGAACTGGTCTGGGTGCCGAAGGCAGAGGTAGAGGACCTGAAACTATGGGAAGGGGATACCATTTTCTTGAGACTTCTTCGGGAATGTGATTCGTTCTTCTCGCTGAAAGTACGCTATGAGGGAGAACGTCTGGCAGAGTCAAAAGTAATCGTGCATTGCACAAAAACAAGGAGCGAGACAGTGATGAACCAGAACGACAGCATCTACGGAAACCACCGCCCGCAGCTGGAGGCAACGATGCGGGATCTTTCGGATAGAATTGAACTGCTGCGTAAGGATATGAAGCAGCAAAATGGAATGGACCCGATAGAACACATACTGGCCCGCATCAAATCAGAAGAGAGTATGCGGGAGAAATGCAGGAGAAATCATCTGCCAGAGACCACCGAGAGCGCCCTTTGGGAGATACATGATGCCATTGGTCTGCGGATTGTGTGCGCGTTTCTGGATGACGTCTATGCCATACGGGATTATCTGGCAGGGTTTGGGGATATTACGATCATTCAGGAGAAAGACTACATAAGAAATGCAAAGCCAAACGGTTACCGCAGTTATCATATGATCCTGCAGATGGAAAACGGTTACTATGCAGAGATCCAGCTTCGGACGATCTCTATGGATACCTGGGCAGCCCTGGAGCATCATCTGAAATATAAAAAGAAGATTGGCGGAAACGAGAAGCTGATCGTCGAGGAGCTGAAGCGCTGCGCGGATGAGCTTGCGTCCACGGATGTCTCCATACAGACCATCCGCAACATGATATTTGAGGAGGAGCCATAAAAATATGAAACTATTGCTGGCAGAAGATACGCAGGATCTGAACCGGGCGGTGACCGCACTGCTGCGGCATCAGGAGTACGAAGTAGACAGCGCGTTTGACGGTGAGGAAGCGCTGGAATATATTAAAAGAGATTGTTATGACGGTATCATTCTGGATATCATGATGCCAAAGAAGGATGGGCTGGAGGTTTTGAATGAGCTGAGAAGCAGGCATATTCTGACGCCGGTCCTTTTGCTGACCGCAAAGGCGGAAGTGGATGACCGGGTGACCGGCCTGGATGCCGGGGCGGATGATTATCTGCCAAAGCCCTTTGCCATGAAAGAACTTCTGGCGCGGATCCGGGCAATGACCAGGAGGTCCTCCACTTTTTCGGAAGGGGAATGGATCTTTGGGGACATTTCCCTGAACGCGGAAAATTTTGCCATGTCGGCCCACAATTCTGTCCGCCTTTCCATCAAAGAGTTTGAACTGATGCAGACCCTGATCGCGAATTCTGATCTGGACTTGACAACGGAATACCTGCTGAGCCACGTCTGGAAACATGAACCGGAGGCACAGGAGGACACCGTATGGCTGTACATATCCTACTTAAAGGGGAAGCTGCGTTCCATCGGTTCGCCGGTGACGATCTCCGGTATCCGGGGCGGCAGCTTTGGACTTCGAAGGGAGAGCTGATATGAACGCCAAGGAGATTCGAAGATTAAGAAAAAAATTTATATTGATAGCCATGGTATCCATTTTTCTGGCAATGCTTTTTATCGGAGCCATGATCAATCTGGTCAGTTTTCACGCCACGCAAAGAGAGATACGGTGGACGCTGAACTATATTATTGAGAACAGGGGAGAACTACAGGGAGATGAATCATCCATAATTGAACTGTTCCAGAATCCCTCTTTGCCTGAAGTGTTTGCTCCGTCTTATAGGAGCAGCAGTTTTTATATATTTATCTACGATCAAGATGGAACAATGCTGGAGACCAAATCGGACAAAGATAATTGGAATTCTATCGATGAGATAGAAAGATACGCGGATACAGCCTTAGAAAGAAAAGTGAATTACGGCCGGTATGGGATGTATTATTATCAGAAACAGGAAATAGAAAAAAGTCAAACGATATTGGTATTTTTGGACTGCGGCATCCTCGTTACTTCGCAGGCAAGACTTTTGTACGCCAGCATAGCGGTAGCGCTTTTAGGGATGATTATTACCTTCTTTCTGGTGAGAGCGCTCTCAGCAAAAATGATCCGCCCGGAAATTGAAAACAGCCGCAGGCAGAATCAGTTTATCACCAACGCCAGCCATGAATTGAAGACGCCCCTGGCAGTTATCCGGGCAAATACGGAGATGATCGAACTGTTAAGCGGGGAGAGTGAATGGACTCAGTCAACGATCCGTCAGGTGGACAGCTTGAACGGTCTGATCCAAAATCTGGTGATGATCAGCAAGTCCAGGGAGCAGGAGGATACCAGTGAGCGGACCAGGATTGATGTATCGAAGTATGTAAAGGAATCAGTAGAGCCCTTCAGGGCTCTGATCCGGCAGGATGGAAAAAAATTGGAACTGGCGGCGGGTGAGGGAATTACCCTGATTGCAGACGGAAGTAAGATCCGTCAGCTGACAACGGTACTGGTAGATAATGCCATCAAATACTGCGATGAGAATGGAACGATTCGGGTAGAACTGGAGACGATCAAGCGGGGGAGGGGCATTCAGCTTACCGTCTCCAACAGTTATCAAGCGGGAGAGACGGTGGACTGTAACCAGTTTTTTGACCGTTTTTACAGGGAAGACCAGTCCCACAATATTGATAAGGGGGGCTACGGCATAGGCCTGAGCATTGCGGAGAGCATCTGCGAACAGCATGGCGGGAGCATCCGTGCCAGGTGGAAGAACGGGGAGATATCTTTTGTCTGTCAGTTGATGGAATTATTTTAAAAATTTGTTTGACAACGATGGCAATCCGTGGTAATGTATATAAAGTTATAGATGACAGGAAAGCAGAGTATCCACTCTCACCCAGGCACGAGCGAGTGATCCGAGGTTCATATCGATGCAGAAATATAGATGTTCTGTGCGCGTATTTTGGTGGATAACTTTGTTATCCACTTTTTATATAACTTAAGTCAATGTATGGAGGTGCACGACCATTAGCGAATTAATGATTAACGAACAAATCAGAGACAGGGAAGTTCGACTGATTGGAGAAGACGGGCAGCAGCTTGGCATCATGTCCGCTCGGGACGCTCTGAAACTTGCGAAAGAGGCAGAGCTGGATCTTGTGAAGATTGCTCCGGGTGCGAAGCCGCCGGTCTGCAAGATTATTGATTATGGAAAATATCGCTATGAAATGGCCAGAAAAGAAAAAGAGGCCAGAAAGAAACAAAAAGTTATTGAAGTGAAAGAAGTCCGGTTGTCTCCGAACATTGACGTGAACGACCTGAATACGAAGATGTCCAGCGCCAGAAAGTTCCTGCAGAAAGGGAACAAGGTAAAGGTCAGCCTCCGTTTCAGAGGACGTGAGATGGCACATATGCAGGCCAGCAGACATATTTTGGAGGATTTTGCCAAAGCGGTGGAAGATATCGCCGTTATGGATAAGCCCATCAAGCAGGAGGGCAGATGTCTTACCATGATATTGTCAGAGAAGAAATAGTACAAAACGATTGAAGCATAAGGAGGAATATCAAAATGCCAAAAATGAAAACCAGCAGAGCAGCTGCAAAACGTTTCAAAAAGACCGGTACCGGCCTGTTAAAGAGAAATAAAGCCTACAAGAGCCATATCCTGACCAAGAAATCTACCAAGAGAAAGAGAAATCTGAGAAAGTCAACGATCACGGATGCGACCAACGCACAGAACATGAAGAAGATTTTGCCGTATTTATAAGAAGTAGACGAAGGAGGACGTAAGACATGGCAAGAATTAAAGGCGGTTTAAACGCTAAAAAGAAACATAATCGTGTATTAAAGCTGGCAAAGGGTTACAGAGGAGCCAGATCAAAACAGTATAGAGTTGCAAAACAGTCTGTTATGAGAGCGCTGACCAGCTCCTATGCAGGAAGAAAAGAAAGAAAGCGTCAGTTCAGACAGCTCTGGATCGCGCGTATCAACGCTGCAGCCCGTTTGAACGGACTTTCCTACAGCAAATTTATGTATGGTCTGAAGCTGGCCGGCGTAGAACTGAACAGAAAAGTTCTGGCTGATATGGCGGTCAATGATGCGGAAGGCTTCAAGGCGCTGACCCAGATCGCTAAGGAAAAACTGGCATAAGCCGTTGAATAAATAGAAGTTTAGGGGTCGTTGCAAAATATGCGTATTTTGCAACGGCCCCTTTATTGTATCTTTCTTTACCGATTTCAAAAAATAGATTAAAAAATAAAGTTGAAACTGATTGACAAATGCACGCAGGACATTTATAGTTAAGATAGTGTTGCTTTAATACTGTATCAAATTACAATGTGAAATGGAGGATGTATTATGAAAAAGAATTTGTTTAAGACAATTGTTGCGGTAAGCGCCGCTGCTATGGTAGCTGCTATGCCGGTTCTGGCAGAGGCTAAGACTTACATTATTGCTACGGATACTACATTCCCGCCCTTTGATATCCCGACTGCGGATGGAGAAATGGAAGGTATTGACATGGATATCCTGGCAGCCATCGCGGAAGATCAGGGATTTGAGTATGAAGTACAGGCACTGGGTTTTGACGCAGCTTTGCTGGCAGTTCAGACCGGACAGGCGGACGGTGTCATCGCAGGTATGTCCATTACCGAAGAGAGAAAAGAGAAATTTGATTTCTCCGAGCCCTACTATGATGCAGATGTAACCATGGCTGTTGCAGCAGGATCTGATATTGCTTCCTATGAGGATCTGAAAGGTCAGAAAGTAGCTGTTAAGACTGCTACCAACGGTGCTGACTATGCAAAATCTATTGCAGATGAGTATGAGTTCGAGATCGTAGAATTCAAAGATTCTCCCACCATGTATCAGGATGTGCAGTTGGGAAATACCGTAGCATGCTTTGAGGACTTTCCGGTAATGGCTTACAACATTCAGCAGGGCGCTCCGATGCAGATCCCGGAGGGGATGACTGCGGCAGGTTCCTCTTATGGATTTGCGGTGCAGAAGGATCAGAATACGGAACTTCTGGAAATGTTCGATGCAGGTCTGAAGAACATCAAAGAAAACGGTGTTTACGATGAGATCGTAGCGAAATACACAGAGACAGCAGAAGAAGCTGAAACTGAGACAGAGGCAGAATAAAGAAACATCACCGGGCCGCCTTTTCTGCATACGCGAGAGGGCGGCTCGATTTTTATCGTATAGGAGACGAAAAATACATTCAGGAGGTACAGAATATGCAAGCAATATTGGAAACGTATTCCTCCATGCTGCTGCAGGCTCTGGGACAGACCATGCTGCTGACCCTGCTTTCGCTGCTGTTCGCGTTTATCATCGGTCTGATCTTCGGTATGATGAGCGTGAGCAAAAATCGGGTGTTGAATATTATTTCCGTTGTTTATGTGGATGGCATACGAGGCATACCGCTGATCGTTCTTGCCTATTTTATATATTTTGGAGTACCAAAGATCATTCAGATGACGGTAAATCCAGGTTTTCGAATGACAGCGCTGGTGGCCGGTACAATTGCGCTTTCCATGAACGCGGGCGCTTATATGTCAGAGATCTTCCGCGCGGGTATCCAATCGGTGGATATCGGACAGGTGGAGGCGTCCAGGAGTCTTGGCCTTGGCTATGCCAGAACCATGCAGAGAGTCGTGCTTCCCCAGGCGATCCGCACCATGATTCCTTCTATCATCAATCAGTTTATCATTTCTCTGAAAGATACATCCATTCTGTCTGTGATAGGGTTCCCGGAATTGACGAAAGCCGGAAATATTATTGTGGGCAATACCTTTGCTACGGCAGAAACATGGGGAATTATAGCGGTTATGTATCTGATTGTTATTGTCACTCTGTCACGGATCGCAAAGCTGATAGAGAGGAGGATCAATGTTGGCACAAAACGGTAAATTAAAAATTCATACCAGAAACCTCAAGAAGAGTTTTGGAAATCTGGAGGTCCTCAAGAGTATTGATGTGGATATTTATGAGGGAGAGGTTGTGGTAGTGCTGGGTCCCTCGGGCTCCGGAAAGTCTACTTTTTTAAGATGCCTGAACCGACTGGAAGACATTACTTCGGGAGAAGTGGTGGTAGATGACATCAATATCTCTGACAAGAAAGTAGATATTAACAAGTTCCGGGAAAATATCGGCATGGTCTTTCAACATTTTAATCTGTTTCCGCATATGACGGTTTTAAGGAATATCACGCTGGCGCCGGTGGATCTGAAAAAAATGACCAAGAGCGAAGCACAGGAAAAGGGAATGGCCCTGCTGACCCGTGTAGGCATGGAGACCAAGGCAAATGCATACCCGCCGCAGCTTTCCGGCGGACAGAAACAGCGTGTTGCCATTGCCAGAGCGCTGGCAATGAACCCGGATATCATGCTTTTTGATGAACCGACATCCGCCCTCGACCCGGAAATGGTGGGAGAAGTGCTGGCGGTTATGAAGGAACTGGCCGCAGAGGGCATGACCATGGTGGTGGTTACTCATGAGATCGGTTTTGCAAAAGAGGTAGCCAGCCGAGTGATCTTTATGGACGGGGGATATATTGTGGAAGAAGGAACCCCCGATGAGGTATTCAATCATCCCAAGGAAGCCAGAACCATAGATTTTCTCAATAAAGTATTATAGAACCAGGAGGTTTCCCATGAAAAAAATAGTAACCATCAGCCGCGAATTTGGCGCCGGCGGCGGCACCATCGGGTATCGCCTTTCTCAGGAAACCGGCCTGGAATATTACGATAAAGAACTGATATTGATGAGAGCAGGCAAGGGGGATGTGGATATTTACAGCCTGATCAAATGGGATGAAAATGTTCCCATTAACTTCGGTTTTACACAAAGCCTCTTTGATTTTTACAATCGTCCCATCAGTGACCGGATTTTCCAGATACAGAAACAGACGATCCAGGAGATCGGGGAAAAAGGAAACTGCATCATTGTCGGTCGAAATGCGAATACCGTTCTGAGGGAATTTGATAACAGCCTTCATGTGTTTATCCATGCAGATTTTGACTGGCGCCTGGAACGGATGAAACAGAAAATGCCGGAACGGACAGAACAGGAAATTGAGGAAGAGATCCGCAAAGTGGATAAAAAACGCAAACGTTACTGTTCCTATCACACCGCAACGGTATTCGGCGACGCAAGGTATTACGACCTGTGCCTGGATTCCTCCAGACTTGGAATAGACAGGTGCGTCGGCATCATCAAAGATATTATCATGAAGTGATGACAGAGGCTGCAAGAGGACTGCATTTGAACCAGAAGCGATTTGGGGCTGCTGCACTAAGCGTTTCTAGTCATGAATATAACTTTCTGAGAGCTTCATCATGCGTTGGTACTTCCTGGCTGCAAGCGTGTGCGCAGCAGACAGGTTAGTATCCATTACGCATGATGGGCAGCGAGAGCGTTCTTCAGAAAGCTATATTCATGTATAGAATACGCTTAGGGCAAATAGCCCCTTTTCCATGTTTCTAAAAGGATTCTAAAATATTCTTTTCTGCCTTGCAGTTAATATATGGAAGCATTAGAATATAATGACATAATGATGATGGATATATTATATTTAATGAAAGGATTCGTGGACGATGAAGAGCATTATCAAACATATGGCGCCTTACAAAGCATGGGTGCTGGGGGTGTTCCTTCTGCTGATCGTGCAGGCATGGTGCGATCTGGCATTGCCGGCCTACACTTCGGATATCATTGACGTGGGTATCCAGAGCAGCGGTGTGGATCACATCGTACCGGAAAAAATTACAGCCAAGGAAAAGGAGTTGGCATCCGTTTTCATGACGGAGGAAGAAACCGCCGTCTGGAACCAGGCATTTGCAGAAGAAGGCGATATCTGGAGACGGACCGTGACAAAGGAGAAAGAACTGGATTCTTTGGATGAACAGCTTCTGACGCCTTTGCTTTTGAACTATCAGATGTCCGAACAGCCTCTGCTGCAGGCCATGATCACTTCCGGCAGAATGACCAAGGACGATCTGCTTTCCATGCGTGATACTCTGGAGACGACTATGGATACCATAGGAAGTTCTATGCTTCATTCCATGGGGATCAGTTATGCCATTGCCTGCGAGAGGGAGGCGGGGATTGATCTGGATCACAAGCAGACCCATTACCTGCTGATGGAAGGCCTGCAAATGCTGGGTCTCACACTTCTGATGGGAGTGGTTACGGTAATCATCGGGTTTATGGCGGCCAAGGTAGGCGCCGGGGTGGGCCGTGACCTGAGAGGAAAAGTGTTTAAGAAAGTGGTTGGTTTTTCCAACTCAGAGATGGACCGTTTTTCTACGGCATCGCTGATCACCCGCTGTACCAATGACGTACAGCAGATACAGATGGTGTCAGTCATTTTCCTGCGTATTGTAGCGTATGCTCCCATCATGGGGATAGGCGGCATTATTAAAGTCGTGCAGACCGGCGCCAATATGACCTGGGTGATAGCTCTGGCGGTACTTGTGGCGATGAGTTATGTGATGATCCTGATGGCCATTGCCCGCCCGAAATTCAA
>CADCMM010000017.1 GCA_902802515.1 uncultured Lachnospiraceae bacterium
AAAGCGCTTGGATTATTCGCTCGTCGCCGCCATCTCGGACACTTTCAGGAATTGTATGCCAATGTCCCGGACAATTGTCCGTTTCTGGCATACAATTCTCTTCAGATGTCCGTTCTGAGCTAGACTCGGAATAATCCAAGCACTTTTTAAGTATCACAATGACTTATACGTTACCTTGGATAAGGAGGAAATGGAATGCGGTACTATATTGCGGATCTGCATTTTTATCATGAAAGCCTGAACGCGCGGATGGACTGCCGGGGATTTGCGGACGGAAGCGAGATGAATGCGTATATGATACGGCAGTGGAATAAGAGAGTGCGGCCAAACGATGAGGTAGTAATTCTCGGTGACCTGTCCGTGGGCAAGGGAAAGGCCACCAACGCTATCGTGGAACAGCTGAACGGAAAGCTCTGCCTGGTGGAAGGCAATCATGATCTGTTCCTGAATGACCGGCAGTTTGACCGAAGCCGGTTTTTGTGGATCAAGCCGTATGCGGAACTGCACGACAATAAACGCAAGGTCATTCTGAGCCATTACCCCATCTTTTGCTACAACGGGCAGTACCGGAAGAAAAAGGATGGCTCCGATCGGACATATATGCTGTATGGCCATGTTCACAACACTTACGATGAATATCTGGTGGATCAGTTTCAGCGGATCACCAGGGAATCAAAACGGCCGGTGTGGGGCGCGGAGGGTTTGCAGAATATTCCCTGCCATATGATCAACTGCTTTTGTATGTTTTCCGGCTATATACCATTGACACTGGATGAGTGGATCGAGAATGACAGGCAGAGGAGAGAAAATTTACTCAATGCATTGACTTAGCCGTACGGCTTATATTATAATTTTGATTATATAATATAGCCGTACGGCTAATTTTACGGTTTCGTTCCAACAAATTTTCGAGAGGTGAAGGATGAATATTACAGATGCAGCTGCTTTTGGAGACACAATTCGAAGGCGGAGAAAAGAAATGCATTACACACAGGCATTTTTGGCGGAGTTCAGTGGATTTAGTGTGAGTTTTATTTCGGATCTGGAAAGGGGGAAGAGTACGGCAGAGCTGGGAAAGGCGCTTTACATTGCCAGTATTCTTGGTCTGGATTGTATTCTGTCGCCGCGGGGGAATGGTTAAAACCGGATTCGGAAAGAACACAGAGGGATGCATGATATGAAAAATCTAAGAGTCGACATAGAAATCCGAGGTGTGCAGACATATGTGGGCAATATTATCGGAAATGATTTTCGGGATGCTCATTTTAGGTATGCAGAGGAATATCTTCAAACGCCAGGCAGCGTGCCTGTCTCGATAAGTCTTCCTTTGCAGAAAGAGATCTTTTCTGTCAAACAGACCAGGAATTTTTTTGAAGGTTTGCTGCCAGAAGGTTTTACACGGAGATCAGTGGCACAGTGGATGCGGGCAAGTGAGGAAGATTATCTTTCCATTTTGGCCGGACTTGGCAAAGAATGTCTAGGCGCTTTGCGAATAACGGATGAAAATGATGAAGCTATAGAATCTGCCTATGAAAAACTTTCGATGGAACAGGTGAGGGCATTGGCCCGGGAGGGAGCCGTGAAATCTGCACAACTTGTAACAGAATCTCATCTGTCTCTTACCGGGGCATCGGGAAAAGTTGGGCTATATTATGATAAAGAGCATAATGAGTGGTTCCTTCCAAAAGGAGATGCGCCGAGTACACATATTGTAAAGCAAAGCCATGTGAGGTTGGATGGGATCGTTATTAATGAGCAATTAGCGCTTTTAACTGCAGCGGGACTTGGAATGGATGTTCCAGAGAGTTTTATCATAAATGTGGGAGATTACAGTGATGAAAAGGTTCTTTTTGCTATAAAGAGATATGACCGCATATATGGAGCGGGAATAAAGACAATCAGTGGGAGAAGGGTTCCCATCAGACTGCATCAGGAAGATTTTGCGCAGGCGTTGGGCATCGCTGCAGCTGATAAGTATGAAAAAAATCAGGAGGGGTATCTCAAAGCAATGTTTGATCTTCTGAGATATGTTTCTGAAAATCCGGTAAGTGATCAGCTTAAGCTTTGGGACATGATCATTTTTGATTATCTTATAGGAAATACAGATAACCATATAAAGAACTTCTCTCTCCTGTACAGGGATGACCTAAAGGGTATCCGGCTTGCCCCTGCCTATGATATTGTCAGCACTACAGTATATGAAGGCAGCAGCAGAGATATGGCATTTCATATTGGTGGGGAATACAGGATTGATAGAATTACGAGAGATTCTTTTGGAAATGCTGCAAAAGAAGTTGGACTTGGGCAGAAATTGGCTATGACGCGTTTTGATGAAATGTGCAGTCGATTTGAAGCCGCACTTTCAGAAGCGGCTGGTATGCTCACGGGGATAGGATCTCAAAAGGCGGCTCAATTCCAGGAGAAGATATTACAAACCGGGGGCTATGGCAAGGTGATTTGCCAGGGAAAAGTCCTTGACAAATAAAATCTGCAGTGTTAGTATTTTAAGTAATTAAATTACGAAACCGTTGAAGCGGAGATAAAGGTGAGAGATGAACCCACAGAGAGCCTGCGGTGCTGGGAAACAGGCGGAAAACAGCTCATCAAATGGACCGCGGAGGGCGCAGTCAAAGGCGGTAGCAGCTGAGTATTCTGCGACGTAGGGACATACGTCAGTTGTCCAAGGTATGTTAGTACCTGTAAAGTGTATGGAGCTTCCATAAATCAGGGTGGCACCGCGGATTGTATATTCGTCCCTGGAAAAGAGAAAATCTCTTTTCCAGGGACTTTTTGCACGCAGGCAATGAGCCATGCCATCAGAGAATATACACCGCTCTGGGGGCTTGCCCACAAAAGCGGTGTATATTCTCTGATGATAGGGCGAAGCCCGTGACGCATATCCACTTACGAAGTGAGTGGATGCCGTCCCGGCGAGGGAAGCAAGCAAAGCTTGCGAGGTGCATGGCTCAAAGCCAGGAAGCAAGCAATGCTTGCGAGGTGCATGGCACGAAGCAGGAAGCAAGCAACGAAACAAAGGAGGCATTAGACATGATCAGACCAGGTCTGGAAGAAATCAAAGCGCTGGCAGCCGCCGGCGAATACAAGACGGTTCCGGTGAGTACGGAGATCCTCTCGGATATCAAGACTCCCATCGAGGTGCTGAGGATCCTGAAGAATGTATCGGGACATTGTTATATGCTGGAGTCGGTGGCGGGCAATGAGAAATGGGGGCGTTACACGTTTCTGGGATACGATCCCGGACTGACAATTTCCTGTACGGATGGAAATATGAAGATCGGCTCGCTCACTTTGCAGACAAAAGAGCCGGGAAAATACATCCGCCAGGTGGTGGAAGATCATAAAAGCCCTGTTTTTGATTATCTTCCGTCCTTCACCGGCGGTCTGGTAGGCTATTTTTCCTATGATTATCTGAAATACGCGGAGCCTACCCTGCGGTTGGACGCAGAAGACACGGAAGGATTCCAGGATGTGGATCTGATGCTGTTTGACAAGGTCATTGCTTTTGATAATTTCCGTCAGAAGATTATCCTGATCGTGAATATGCCGTTGGAAAACGCAGATGCGCAGTACAATAAAGCCGTTCTGGAATTAAAACATATGGCGGAACTGATACGGACCGGGGAACCCTGCAAAGAGGAACCTGGGCACATGACTACTGAAGTAAAATCACTATTTTCCAAAGAGCAGTACTGCGAGATGGTGAACAAAGCGAAACATCATATACTGGAAGGAGATATTTTCCAGATCGTGTTGTCCAACCGTCTGGAAGCCGGGTTTGAGGGAAGCCTGCTGAATACTTACCGGGTGCTTCGCACAGTGAATCCTTCTCCGTATATGTTTTATTTTTCCAGCTCCGACTTGGAAGTGGCTGGAGCCTCCCCGGAGACACTGGTGCGTTTGGAAGACGGTGTGCTGCACACCTTCCCGCTGGCCGGGACCAGACCGAGAGGAAAGACAGAGGAGGAGGATCAGCAGATGGAAACAGAACTCCTGGCAGATCCCAAGGAACTGGCGGAACACAGTATGCTGGTGGATCTGGGAAGAAACGATCTGGGAAAGATCAGCCGTTTCGGAACCGTGGAGGTAGAGAAGGCTTTCTGCATCGAGCGGTATTCCCATGTAATGCACATCGGGTCTACGGTACGGGGAGATATCCGGGAAGAGAAGACGGCCTTGGATGCCATCGATGCGGTGCTTCCCGCGGGAACACTGT
Organism: uncultured Lachnospiraceae bacterium; assembly: GCA_902802515.1. Taxonomy (GTDB): domain Bacteria; phylum Bacillota; class Clostridia; order Lachnospirales; family Lachnospiraceae; genus Merdiplasma. The sequence continues at coordinate 4,235 of CADCMM010000017.1, forward strand.
CCGGAGCGCCTAAGCTCATGGCCTGCCAGCTGATCAATGACCTGGAGAACAACAAGCGGGGCATCTACGGAGGCGCGATTGGCTATCTGAGTTTTACCGGAAACCTGGACACCTGTATTGCCATCCGCATTGCCTACAAGAAAAACGGGAAAGTATTTGTCCGCAGCGGAGCCGGCATTGTGGCGGATTCTGTGCCGGAAAAGGAATATCAGGAATGTATAAACAAAGCCGCGGCGGTGGTGAAATCCCTGGAACTGGCTAAGGAGGTGGACCTGTGATCGTATTGATTGATAATTATGATAGCTTTTCTTACAATCTGTATCAGTTAGTGGGAACCATCAATCCTGATATCCGGGTCATCCGAAATGATGAACTAAGCGTGGAAGAAATCCGGGCTTTGCGTCCGGAAGCCATTATCCTATCTCCGGGACCGGGCAAACCTGCAGACGCAGGTGTCTGCATTGAAGTGGTTCGGACACTGGGAGCAGAGTTCCCGATATTGGGCGTGTGTCTGGGACATCAGTCCATCTGCGAGGCATACGGAGCAACCGTTTCCTATGCGAAAGAATTGATGCATGGAAAGCAATCCGTAGCAACGTTAGATATCACCTGTCCAATCTTTCGGGGACTTCCGGAGAAAGTAAAAGTAGCCAGATACCATTCTCTGGCAGCGATGGAAGACACTATGCCGGACTGCCTGCAGGTAGTGGCCCGCACCGAAGATAATGAGATCATGGCTGTAAAGCACAAAGAATATGAAATCTACGGCCTGCAGTTCCATCCCGAGTCCATCCTGACCCCGGACGGGATGCAGATGCTGCGAAACTGGCTGAACGACGAGACCGGGTTTTCGGAGGATTATCGTATATCCCAAGAGGGTTCGTTAAAACTATATTAAGGAGGGTTAACATCATGATTAAAGAAGCCATAGTAAAAATTGTTGACAAGCAGGACCTGACTTACGATGAGGCATATCAGGTAATGAATGAGATTATGAACGGAGAAACCAGCCAGACCCAGAATGCGGCGTTTCTGGCTGCATTGTCCACCAAGAGCACCAAGGCGGAGACCACCGACGAGATCGCGGGCTGTGCCGCGGCAATGAGAGAGCATGCTCTGAAGGTAGAACATGACATGGAGGTTATGGAGATCGTGGGAACCGGCGGAGATGGGGCTCAGAGTTTCAACATTTCTACTACGTCCGCTTTTGTGATGGCTGCAGGCGGTATCAAGGTGGCAAAGCATGGCAACCGGGCGGCTTCCTCCAAGAGCGGTACGGCAGATTGCCTGGAGGCTCTGGGGGCGGACATCAATCTGACGCCGGAGCAGTGTAGAGAGCTGTTGGAAAAAGTTGGATTTTGTTTCTTCTTTGCTCAGAAATATCATACTTCAATGAAGTATGTGGGAGGCATCCGCAATGAACTTGGTATTCGTACCGTATTTAATATACTTGGGCCTCTTACCAACCCGGCAGCGCCGGAAATGCAGCTTTTGGGTGTGTATGACGAGTCTCTGGTGGAACCTCTGGCCCATGTGCTCAGCAGCCTGGGTGTTAAGAGCGGTATGGTAGTTTACGGTCAGGATAAACTGGATGAGATCAGCGTCAGCGCCCCAACTACTGTGTGCGAATTAAGAAACGGAGCATACAAGACCTATGTGATCACTCCCGAAGAATTTGGCCTGACGCGCTGCACGAAAGAAGATCTTAAGGGCGGTACCCCTCAGGAGAATGCCCAGATTACCCGGGCTATCCTGAAGGGAGAGGAAAGAGGACCCAAGAGAAATGCGGTGCTGATGAATGCGGGAGCAGCCCTGTACATTGCGGGTAAGACGGCGACTCTGGCGGAGGGCGTAAAGCTGGCCGGGGAGCTGATCGACAGCGGCGCAGCACTGAAAAAACTGGAGGAGTTCGTGGAGGTTTCGAAGCATGGCGGACACGATATTAAAGACAATTGCTGATTACGCGAAAGTAAGGGTGGAGCAGGCAAAGACCGAAGTACCCCTGGAAGAGATGAAGGCCAGAGCCCTGGAAGCACCCCAAAAAGAAAAATTTGGTTTTGAAAAAGCACTATCGAAAGAGGATATTGGTTTTATCTGCGAGTGTAAAAAAGCTTCGCCCTCCAAGGGACTGATTGCCAAGGAGTTTCCCTATCTGGAGATCGCAAAGTCCTATGAGGCAGCGGGAGCGGCCTGCATCTCCGTATTGACGGAGCCGAAATGGTTTCTGGGAGAGAACCGTTATCTGAGAGAGATCACAGAGAGCGTGAACATCCCCTGTATCCGCAAAGACTTTACGGTGGATGAGTATATGATCTATGAGGCCAGAACCCTGGGGGCGTCGGCGGTACTGCTGATCTGTTCTCTGCTGGATACAGAGATGTTAAAAGAGTATATTGGAATATGCGATGAACTGGGGCTTTCTGCTCTGGTGGAAGCTCATGATGAGGAAGAAATCCATTCAGCTTTGGAGGCCGGGGCCCGTATCATTGGAGTCAATAACCGCAACTTGAAGGACTTTACTGTGGATGTGCATAACAGCGAACGCCTTCGCAGGCTGGTACCGGAAAATGTTCTTTTCGTGGCGGAAAGCGGTATAAAGACAGCGCCGGATATTGAAGTGCTGCGCCGGGCCAATGTCAATGGCGTGCTGATCGGAGAGACACTCATGAGGGCGCCGGACAAGAAAGCAATGCTGGACGCCCTGAGAGGAATCGGCTGAACATTTATGGGGGCGCAGAGAAATTTATGGCAGTAAAAATGAAAATCTGCGGTTTGAGCCGCAAGGAGGATATCAGCTATGCCAATGCGCTGAAACCGGATTTCATTGGCTTTGTGTTCGCAAAGAAGAGCCGCAGATATGTGGATCCGGAAAAGGCGGCGCAGCTTCGCAGACTGCTTGATCCGGGCATTATTCCAGTGGGGGTGTTTGTAAACGAAGATCCCAAGCAGGTGGCGGACTTACTGAAACAGGGGATCATTGAGATTGCCCAGCTTCATGGTCAGGAAGACGAAACATACCTTTTAAAATTGAAAAAAAGGACCGATAAGCCACTGATACAGGCATTTCAGATTGACGGGGCGGAGGATGTGAAACGGGCGGAAAAATCCGCGGCAGATTATATTTTGTTGGATCACGGAGCCGGAGGAACCGGGGAGACCTTTGACTGGTCCTTGCTGGGACACATCAGCCGACCGTATTTTCTGGCCGGTGGTCTGAACCCGGGAAATGTGAAAAATGCTCTGGAGATGACAAAGCCCTATGCACTGGATGTCAGTTCCGGGGTGGAGACAGATAAAGTAAAAGATTTTGAGAAGATGAAGGCATTCGCGGCAGCAGTTCGGGAAATTGCCCCTGCGCAGCGCAGATACAGCGAAGGAAATAAAACGGTTCCCTAAGCATGGGCAGCCTGAAAAAGTGAGAGAATATAGAAGAATGAAGTGACAGGAGGAATACCATGGCAGAATCAAGAGGACGTTTCGGCATCCACGGAGGGCAGTATATTCCGGAGACGCTTATGAATGCGGTGATCGAGCTGGAGGAAGCATACAACCATTATAAAGACGATCCGGAGTTCAACGCGCAGTTGACGGAGTTATTTAATGAATATGCGGGCAGACCCAGCCGCCTATACTATGCGGAAAAATTGACGAAGGATCTGGGAGGAGCCAGGATCTATCTGAAGAGAGAAGATCTGAATCATACCGGCGCTCACAAGATCAACAATGTTCTGGGACAGGCACTGCTGGCAAAGAAGATGGGAAAGACCAGACTGATCGCGGAGACCGGCGCAGGACAGCATGGGGTGGCGACGGCCACGGCAGCAGCCCTGATGGGCATGGAATGTGTAGTGTTCATGGGCGAAGAAGACACGAAGCGTCAGGCATTGAATGTATATAAGATGCGTCTTTTGGGAGCCGAGGTGATTCCGGTGACCAGCGGAACCGCGACTTTGAAGGACGCGGTTTCTGAAGCTATGAGAGAATGGACGAACCGGATTTCCGATACGCATTACTGTCTGGGTTCTGTGATGGGACCGCATCCCTTCCCTACGATCGTGAGAGATTTCCAGGCAGTCATTTCAAAGGAGATCAAAGAACAGATGCTGCGCAAGGAGGGACGATTACCGGATGTGGTAATGGCCTGCGTGGGCGGCGGAAGTAATGCCATTGGCACCTTCTACCATTTTATTGAGGATAAAGAGGTGCGTCTGATCGGCTGCGAGGCGGCCGGCCGTGGTGTGGACACCTGGGAGACGGCTGCTACCATTGCCACCGGAAAGCTGGGTATTTTCCACGGTATGAAATCTTACTTTTGCCAGGATGAGTACGGGCAGATCGCGCCGGTGTACTCTATTTCAGCGGGACTGGATTATCCGGGTATCGGGCCGGAACACGCATGGCTTCATGACACAGGGCGGGCAGAGTATGTGCCGGTGACGGATGAGGAGGCAGTGCAGGCCTTTGAGTATCTGAGCCGGACAGAGGGTATTATCCCTGCCATCGAATCCGCTCATGCGGTGGCGCACGCTATGAAAATTGCTCCGCAGATGGATAAAGATAAAATCATTGTTATTACCGTATCCGGCCGCGGCGACAAGGACTGCGCGGCAATTGCCAGATACAGAGGGGAGGACATTTCAGAATGAGCAGGATAAAAGAAGCATTTCAGGATAAAAAAGCCTTCATCCCATTTATTACCTGTGGGTTCCCTGATCTGGAGACTACGGGAAAAATTGTGCGGGCAGCACAGGAAAATGGAGCCGATCTCATTGAGCTGGGGATCCCCTTTTCTGATCCCACCGCAGAAGGCCCGGTGATTCAGGGCGCCAATGTAAAAGCTCTGGAGGGCGGCGTTACCACGGATAAGATTTTTGAATTTGTCCGGGAACTTCGGAAAGATGTGACGGTGCCAATGGTATTTATGACCTACGCCAATGTGGTATTCTCCTACGGCTCGGAGCGTTTTATCAGCACCTGCGCGCGGGTGGGAATCGACGGCATTATTTTGCCGGATCTTCCTTTTGAGGAGAAGGATGAGTTCGATCCGATCTGCAAAAAGTATGAGGTAGATCTGGTGTCGCTCATCGCGCCTACTTCAGAAAACCGCATCGCCATGATCGCGAAAGAAGCCAGCGGATTTATCTACATCGTATCCAGCCTGGGAGTGACCGGAGTGCGCAGCGAGATTACCACGGACATTGGCGCTATGGTGAAACTGGTGAAAGAGAATACGGATGTACCCTGCGCCGTAGGCTTTGGTATCTCCAAACCGGAGCAGGCCAGAAAAATGGCAGGCTTGTCGGACGGAGCCATCGTGGGTTCCGCCATTATCCGCATCATTGAACAGTACGGCAGGGAGGCGGCTCCCTATGTGGGCGAGTATGTAAAGTCCATGAAAGAGGCAGTGATGGACAATTAAAAAGCTGAAAATAGAAAATTTCAAATATATACCCACAATAAAATGCAATATATTATTTTTAAAAAAATAAATATTGACAATATTCACATCAAATAGTATAATCAAACATAGAATTCTTTTTGCCTGATGGAATCTGAGACGTTCGAACAATTTCTAAAATTATAGAACGTCTCCAGATGTCCATTTGTCATTTTTAAATACGATCGTATTCAAAGCAACAATATCTTTAGTATCTATAATTATTCGAATCATTCATAGCAATCATCCCAAAGTAATCACAACAAAAAAGCAGGACATATCAATAAGGACGTTTGTAGTACGTTAGCGCCCTTGTGATATGTTTAAAATGAAATAATACAGGTATATGAGCCCGAAAGAATCAGCAGAAAAATTTCGTGACCGGATATCATAAGGAGGAAAGAAGAATGAAGAAAGACTGTAAAAAGATTCTCAGTATTATGTTAGCTTCTGCCATGCTGGTAACAAGTATTCCAGCCGGAACATTTGCGGAAGATGACGTGAGTAACGTAATCGCAGATGGCGATAATGATGATAATGATAAGGAAATGATCGTTATTGTGTGGGAAACGCAGGACAAGTATGAATGGAGCGGGAGCGGACAGCAGATACCGACTGCGTCTGCAAAAAACAGTGAAGGAGAAGCGATCTCCCTAATTCCCAATCTGACAGGCCCGTTAACCGATGGGAAGGCCGTAGAATGCGGGGAATATACCGTAACGGTCAATCTGTGCACGGACGACGATAAAAAATATGCGCTGTCAAATCCATCCCAAACGTTTAAAATCGAACCGCGGGAGGTTGCCGTTGAATGGTCTGGGGAAACGACGAGGGAATACACGGGGGCCGGGCAGGAATTGCCGACGGCATATTATGAGAATATTAACAAGGTGAAAATAAAATGTGATGTATCGGAAAAAGATAATAAAGCATTTCGGAATGTGGATACCTACCGATTTATTGCCAGCACGCCGGATGGTAATTATAAGCTAAAGGAAGATACAGCAGCCCGGGAATTTAGCATAGCTGTTAATTTAGTGGAACTGGAATGGAAAGACGAGAACGGTGAGGTGATTTCCGGAGACGAGGTGACATACGAGTATGACGGCGATGCGCACCAGATCACGGCTGCCGAGATAAAAATCGGAGAAGAAGAAACCCTGGGCGTTTCGGTCAGTTTCCTTGACGAAGACGGAAATGAAACGACAGAACCGACGGATGCCGGTACTTATCGCTTAGTGGTAAGAATAGAAAATGACAACTGTGCGCTGGCAGAGGGAACCGTATTACCGAAGATGATAATTGAACCGTTTCCAGTAGAAATAAAGTGGTATAGAGAGGAAGATTTTGAAGAAGAATGGAATGATGAGGACCATTACATTTATAACGGAGCGGAACAAGTTCCGGTAGCTGCCTATATGGGAGCGAAAGATACACGGATTGTTGTTCCGAGAGAGGATGTCTTGGTGAAAACGCAGGAAGGGATCGCGACGGATGCGGTAAATGTGGGCACTTATACAGTGGAGGCCTCCGTGACGGATAAGAACTACAATGTAATCGGTGAGACAAGCAGAACATTTGAGATTAAACAGCTTAGCATTACGATCGCCCCAAGACCGGATCAGGGAAAGGTGTACGGGGAAATAGATTCGCTTCCATATGAATATGAGATCAGCTATATAGAAGATGATCTGATGGGGGAAGAACAGATAATAGAAGAGTTTGAAAAGGAGATGGGGGAAACTATCTTACGGCGTGAAGAAGGAAGCGGCGTCGGAAAATATAAATATAGCCTGGCGAAAGCTTTCGCCAATTACGCTATGGATATAAAAGAGGAATATTTTGAGATCAGGCCGATGTTGATCAAGGCAGCACAGAAAGATAAAATAACAAGCCGGAAGGGCGACTTCTCTCTGAACGCTATAAATCTTGATAAAGAACGGCTGGATAATCAGATAAAGAGAATGATTGTGCTCACCGCAGAATTTCCGAAGGATAATAAAGGCATTATTTTTTCTGAAGATCTGGACGATTATATTTCGGGTGCGGAAAAGGGAATAGACTTCACAGGAAAAGTAGAAAAAAACATCCATATCGGAGATTTTGAGTATAAAACGACAAAAGGTAAACAGGAACTGAAATGGAATGGAAAACTTCCGGCGGGAACTGTGCTGAAACTTTGGGTGTGCGATGAAAATGGGACAAGAGTAAGTAATATCGAGACAATTACGGTTATTCAGCAACCCGTCAGTCTTGAATGGGGTTCTACGGCCGACGGAAACCCGGCAACTGCTTATCTTAGTAAAAACGATAAGTTGACCTTATCTGGAAGTAAGGACGAGTGTGTGGAAGTGAATTACAATGGAACAACATACTATTCGTCATTGGATCAGACCATTACGCCGTTTGTGGATAACTCCTTTTCGAAGCACAATCAGCAGACGGCAACTGCTGGATTCGTAGATGTTCTTAATCTGAAATTTGAGGAAAAAAAGAAGAAAGAATCTTACACATTTATTTATGACAATGAAGCATTCCAGGTCCCGTCTTCTTCGATATGGTTCGAAAATCGCGGAAAGACAGTATCAATTATTCTTTCGGAAAATGGAACCATTAAGGAAGTGACTATTCCGGGCGGTAAGGTTACGGTATCCGAAACGTCTGGAACTACATTTGATTTTCCGGTAAGCTGGTCAGGTAAAGACCTGATTCCCGCCGGAAGCGCCATCTCTGTGTCCTATGTGGATCAGGGTGGAAATGAAGGAAAGGGAAGCAGCGTGGCTTCCCGCTCCACCGTAACTACACCGATCACATTGAAAATCAGACCGGAACTGAATGGAAACGGATATCTGAACGGGCGCAGCAATACTTTGATAGTCAGCGGTTCCGCCTGTGCATGCGAGCCGATTCGCGTGACGGCAGCGGATATGTCTCAGTCTACTTATGCCGGCCAGAAGGAAGTATGGAGCGAAAGCAACGGTACCTGGGAAACAATGTTTGATATGACGAGGCTGCCGGAGGGAGGAGATTTCCAGATTACCGCGGAGTATATAGATGTCAACGGCCCAAGCGCGGCGATGACAGCAAGGTTTGATGCGTATGTGGCGTCTCCCGCCACATTTTCTCCCATCTATGAGGAGATGACACATCTGAGCGGTATGGCAGAGCCCGGTACAGCGGTAGTTCTGATCGTCGGTGATCAGCACTATGAGATGAAAGTGGATCGGTTTGGCCGCTTTTCGATGGATGATGTTCCTATGCTGGTTGCATATGATGAGAACATAAACGAAGAAGAGATACAGAATCTGCCGACTTCTTTTGATATTTATGTAACCGATATTGCAGGAAATACTTATATCAGACACTATGAGATCCCTAAGCCGGGTGATCCGTTTGAAGTAAGCTCTGTTGTAAATCCGCTTGGAAAGATTTTTTATTCTGCCGACAAGGATCAGTCAGATGCCTGTGTGGCAACACCGGTCAGAGCAGAGGATTTGGAAGATGGAACTTTGGAACTTCCGCTGCTGTTTGGTATGAGTTATGAGGTTGGAAAACTCACACTTACAAAGACGGAGAATGGATTTACGGTGGATTCTGAGGTAGTGCCGAATGAAGAGATTGATGAGGATGACTATGAGATAACAGAAGAAAAGCTGTATGTGTACACATCAAGACCGACGGTGCAGGAATTGAGAAGCCATGATGGAAGGGAATATCGATATGGTGAGGAGATCCCTCTGAATGACGATAAAACAGTATGGATCGTTGATGAGAAGGAAATGACTATTCTGGAAGAGGATATTATGGAACTGGAACTCTATGATTATGATCATAGTGAAGATTATCCGAGCTACCAGGAGCAGTAAACCCAAAAGAAATCCGTGTTACAGAGAAGCCGTTGTATAGGTTATGCGGTGGTTCCCTTTGACATTAGAACGTAGGGAGAAAAACTGGAAAAAATGATAATACTACGCTTATGCTGCTGCGTGTAAAGAATGCGGCAGATAAAACGAAAGTACCGGGCAAAAACAACACCGGGCTGCAAACTGTGCTGACTGCGGCACAGGCGGTAAGAAAACAATGGATGGTAGATACAGAAAATATGAGCCTTTTTTTGGAAAGTGGTATATAAAAAGAGAATTGGGAAAAGGCTCCTTTGGTCGCGTATATGAAATTTATTGGGACGATGGCCTTGGAAGCCGTTCCAAATCTGCCCTCAAGGTAATTCACATTCCATCGGAAGACGCGCTTGCCGTCCAAAAAGAAACACAGCCTGATATGGAGGCGGTAAGAACCTTTTTCTTGAAACAGGTAGAAAGAATAAAGGATGAAATACGTATCCTTCAGAGGTGTAAAGGCCATAGCAATATTGTCAGTTATGAAGATCACTTGATTTTAGATAATTCCGAAGATGGAGAATTCGGATGGGATATACTGATCCGAATGGAACTGCTGTATCCATTGTCTGAACATTTTGCCAGAAAAGAAGCGACACAATACGATGTAATCCAGATGTGGCAGGACATTACAAATGCCCTGATTTATTGTGAAGACCAGGGAATTATTCACCGTGATATCAAGCCTGCAAATATTCTGGTATCTGAGAGCGGGCATTATAAACTATCAGACTTTGGCGCCGCAAGAAAAAGCATGCAGGGTCAGGATGCCTCTACCCGAATTGGTACAGAACTCTACATGGCTCCGGAGGTCTATAAAAACCAAACGTATGACAAGCGTGCAGACTACTATTCATTAGGCCGTGTAATCTACTTTTATCTGAATTTCAGAAGACATGCGCATCTTCCACTCTATCCGCAGGTTGTAGATGCGAAAGATTATGATGCGGCAGAGGAAAAGCGCCTGAAGGGCGATAAGCCGCCTAAAATTGAGGGTGTTTCTAAAGAAATTAATAATGCTCTCATGAAATCGTTGGCTTTTTCCCCCGCAGACCGATATAAAAGTGCCAGAGAACTGTATCAGGTGATAGAACAAATCCGGGTACAGCAGAAAGAAGAATTGATCCAAAAATGGCTGGATCCGATGACTAAGCGTTTAGAAACCGAATCTGTTTTTGATCTGAAGCCTTCACACAAATCAAATACCGGTCTGCTGATAGGAGCGGCTTGTCTGCTGATGGCAGTGGGAGTAACGGGATTAGTCTTTAGAATACCGACAAAGATAGAAAAAGATAATGAAATGAACATAAAGATGGATATGGAGGAAAGGAAACCGGAACCGGGAGAACAAGAGTATCTAGATACAAAGGATGGGGAGGAGACGGAAATAATTTTGCCGGATACACGCATATACGGAAAGCTGAAACGGCCCAGTGAAGGGGAAGTGATTGATAATGAAATGGGCATTTCCGGCTGGATACTGACCAGTGAAGAGGCAGGAGATATTGAGGCATTTGCAGACGTGTTTTTGCAGGGAGCTCTTGTGGAGTCATATGAACTCACAAACTTGAAGAGTATGGGAGAAAACACTTTTGAGAAGCAGAAAAATAAAAATGCGGAAGAAATCGTTGCAGAGAATGGATATGAGATAAAAAATCAGCATGACATATCAAAGCTTGAGGAAGGAGACTATACTCTGGAGATCCGAGTGGTAGAGGAAGAAAACGGTGAGGAAGAAGTGCTGGACACCATATCATTTTCTGTTTCACATGGGAGAACTTTGGATGATGAAGAACTTGGGAGACTGCCGGGGGAAGAGACAGAGCAGGCTGCGGATCGCACATACTTCTTGGATGAACAAAAGGGCTTTGCGATAGGGATGGATGAAAATGGAATGATATCCGCTAACGCGGATCAGATCATCTTTACCGGGTGGTTGAATTCCGTGGAAGGTACAGGATTAAGCGCTTTTTTCTATATTGACGGAGAACCATACACAAGAGACAGGATTGCCCTGCTGGGTGGAGATGTATTGATCGAGCAGGTTCCGCGAAACATTGAGACGATCGGGACGAAGCTGCGTGGCATAGAGATACAAAACCAGGAGGAGGCAGGATTTATAATCGGCATGAAGCTTCCTTTTCTGGACGCAGGAGAGCATACGATTGGATTTTCCTATAATGTAGCAGTGCCGGTCCAGGAAGTAGAGACGGTAGATTTGAGCCCTGTTTCTGTGACTATTGATCCGTCCATAAGCATAAAAGAAAACGCAGTTGATGCAATAAAGGATACTTGGGCACGCAAGATGCCGGATTATGAGGAAACAGAGAAGGAGATCAAGTTTGAGGGTTGAACCTATGGATAAAGCAAGGGAAAAGCATTGCGGGATAAAGATTTTTTATCATTTCTTTTTATATTTAATTGTAATGTTCGCTATAGTTTTACCGATAAAAGTGAACGCAGAGCCAACGGTAACCAAAGTGTTTACACAGCAGGGCAGTCCGAGTGTTATGTGGTATGTTAGCGGTATGGAAGGTACTCTGAGTGAAGTTGGGGCGGCGATAGGGACAATCCCCTGTGAGGTTGTGACATGTGGAAAAATACGGGAGGAATCTGACCTGGCTTTCCGCACCATTGTTTTGCTTGATAATTCTCTGTCGATCAGTCAGCCTAATCGGGAAAAAGCAAAGGAATTAGTGTCACAGGTAATTCAAAATCATGTAGAGAGGGAGACATTTGAAATATATACTTTTTCTACCGAGCTTCATCAGATAGGGAGTGGAACAAATTATGATGAGCTGATCTTGGCGGTGCAAAATGTTGCGTTTGAGAATCAGGATGCTTATCTGATCGAATGTGTTGCCCAGATTTTGAGTGATATCGGAAAGGATAGAGCTCAGTATTATAACCGTATCCTGCTGATTTCAGATGGAGTAGATGACAATGTATCCGGACGGACCTTTTCCGAACTTATGAATATGCTGGAAGATGACGACTACCGGTGCCCGATTCATACCATCGCGTCAATATGGGAGAAAGATAAGACAGGAGTGAAAGATCTTTCAGCTCTGTCCAGAAAAGTGGGAGCGCAGTCATTTATTTTAGATGAATATGAAGATGTCTCCCAGATTGTATCGCAAATAGATTTAGATTATGATGCGGACTATTTTATGTTTGATCTTCCGCTGGAAGAGAAAGACGGAACCGTCAAGCTCTTGCAGCTTGAGGTGAACACTTCCCAAGGGACTTTTCGTGTGACACGTGAGATCAACACGCCAATCCGCACGCAGGAGGAAGAGGATTTTCTTAATGAGCAAGTGCAAACTGATACAGAAGATGAAACAGACATAGTGGAGGAGGTGGAAGATCAACAGATCACGGAAGCTCAAAGGAGGGTGCTTGTGATCGTCGAACCGGATGGGCAGGAGGAGACAGAAGCAAAGAGTGAACTGGAAACTTCCTCGGGGAAATATCCGCTTTCTGTATTTATAGGAATTGGAATTGGGCTCTTGGCACTTCTCTTGGCACTTCTGCTTTTGCGGACAATCAGAAGAAGGAGAAAATCTGTCTGGGATGAGAGGGACGATGATTTTGATTACTGGAAACAGAATGAAAATGATAGAAGACAAAAGGACACTGTTGAAGATCGGGAGCAGAGAGAAATGACCTTCATGGAAGAGCATCCGGATTCTCATAACGGGGATACGGTGGGTATGTGGGATAACATTGGCGGAGGTTCCGGAAAGAATATTATATTGAACGGAATCGATAATAACAGCCACTATGATTTTGTTCTGCGGTATGAGACCTTGATCGGCCGTGACAGTTTGTGCAGCGTCGTGCTTAAGGACAAGAAAGTTTCCAGAAAGCATTGCCAGCTGACAGCGAGAGAAGAGGAACTGTATATTGAGGACATGGGGTCCAAGAATGGGACATTTGTAAACGGGGAGAGAGTTATAGGAGAGATGCCGATACATTCCGGTGACATTTTGAAAGTAGGAGATACCAGTTTTAAGGTGGGAGTTATATAGCAGGTAGAAAGTTATGAGAGTAACGGGAGATATGATTTAGGGAAACGCTGAATAAAGCGTTTCCTTAGATAATTGCAGAAGGGGTTCTGTTGATTTTGCTGTTGGCTTTAAATATTTATGTATTTCACAAGAGAAAAGGAATCGCAGACCGAAAAAACATGGAGGAACTTCAGAATCGAGAAACGGAACTTGAACGGATGCTGATGAACCCGGCCGCGCAGCAAACCAAAGTGGAAGGAAAGCAGTTTCGCCAATAGGAAGAAACTTATTTTGTGCAGGCACAGGAGAATGGATAAATGGGAATGATCGTATCGGTATACACAAAAGAATATTTTCATGAGTTTGTGCTTCCCCCGATTAACAATTCGGATTATACACTAAATATTTATCGTAATCGCTTTAAGTTAAGAGAAGATATCTCAGTACAGCTTGAGGTGATCGATGAATGTTGGAAAATATGTCCGCATGAAAAGTACAAAATATACAAAGGGGAAGAAATCCGGGAATCTTATGTTTTAAAGGGGAACGACGCACTAAAATTGGTATCGATGAACAACGATCAGATTACTCTTTTGATCAGGGAAGTGAAAAATCCGTTCATTGCGTACAAAAAGTACGATATTTCCCACATAGACAGGATAACGATCGGCAAAAATCCGGATAATCTGATCTGCTGTGATTCTCTGGGCATGATATCTGGGGTTCATGCTATTTTACGAAAACAGGGAGGCAAGTGGTTTTTAAAAAATCAAGGCTCGAACGGATTGTATTTGAATTCCGGATGGACTTCATCAGGCGCTAAGCTTCAATTTGGCGATTTTATTAACATTATTGGTCTGCATATTGTATTCTTGGGAAACTATCTTGCCATAGATATACGAAATGAAAGAACTCATGTAAATGAAAGTATATTGAAAGCAGCCGACTTAAATTATGACGAGGAGGAGCATGAAAATGCGGCAAATTCAGGGGAACTTGCCGCACCTGCAGGACAGGCGAAAATTATGTTTCACAGATCCCCGAGAAATATAGAAAAGATCAATATGGATGAAATAGAGATAGAAGCGCCTCCGGCGACAGTCAAGACAAAAAGACCGCCGCTGCTTCTTACGATCGGTCCATCTTTTACCATGGCAATCCCAATGCTGCTGGGTTGCCTGTTAATGATTTATGCGTCCAGAGTTTCTGGTGGAAGTTCAGGATTGTTTATGTATTCTGGCTTTGTGATGGCCGGTTCCTCTGCTGTAATAGGTGTATTCTGGACAATGGCTAATATGAGATATCAAAAAAACGCGGAACAGGAGGAGGAAGCTCACAGATTTGACGCATATGGAAAATATCTTGCAGAAAAGACGGAGGTGATACGTGAAAAGTATGAAAGTAATACCAGGGCGCTGCAATCGATGTATCCGGCGGCGGAGGTATGTGCTTCTTATAATGAAACAACCCCTGAGCTTTGGAACAGAAATTTTTCCCATGAGGATTTTTTAAAATGCAGACTCGGACTTGGCAATCTGCCGTTCCAGGTTTCGATCAACGTTCCGAAAAAGAAGTTTACGCTGCATAAGGACTTGCTGGAGGAGAAACCATATACGTTTCAGGAAAGTTTTAAGATGTTGTACAAAGTACCTGTTTTGATGGATATCATACATCATCCGATGACAGGTATTGTAGGAGGCAAGGATAAGAAAGGGGCGCTTGAGATTGCAAGGCTGCTTTGTACACAGATTGCGGCGACCCATTGCTATACAGATGTAAAAATGGCATTTATCTATGATTCGTCGAAATCGGAAGACGCCGGTCAGTGGGATTTCGCAAAATGGTTTCCACATACCTGGGCCAAGGACCGCAAAATCCGTTATATCGCATCGGAAAAAACGCAGATCAGCGATGTGTGTTATGAACTTACAAAAATCTTTCGCCAGAGAAAAGAAGAGATGACGGACAAACCTTATTTTGTTCTGTTTTTGACGGATATCTCACTGGTAGAGGAAGAACTGATCTCCAAATATATATTTGATAAGAATGAAAATCTGGGATTCTCGGTATTTATTCTTTCTGATACCTATGAGCATTTGCCAAATGCCTGTGACTATATTATTCAAAATGATAAATTTTATCAGGGTATTTACAATGTTTCCCCGCAGAAAGAAGAACGGGTAGACATTACCTTTGACAAACTTGACGAAGGAGAATTGGAAAAGTTATCCCGGCGTCTGGCAAATATTGAAGTGCAGGAGCTTGAAACCGGCGGAGAGATTCCGGCAGCATTGACTTTCTTTGAAATGTATGGCATTTCAAGACCTCAGGAGCTGAATGCGCAGGAACGGTGGCTGAAGAATCGTACCTATGACAATATTCGCGGAATGATCGGACAGAAAGCCGGAGGGGTTCCATGCTTTCTGGATGTGCATGAAAAGTATCACGGTCCCCATGGCCTGGTAGCGGGTACGACAGGCTCCGGTAAAAGCGAGACCCTGCAGACCTATATGCTGTCTCTGGCACTGAACTACAGCCCGGATGATGTTGGCTTCTTTATTATCGATTATAAGGGTGGAGGTATGGCACATCTGTTTGACGCCCTTCCGCATCTGGTTGGACAGATATCTAATCTGTCAGGAAATCAGGTTCACAGGGCAATGGTTTCCATCAAGAGCGAGAACAGGCGAAGACAGCGGATCTTTAATGAGAACGGAGTGAACAATATTAATGCATATACCAGGCTGGTCAAGAACAAAGAGGCAACGCAGCCGATACCGCATTTGTTTATCATCATAGATGAGTTTGCGGAGCTGAAAAAAGAAGAACCGGATTTCATGAGAGAATTGATCAGTGTCGCGCAGGTAGGGCGAAGCCTTGGGGTGCATTTAATCCTTGCAACGCAAAAACCCAGCGGAACGGTAGATGATAATATCTGGAGTAATTCAAAATTTCGTTTGTGCCTGAGGGTGCAGGATAAAGAAGACAGTATGGATATGTTACATAAGCCGGATGCTGCTTATATCACCCAGACCGGACGCTGTTATTTGCAGGCAGGAAGCGATGAAGTGTATGAACTGTTTCAATCAGGATGGAGCGGAGCTCCCTATGATGAGACGCTGGAGACTGGATCAACCGAGATTGCCCGTTTGTTGATGCTTACAGGTAAAGTGGATGCCCTGGGCGGACATATTAAGGCAGCGCAAAAAGATATTGCCGCAAGAAATTGGCTGAACGGATTGTTGTCCTGTGTAGATGAAGCTTTGAAGCTGCAAGATATTCCGGTGGGGAATATGACAAAAACGCAGGATGATCTTCAGAAATTTACCAAAACTGTTTTTGGAATAATCGCTGCGAGAGGGATTGACTATGAGGCAGGAAGGTATAATCAGGAACGGCTTGAAAATCTGATCAGACTGTATGGCACTGAATGGAAGATGCAGGAGGATGTGGTGGGAACTATTATGCGGCATGCCCAGATGGACAGCATCAAATTGCCCACACCAAAGGAAAAAACACAATTGGATTCGGTGCTTTGGTATCTGGCAAAGACATCCCGGCAAAATGGGTATCTGCAGAATCATCAGCTGTGGATGCCGATACTCCCGCAGCGGATCTATATGAGTGAGTTCAGCGAGTTTAATGAAACCGCTTTCCGGGACGGAATATGGAAAGAAAAGAAAGGTGCCTGGGATCTGGGTGTGGTGATCGGTAAAATGGATGATCCTGCGAATCAATCCCAGCCGCCGCTTCATATTTCCTTTTCTGAGGGCGGGCATATGGCTGTAATCGGCTCTGTTGTCAGTGGAAAAAGTACACTGATCCAGTCGCTGCTATATGCAATGACAATGAAGTACACGCCCCAATATATCAATGTGTATGGGATCGATTTTAGCAGCAAAATGATGAGCGCATTCGAAAGAGCGCCGCAGGTTGGCGGTATTGCTTATGAGGGTGATGACGAAAAAATAGCGAAACTGTTCCACATGCTGGAAGAGATCCTTGAAGAAAGGAAAGTATTGCTGCGCGGTGGAAATTACAGCCAGTATGTCCAGGTACATGGCGTAACGATACCTGCCATTTTTCTGGTTATTGATAACTTCTCCGCATTTAAAGAAAAAACGGAAGATAAGTATGAAAGCACAATCATTACTTTATCAAAGGAAGGAGTGAGCCACGGCATTTATCTTGTGATATCATCAGGTGGATTTAGCATGAACGAACTACCCGGACGTATTGCGGAAAATATTCGAACTGTGGTTTGCCTGGAGATGCCGGATCGCTATGCTTACGGAGATGTGCTTCATACCATGAAGATTGATGTTCTGCCCGAAACTGGGATCAAGGGCAGAGGACTTGCATACAATGAGGGACAGATTCTGGAGTATCAGGCGGCACTGGCGTTAGAGGCAGAGGATGATTATCAGAGAATGGAACGGATCTTTGAGCTTGCTGGAGTGATGGAAAATGCATGGACAGGTTTGCGCGCCAGAAAAATCCCCGAGATCCCGGAGAAACCGGTATGGACACAGTTCGCAATGTTGGATGAAGTGAAAAAGGATGCTTCGGATACAAGATATCTGCCGGTTGGATACAATGCGCAAAGCGCGGAAATCTACAGTATTAACCTGAGCCAGACGTACTGTTATCTGATCACAGGAGCCCTCAGAACCGGTAAGCGCAACTTTATGAAGGTTATGATCGAAGCCTCGAGAATGAAGGAGGCGGACATTTATATTATTGATGCCGGAGGAGATATGAATATCTTTGCTGGGTGCCAGGATGTCCATTTTGTTCGGAATGAGGACGAATTATTCGCTTTCTTTATGGATCAGCTGACGCCGGTGTTTCAGGCAAGGAACAAGGTGAAAAAGGATCTCGAATCTCAAGGGGCGGAAGAAGAAGAACTTTTTGAGGCGGCTGCTTTGGAGAAACCTATATTTATCTATATTGTCGATTTTCCGTGGTTTATTGCGCGGCTCTATCAGGACGATCGGGGTATGAGTGGTTTTATGGAAACCCTGTTTAAAAAGGGACGTTTTCATAATATTTATTTTATTGCGATCCTTTCTCTGGAAAACCGCGGAGACGTCATGGGGTATCAGGCATTTGGCGACTTTATAGATTACCACACGGGTATTCACTTTGGAGGAAATGCACTGCAAAACACATTTCTTAGTTTTGATTATCTGGGCTATCAAAAGCAGTCAGCTGTATTGAGACCGGGAATTGGGCTGCTTCCGGATATCGCAGGAGAACATGAGGTTGAGCGGATTATTGTACCGCTCGCAAAGAAAAGGAGATCATAGAAAGTATGATTTCAGCGTTGCTTATCGGTTTCAGCACGGAAGAAATCAGAAAACTTCAGAACGATATCCGAAAAGTAATAGCGGTTCGTTATGGCGAGGAGGTGTGCATAACAATGATTCTTGTGGATATTTACGTGCCGTCGATGAATACGACCTATGATTTCCAATTAGATGAAACCCGGAGTGTGAGAGTATTGACGGACGAAGTTGTAGAAATATTGCAGAGGAAGACGGGGGGAATTGCAGAGCAGGAGAATAATGCCTTTGTCCTATGCTCTTATGAAAATAAGGAGGTATTACCCTTTGGGAAGACACTGCGGGAGACAGGAGTCAAAAATGGAAGTAAGTTGTTTCTCATATGAGGCATAAGAAAGGTCATTCATAAGAAAGTTTAATCTCACAGATGTGACAAGACAGCTGCACGGTCTGGGAGAAATTAAATTTTAAATGACAGACAGGAGGGACGAAGGTGGCAGACAAGATCAGAGTTAATACGGGAAGCCTTTCAGTCACGAGGGACACCGTCAATCGTCAGGTTGGAAATATCACTAACCAGATATCTGAACTGAATGGAGATATCGCAAAGCTGGACAGCATGTGGGAGGGCGAAGCACACGAAGCATTTCATTCTGCTTTTTTAGCGGACGTGTTCCAACTGCAGAAACTTTGCAAGAGTTTGGAGAGTATTGTTTCGTATGAGAGCAATGCGGTAAAAGAGTATAACCAGTGTGAACAGCAGGTGGCAGCCCTGATTGCCGGTATCAATGTATAGGAGAGTAAGTTATGGCGATAAATTTAAGAGTCACCCCGGATGTGCTGACCAGCGAGGCTGGTGCAATAATGAATAAGATAAACAAGATTGAGAACAATCTTCAGACTATTAATGAGCAGATCCGTTCTTCCAAAAACTATTGGGAGGGAGACGCGAGTGATGTACATCAGGAAAGATATCGGAAGATAGAGGATGAAGCAAAAAAAATAATAAAAAGGCTGAAAAGAAATCCGCAGCATCTGCTGGAAATGGCGGGATTGTACAAGTCAACAGAATCGAAAAACCAGGCTCTGTCACAAAAGCTTCCCAGCAATCTGATTCAGTAAGGAGGGGAAATGGCAAAGAGTTTATATCAGATCAATCTGGACTACAATAAAGCGATCCAACAGGCTGCGGAGCTGGAAGCGATCGCAAGGGAATTAAAAAATTTGGGGGATTCGGAATTTCATTCCTGTTTGGAACAGGTAGCTGCTAACTGGAAAGGAGATAATGCCCAGGCGTATATCAAAAAGGGTCAGCGGCTTAAAACACAAATGCTGACAAGTGCGACAGAACTGAACAACGCGGCAAAAACGATCCGCTCTATCGCAAAGCGAACCAGACAGGCAGATCGAAACGCATATTTTATCGCGTTATCATCGGGGAATTAATCCTGATTTTAACATAGTCAAAATTATTATCTAATCCAAAAGGAGGAAGAACATGGCAGAATTTACCGTTACATCCAGTGAACTTACAAACAAGGCAAATGAACTTGAGAGATTGAACAATCAGCTTCAGCAGAAGATTCAGTTTTTGGAATCAGAGGAGGGAAGCCTCAACAGTATGTGGGAAGGAGATTCCCACGACGCTTTTTCAAACCATTTTAAAACCGACAAAATAAAAATGACACTGTTCCATACAGAAATCACAAAATATATCTCAGCGCTGAGAGTGATTGCTGCGAAGTATGAAGCGGCGGAGAGAACCAATGTTGCGACGGCATCCAGTTCCAATTGATCCATACTGAAAAACGATAAGGAGAATGAATTATGGCAAATATTATTCGTGTAGCACCGGCAAAACTAATTTCTACCGCAGGAAGCTTTGAGACTACGGCAGGGGAGGTAAAATCTCTCACCACGGCGATGACATCAACCGTACAGCAGTTGTCCGGAAGAGTCTGGAGCGGCGATGCCGCTTCGGCATATGCCTCCAAATTCAATGGACTTCAGGGGGATATCAATAAGCTGTATACGATGATTATCAAACATTCAAATCATCTGAAATCAATAGCCAGAGAGTTTGAGGCGAAAGAGTCAGAAAATATAACAGAGACAGACTCCTTTAGCAGCAACGTGATTTCGTAATTGCATGGTTTAGTCTGTGACATTATAATGAATATGGACAATTATTTTCGATATAGGTTGAATTATTTGCTCTGATCTGCATCGTTGCTTTACATCCGGTCATGATCAATGTCAGCGAGGTATTTCCGGAGCCGATTATGGAAGCTCGCCATAATATGAATAGCTGAAAGAGGTAGATAAAAACATGGTAAAAATCATCATCTTTCAAAAGCAATATCAGATGCAGCGTGGTATGAGCTGACGAGAAAGTTGGAGTATAAAGCAAACTGGATTGAAAGGGAATATATAAAATGGGAAGGAAAAGAGGAGTTGTTTATATGAGGCTGCGTGTGTTTAAGTTCGTTTTATTATTTATGACGGTGTTTCATGTGACAGCATTGGCCAATGAAGTTAAGTTCACAAAAGAAGAGAAAGAGGATGCGATGAAGAATGAGACGATCATGATCACGGAAGAAGAAAGACAATTTCTTGTGGATACTTTCCCGGGAAATGGAATGGTGGAAAGCGGACGTTATACAAGCAAGCAGATAGAAACGTTAGAACAGTTCCGATATTTAAAAAAACATTTGAAAGATAAATATCCGTCCTATTCTTTTGAGATAGTCCGGTGCACACGAAAAAGCCTGCTGGGGCCGCCCTATAATGTATTCTATTTCCGTACGTCTGAAAACAAAGAGACGGAGTGGACTGCGCATGTATATACAAATGAAGAAGACCATTCGTTTTCTATGAAAGATGATTTTTATCAGGCGCTGATAGGAACCGAATATGAGGCGGCATTACTGCAGCTTTTTTCAGAGAATGTTCCGGAATGCTATGAGGCGGAGACAAAAATGCTTTTTGTACTAGGGGAAGAATATGGAGAGGGGTTATCGGCAGAAAGTGTAATAGATGGCACCAAGCCTATTTCTAATCTTACTGATGTTTGGATAGATGGAAGTGCGTCAGAGGCTCAGGTATTGGTGGAAAAGATGGAAACGATCATTCGCGAAAAAGAAGTGTTTGGGGATTATCATATTTTTATAACAGATGGAACCTCAAAGGATAACGATATAACCATGACATATCATATACTACAGCCGAAGAAGCAGCAGGAGGAATGAAAATGGGGTTAACAACGGAACGGCTTGCCCTGTTGAACAATCTGACCTATACGAATGAAATGGCCGATCCGCTTCCATCTATATATAAATTTGAAGGGAGAACGGTTCAGGATTATATTAACAACTATCATTTAAATGGGAATATAAATGATCAACAAGAGTATTCTGTATTTACGGATGGAGAGGAATGGTCTAAGATTCTGCAGGCAGTAGAAAATGACCCTAATCTGTGTAATTTGAGAATAACCAATATTCATGAAGGTTCTATGGGAGATTATGCACTGGTATTTGAGGAACCCAATAGCAGTGAAGTAATAGTCGCATTTAGAGGGACAGGGGCCAAGGAGTGGCCAGATAATTTTCAAGGAGGAGGAACGACAGGCACGCAAGATGGCGTTTCGACTCCCCAGCAGGAATCGGCATTACAGTGGTATAGGTCTCTGAAACTGGAGGAGTATGGCATGGTTACGGTAACAGGACACTCGAAAGGAGGAAATAAAGCGCAGTATATAACGATTGAGGATGAAACGGTGGATCGCTGTGTATCATTTGACGGTCAGGGATTTTCTGATGAATATTTTCAGAGTAAGTCAGCGCTGATCGGGAAAAGAGAAGCAAAGATTACGAATCATTGTGCAGAAGGAGATTATGTCAATATTCTGCTGAATTCAGTTGGAACACAGAAGTATTATGAGGCAAATGAAAGCAGTATAAAATCAGGAGGCTTTGCTGAGAACCATTGTCCCAATACATACTTGCATTATGATGAGAATGGTAATGCTTATATGCTGGAAGGAACCCAAATGAAAGAGGTCGCAGATATTGACAGATTTTTAAACAGTTATCTGCGAAGCCTTTCTCCAGAGGAGAAGGCGGATACATTAAGCGTAATAGGGAATTTGGTAGAGCATGGGCTGGATGGTGACTTTGAGGGCCTGTCTGCATCCGATGTCATTAATCAGTATTTGAATGAAGAAAACTATCGTGATAAATTGGTGCCGTTAATTGGATATCTGATCAAATATCAAGAGGAGTATCCTGAGACTGCGGAATCGGTAAAAACAATCCTGGAAGGCATGGGACTGGGAGAAATGAATGCAACTGTTGACAGCATCGTCAAGTATGCGACAGATGGAAAGATAAGAGCGCTATTCAGGATTGATCATGATGTGCTTGGCAATTGGGTGACAAAGAGCTTTATCCTCAATGATATCTTCAAAGACATGGGCATTACTTCCGACGAAGAAAAGAAGAGTTTGCTTGATTTAATCTATATGATCATCATTGCCCACGATAACATAGATAAAATCGAAGACGGAAGGGATCAAAGAATCGCGTATATCGTACCTGAAAATGCTGATAAAACGGGATCAGCTGACAATTCGCAAGCAAACCTGGAAATTGCAGGAAAGGCAGATTTTGCAATTAATTATGCACAGTCTATGAAAGCTGCGAAACAGATGAGAAGCTATAATATGAAACTAAAACAACTCTCAGCAAGGATCAACAATGTTTCTAATTTGTTAAATGGAACAATGTCTGTCATGAAGACTGCTGTTCAAGCAAGCCAAAACTCCGTTGCAGATCAAGGAAATAAAATGAATAATTATCAGGTGGCTATGATCCAAATTGCCAGTTTGTATCATAGGACAGAATCAACAATTTCCAATTAACCTTAATCCAGGTATTTTTCAAAGAAAAATTACTTGTATACAATGGTGTGCAATGTCGTAAATCACTTGACAAAAGGTGCGCTTGTTTGCGAAAATAGAATCATCACTTCTGTGACAGTGCCAATGTTTTGCCAGAACGATGGCCGTTAACCACAGAG
>CADCMM010000018.1 GCA_902802515.1 uncultured Lachnospiraceae bacterium
ACTTGCCATGCATCCCAAGGCAATTTTGTTTGATGAACCCACCAGCGCGCTGGATCCGGAGATGATCGGTGAAGTGCTGGATGTAATGACAGAGCTTGCCAAAGAAGGAATGACCATGGTGGTGGTTACTCATGAAATGAATTTTGCAAGACGCGTGGCAGACCGGGTCATTTTTATGGATGGGGGCGCCATCATTGAAGAAAATACCCCTGAGGAATTTTTTGCGCACCCCAATACGCAGCGTGCTCAGGATTTCCTGAATTCCATTAAAAATCATTAATAATTGAAAAGTGTTTACAAAGCCGTTGCCATCAGAACCCAGTGTTCCTGATTTTGCAGCGGCTTTCATATTTGTCTTTAAATTTGGAGGGAGTTGGTTTATAATAAGCGTGTTGTATCTATGAAGGCACTGAATAGATACGACACATTAGCGCAAGAACAGGAAGTATACAGCGATGAGAAGACCAAGGATTGCAATCCCGGAGATAGATCAAAATGTAAAGAATTATACCAGTGCAGTGTTTGCGGCGGGGATGGAACCCATCGTGATTTCTGTGCAGACCGAGCAGGTGCAGCAAAAGTACCAGCAGGAATATCTGGATTATTCCGAGTTTAGAGTGGAGGCATATGACGGCCTTTTGATTCCCGGCGGCGGGGACATTAACCCTGCCCGTTACGGACAGAAAAACCATGGAAGCATCATGGTCATGGACGCTCTGGATGAACTGCAGTTTGCCATGCTGGATGATTTTGTGAAGAACGGTAAACCGGTTTTGGGCATCTGCAGAGGACATCAGGTGATCAATGTATATTTTGGGGGAACGATGACCCAGCATCTTGCCACAGCGTTTCGTCACTATCGTGAACCGGATGAGCCGGATAAGGTTCACCGCTGCATAGCGAGGGAAGGAAGCTGGCTTGCGAACCTTTACGGAACGGGATTCGCTCATAACAGCGCCCATCATCAGGCAGTGGATCGCCTGGGAGAGAATCTTGTGACGGACAGTCACTGTCTGGAAGATGGTATTGTAGAGGCATTGCATCATTCTGCCCTTCCTATTTATGGCGTACAGTGGCATCCGGAACGGATGTGCCTGGCGCTGGAGCGGGATGATACCGTGAATGGTCTTCCTATACTTCAGTTTTTCTGCAGGATATGCGGCGGAGACCCGGAAGCATACGCCGCTCTTGCGAAGAGTGAGATCATGAATGATCGTATGGGGCTTTGAGTCATTAATTATCTGCGGTGTTGCTGGGCTTTTAAGAATAATTGAGAGGAACGAAGATATGCAGAAGATTTCTGCGGGCACAGCAGCTTGGCATCAAAGGAGCCTTCTTTTATAATTACAGTAAACTTTACAAAACCTATAGGAATAAACGAGTGATAAGAGAGGGCGCTTCGGTGAAGAATCAGCAGAAGAAAAATATATTACTGCCAACCGTCGCTGTCATTGCTGTGACTGCGGCGGTTATTGTCAGTGTCATTGTGAAACGTTTTGGGTCGGATGATCCAGCAGTAAAAGTAGATTCTACGGGGATTTCCATCGATACCGGTTATCTGGATTCCACGGTCCGCTTTATTGATTATCAGGCGGATGGAATCGATTTGCAGGTAATGGCGGTGCAGGATGCCACGGGTGCGGCCAGGATTGCGTACAACACTTGTCAGACCTGCAACGGTTCCCCCGAGGCATATTTTGTGCAGGAGGGCGGTTATGTCGTTTGCCAGAATTGCGGCGTCTCGCATCCTATTAATCAGCTGGGAGATGTAAAAGCCGGATGCAATCCGATTCCGGTGACCAACTATACAGAGGAAGACGGTATAATTAAGATACCGGCCTCGGAACTTGCGGCGAATGCAGAATACTTTACGTCATGGAAGAAGGGGAAGTAGCGGATGCTGGAAACAGAAACCATCAAAGTAAAGGACATGTTCTGCCGGCAGTGTGAAGCAAGGATTACAGAGGCGCTTCGGGGCCTGGAAGGAGTATCGGCAGTGGCTGTCAGCTTTGATACGGGCAATGTCCGGGTCACTTATGATAAGGGGATATGCAGCCGGGACAGATTGCTGGCAGTGATCGAGGAGACCGGCTATACGGCTGCGGAGGAAAATAGTGTTAATACCGTTGTCAACGGAATATCGGTCATAGTGATCCTTCTGGCAGCATGGTATATCCTGAATGCATTTCATTTGAATATCGTGTTTCAGAAATTTCCGGTAGCTACGGAAGGAATGAACTATGCCATGCTCTTTGCCATTGGTATTCTTACTTCTTTCCACTGTATTGCCATGTGCGGCGGACTGAATCTGGCAGCGACAGCCAGGGCGGAAAAGAAAGCCGCATTCTATTATAATCTGGGCAGACTGCTCTCCTATACCATGATCGGAGGGCTGCTTGGGCTGCTCGGTTCTTTTATTTCCATAAATCTTCGGATCAGAGCGGTCATCGGACTGGCGGCGGCGGTTATCATGCTCTTCTTAGGCGTTCGGTTAATGAACTGTTTTCCAATAAAAATTCCATTTCAGCGGAAACGAAACTTCGGCATTCGGGGGAAATTTCTGAGGAAAGGTTCCGGGAGTTTCTATATCGGTCTGCTCAATGGGTTTATGCCTTGCGGCCCTCTGCAGGCCATGCAGATTTTGGCAATATCCGCCGGAAGCTTTATTTCCGGAAGCCTTTCCCTGTTCTTTTTCTGTCTGGGAACCATACCACTCATGTTGGTGATGGGCCTTGCGGCCTCTCATCTTACGGCGAAGGCAAAGAATCGGATGGCTCTTTTCGGAGGCGCCCTGGTGTTCGTGTTTGGCATTTATATGCTGCAGAACAATCTTGCTTTGCTGGGCGTCAGCGTGTTTCAGGAGTCCGGACGCATCAATTAGGCTAATATAGTGGAAGCAGTAGAACAAAATGGTATTCAGCAGGCGGAGAGTACATTAAAACCAGGAAGTTATGATGTACTCAAAGTAAAAGCGGGAATTCCGGTTCAGTGGATTGTTTATGCCGGAAAAGATGCATTGAATGGATGTAATAGTGAAATTGTGATACCGGCCTATAATCTGGATATACGGCTGCAGGAGGGGGAGAACCTCATCGAATTTACCCCGGGAGAGGCGGGAACGATAAAGTATTCCTGCTGGATGGGAATGATTAAGTCGGAGATTATCGTGACGGATTGAAGCTTGAGAACGTTCTTAGTCAGATACCAGAAAGCCGTGGACATTGCCATGGCGATAGCGCTGGTACTTTGCGCTGTCAATTTAATTCGACCGTTTTTTTTAATAAGCATAGCGCATTTTTTGCGTTTTAGGGGTTGACAAGGGAAGCTCCATCAGCTATAATGGCAAAAACAGATAAAACATATCGTGTTAATAGGAATAAAAGAGAGGAGGACGTCATAATGTATAACAGACAGAGCTATAAGTGTATGTGTTGTTGTCAGACTGTATCTTGTACAGTTTCTTTGTCGTACATTATGATGCCTTTAAATTGACAGCTGTAAATGAAGTGATAGCTGGATGAGACGGGCGCCATAATGGCGCCCGTTTTGTATGTAACTGACTGGAAAAACCGGAGGTTATATGCGTTGTGAAAACAATGCATATAGCCTCTTTTTTTAGTTGATCTATCGCATCATTCGGCGGTCTGCAGGAAACCGGATGGATGCTTATAGATATATAATATTTTTAGAGGAGGAAACTATTATGAGAAACAGAAAACGTATCGCAACCGCGATGTTGACTGCAGTAACCGCTATCTTCACCGCAGCATTGGGAGTTTCCGCATGCTGCGAAGAAACGCCGGCAACCGACATCGTGGACGGAGGAGAATTCATTTTGGGTTCCGCTACGGAACTGAATGACTTTGATCCGTACTCATCTATCACAGCGGATGTCAGATCGGTAAACTTCAATATTTTTGAGGGCCTTGTGAAAGTACAGCCCAACGGTGATTTTACACCGGCGATAGCTTCCGATTATGAGGTTTCAGAGGATGGAACCGTGTACACGTTCACTCTTCGTGAAGGTGTAAAGTTCCACAATGGTGAGGATGTTACAGAAGATGATGTGCTTTATTCTGTTCAGAAAGCCATCGATGCCACAGCTGCAGGATATGGTGAGATTGAGACCTATGAGATTAACGACGAGGGCAAACTGGTATTTACCTTAAATACCGCAGATCAGAACCTGATCCCGTATCTGACTCAGCCGATCATTCCGAAAGATTACGAAGAACAGTCTTTAAGTCCCATCGGAACCGGCCCGTACAAACTGACGGAATATGCGGAGCAGGATCATGTCACATTGGAGAAGAATGAAGAATACTGGGGAACCGGCGGACACCTGGATAAAATTACCATAAAATTTGCTGCAAGCCAGGCTGATCTGTATTTGGATTTCCAGGCAGGAAGCATTGATGGTTTTAGCGCCAGCGCGGCAACCTTAAGTCAGCTGGATGAAGATGAGGTAAACCTGTACATCGAGTATTCCAATGCGGTACAGCTTCTCGCTCTGAACAACAGCTTTGAACCATTCCAGAATCAACAGGTTCGTGAGGCGCTTAATTACGCAGTGAGCGCAGATGAGATCATCGATATTGCATTTTATGGCTATGGAACTAAGATCGGAAGTGGACTGATCCCGGCACTGGAGAAATACTATGATGACTCTCTTGCAGATGTATATGATCAGGATCTGGATAAAGCAAAAGAGTTGCTGGAGGAAGCAGGCTATGCAGATGGCTTCTCCTTCACCATCACCGTTCCTTCCGTATATGAGGCGCATGTGGCTACAGCAGAGGTCATCGTGAATCAACTGGCACAGATTGGCGTCAATGCAGAGATCAAGCAGGTAGACTGGGCAACCTGGCTGGAGAGTGTATATCAGGGCCGCGAGTATGAGGCAACCATTATTTCCCTTGACGGTTCCCTGGCTTATCCGACCTCATTCCTTTCCCGCTATGTGTCTGATGCATCCAATAACTTTGTGAATTTCGCATCCGAGGCTTACGATGAAGTGTACGCTAAGGCAATTGCCGCTACCACCGATGAAGAGAGAGTGGAGCTGTTCAAGGAAGCGCAGAAGATCTTAAACGAAGAATCTGCCAGCGTATACATTCAGGATATCGCCAGCTTCTTAGTGTATAACAAGAATTTCGAAGGAAATGTACGTTATCCGCTTTATGCGAAAGATTACACAGCGATATACAAAGTAGCCGAATAGGATACTTGTTGTATATGTCATAAACATACCTCCAAGATTTGAAATGCCAAAAAGCGCAGGGTGCTATACTCTTGTGCTTTTCGGCATGTCAAAGCACAGATAACGTACTAATTGATGAAAGGATAGCTGGTGCAGAGAATGAGCAAAATTTATACATCCATTTCAGATTTGATCGGCCATACTCCCTTGTTGGAACTGAAGGGGTATGAGGAGAAATATGGATTGAAAGCGCGTATTCTGGCAAAACTGGAATTCTTTAATCCGAACCAGAGCATTAAGGACAGGATCGCATTTTCCATGATAGAGACAGCGGAGCAAGAGGGGCAGCTGCATCCCGGTGACACCATCGTCGATGTCACGAGTGGAAATACGGGAATTGGCCTCGCAGCTCTTGCGGCGGCTAAAGGCTATCGGTTCCGGGCTTTTGTGCAGGACAGCGTCAGCATAGAGCGTTTTAAGGTTTTAAAAGCGTTTGGGAGCGAAAACGTGAAATATCTCGATGAGCCTGCGATTGCCGATACGCTGAAAGCCACCAACAATGATTTTGTGGAGGCGGTAAAAGCACTGGAGAAAGAGGTATTCTCCAAACATCAGGACTGGTTTTTTATCAACCAGCTGGGAAATCCATCCAACCCGGAAGCACACTATCGTTCCACCGGACCGGAAATTTGGGAGGATACCGATGGCAATGTGGATATTTTTGCGGCCACTGTGGGAACCGGCGGAACTATCAGCGGAACCGGAAGATATCTGAAAGAACAGAAACCAGATGTGCAGGTGGTGGCGATCCAACCGGGACCGGATTCTATTCCGACGGAGGAGAATCCCGCACCGGAGGAGATACAGGGCGTGCATCCTTTTGAAGGTATTCCTGCCTGTCAGGTTCCAAAGGTTCTGGATCGGGAAATCTATGATGAATGGCAGGAAGTGGAAACGCCCCAGGCCTATGAGGCAGCCCGCATGGTGGCAAGGACCGATGGCATTCTGGTTGGCATCTCTTCCGGGGCCGCTTTATCTGTGGCCAGAAGACTGGCGGAAAGACCGGAAAATGCCGGCAAGACAATAGTGATCATCTTCCCCGATACGGGATTGCGCTATCTGTCTACAAATTTGTTCGAGGGAGGAGAAGCATGACAATTAATTTGAATAGCTCTAATGTGGGAACCAGAGAGAACCGCCTGGGTTCTATTACCGGATACATCGGAAGTTTGAGTGATCTGGCTTCCCAGAGCGAGTGCGGAACACTTCGGGGATGCGCAAGGTGTTTTTCCCAGTCCAGCAGCTGCCTTTCCATGTGCGCGCTTAGTGAACTGAACCGTATACGCAATGTCGCGGTCATCCACCATGGACCGGCGGGATGTTCTGTAGTAGCCTCTTTGCAGGAATATCTGACAAAGCAGCTGGCAGCGAAGCGGGGAGTCACCACAAATTCGGTTTATATTGGCACCGACATGAATGAGCGGGATACTATATTCGGCTCCACCGAAAAGCTCCGGGACATTGTGCTCCAGGTAAATGAGCGCTACCATCCGGAGGCGATCTTTGTCAGCAGTTCTTGCGCCACCGGTATTATAGGGGAGGACATTGACAGTGTGGTGGACGATCTGAAGGCGGATATCGACGTTCCGGTGATCGCAGTTCACTGCGAAGGCTTCAAATCAAGGATCTGGGCCACCGGGTTTGATATTGCGGATCATGCGGTGTTGTCAGGAATTGTGAAACCGCCGAAGCAGAAGCGCAACACCATCAATTTTAAAAATTTCTATGAGAGTGCCAGAGATGAGATCATTGAAATATTCAGTCATTTCGATCTGGAACCAATCTTTTTGTATTGTAACTCTTCCATTGAAGAACTGGAGCATATTTCAGAGGCGGCAGCAACAACCTGTATCTGTGGTACGCTGGGAAATTATCTGGGAAACGGACTGGAGGAGAAGTATGGGGTTCCCTACATCCACTCCATCAACCCGTTGGGCGTGCAGGGCTTTGAAGCATGGCTTCGGGAGATTGGCCGGGTGACGGATCGCTCGGAGGTGATTGAGAATTACATTCAGGAGCAGAGAGCGATCTACATCCCGCAGATTGATGAGATAAAGAGAGAACTTCAGGGACTTAAGGCCGTGATCGGCATGGGACCGGGCTATACTTTTGAAGTGACCAGAGTATTAAACGAGTTGGGAATCGAGGTAGTATGGGCTTTGGCATGGCACTATGACAAGAAGTACGAGGATGGCCAGGTGCCTCCGGCTATGAAATATTTACTGGATAACCAGATTGATTTTGAGGCCAGCGTGTCTGACCAGCAGAACTACGAGGTGATCAATATTCTGAATAAATACAAACCGGATCTGTTTCTTTCCAGACATCCGGGTTCCACGGTATGGGCTTCCAAGCAGGGAATTCCCGCTGTGTCCGTGCAGGATGAATTTATGATCTTCGGGTATAAACATACGCTGGAATTTGCAAAAACACTGCTGGATACCATAAGAAACCGCAGTTTTGAGGATAATCTGGCAAAACGGGTGAAATTGCCCTACACCGAATGGTGGTATCAGCAGAACATAGCAAGTTTCATGGAGAGTATAAAGTAATGGCGAAAATATTAGATAAACAACGATATAAATGTGCGATGGCAGCAATGCAGACTGTGCAGGCCATCGAACGGGCGATACCGGTGCTGCATTCCGGCCCGGGATGCGCTCACAAACTTTCGAACCTTATCGGAAACTCCGGATATTTTTCCCCAAACATTTATCCCTGCACCAGTCTGAATGAGAAAGATGTGGTGTTTGGCGGAGCAAAAAAGCTGCATTCCACCATTGAGAATTCTCTGAAGGTGATCGATGCCGATCTCTATGTGGTACTTACCGGATGTATCCCGGAAATCGTAGGGGATGATACCGAAGAGGTGGTGGAGCAATTTGCGGATGCCGAAAAACCGGTGATCTACGCTTCTACCGCAGGATTTAAGGGGAATAATTACATCGGACACGAAAAGGTCATTGATGCCATCACGGACGGACTGCTGTCACCGTCGGAGGAGAAGATTCCAGGTCTGGTAAATATCTGGGCAGATGTTCCTTACCAAGATGAGTACTGGGCAGGAAATTACCGCGCTCTGGAAGAACTGATCAGGGATCTGGGGCTGAAACCAAACACGATTTTCGGCTATCAGAGGGGCATACGTCAGATACAGGATATTCCCAAGGCGGAGTTTAATCTTGTGATTTCTCCCTGGGTGGGTGTAAAGAATGCGAAGCACATGGAGAAAAAGCTGGGATTGCCGTTCCTGCATTATCCTACGCTGCCCATCGGCGCTTTTGAGACCTCAAAATTTCTTCGGACGGTGGGAGAATACGCAGGCGTCCCATCGGAGAAAGTGGAAGCGCTGATCCGGGAAAAGGAAGAATATTATTATCACTATATTGAGCGGTTTGCGGATCTGTTTTTAGAGACCCGCGTTATGTCAAAGCAATTCTCGGTAGTGGCGGATGCTCATTACGCACTGGCCGTTACAAAATTCCTGGTGAATGACCTTGGCCTGTTTCCGGCGCAGCAGTTTATTGTAGACGATACGCCAAAGGAGTTTAGGGAACCGATCCGGCAATATTTCGAGGAGCTGAATTACGGGATCAAAGCGGAGACGATCTTTGAGACGGATGGTTATAAAATACATAATGCGATCCGGGAACACGACTACCATGGCTATCCGCTGATATTGGGAGGATATTGGGAGAAATCTATTGCGGAAGAAACCAAAGCCCATTTTCTGAATATTTCTTATCCGATACAGGAGAGGCTGGTGATGAACAGTTTTTATGTGGGGTATGACGGAGGATTGCGGCTTCTGGAAGATATCTATACTGTGGCTAGGAGCAGGTTTAATTGATGGAGGGATCAATGGGACTGAATAATTATGAGGCTCTGCAGAAATCTCATCCATGTTTTGGAGGCTGCCATAATAATGTGGGGCGGATTCATTTACCGGTAAGTCCGGGATGCAATATTTCCTGCCGCTTTTGTGACCGCAAGATGAATGATGTGGAGCAGCGGCCTGGGGTGGCATCCAAGGTAATTCGTCCGGAAGAAGCGTCCCAGATTCTGGATGAGGCCCTTGCGCTCTGTCCCCAGATCACGGTGGCAGGTATTGCGGGACCGGGTGATACCCTGGCAACGGATTATGCGTTGGATACGTTCCGCTTGATCGGCCGTACACACCCGCAGTTGTTCAAATGCATGAGTACGAATGGTTTGCTGCTGGAAGAGAGGGCAAAGGAACTGCTGGAGGTGGGCATTGATTCTCTGACAGTCACCGTTAATGCGGTAGATCCAAAGATAGAGGCGCAACTGAATCGGTATATTATTTATCACGGGAAAAAATACGAGGGGGAAGAGGGAGCTGAAATTTTGATAGGCAATCAGCTTCGCGGTATCCGCAAACTGGCGGCAGCGGGAATGACGATTAAGATCAATACGGTGCTGGTACCCCAGATCAATGGAGATCATATTGTGGAGATCGCGAAAACTGTCAGCGAGGCGGGAGCGAAGATTTACAATATCATTCCGCTGATTCCTCAGGCCGACCTGGCAGATATGCGTGCTCCCACCTGTATAGATATCGACACTGCAAGGCAGGCAGCGCAGCCTTATATCAATGTATTCCGGCATTGTCAGCACTGCCGCGCGGATGCAGTGGGCGTACCGGGAAAATCCGAATTCGGGGACCGCATCTATCAGAAGAGGCTGGAGGGAGTCAAGGAGACATTTTCTCACGGCTGACTCAAAACTTATATGTAAAGACTCTGACAACATTGAAGATCCATATAATTATGTTTGCCAGAGTAGTGACACCTTAATTTATTTATTGATAAGAGAGGACGAATGTATGGCACAGTTAAGGCAGATTGCGATTTATGGAAAAGGTGGTATTGGAAAGTCTACCACGACCCAGAACCTGACAGCAGGACTGGTGGAGCAGGGAAAAAAAGTATTGGTAGTTGGATGTGATCCGAAAGCCGACTCCACCAGGTTATTGCTGGGCGGACTTGCCCAGAGGACCGTATTGGATACTCTGCGGGAAGAGGGAGAAGATATTGATCTTTCCAGTATCATGAAAGAAGGCTACGGCGGAACAAAATGCGTGGAGTCCGGCGGCCCGGAACCAGGCGTGGGATGTGCCGGCCGAGGCATCATTACGTCCATCTCATTACTGGAGAATCTCGGTGCCTATACCGATGATCTCGACTTTGTGTTTTATGATGTGCTGGGCGACGTGGTGTGCGGCGGTTTTGCCATGCCGATCCGCGAGGGCAAAGCAAAGGAAATCTACATTGTTGCCAGCGGTGAGATGATGGCTCTATATGCGGCGAACAATATCGCGAAAGGAATTCAGCGCTATGCAAAGTCCGGCGGAGTGCGGCTGGGGGGCATTATCTGCAACAGCAGAAATGTGGATCGGGAGCAGGAACTGCTGCGGGCATTCTCCGCGGAACTCGGGACGCAGCTTCTTTATTTTGTTCCCAGAGATAATATCGTACAGCATGCGGAGATCCACAAGCAGACGGTCATCCAATACGCTCCGGGCAGTCATCAGGCGCAGGAGTACCGGAATCTGGCGGAAGCCGTTATCAACAATCAGAACTTCACGATTCCGACCCCCATGACACAGGAGCGGCTGGAGGAGATCCTTCTGGAACACGGCATGATGGATAATATTCCGGAGAATTACCATATTTAAAGGACGAACGTGATGATATATATTATATGAGAAAGGATCTGTCATGGATAAAGAAAAACAGCCGGGAGCATATCGCATTGCAGTAGCTACCACAGATGGTACGTATATTGATCAGTGTTTTGGCCATGCAGAACACTTCCTCATCCTGGAAGTGCAGGAAAATGGACAATTTCTGGTATTGGAAGACCGAAAAGCAGATCCTTTCTGCATGGGAGGATATCATCTGGATCCTGCGCTGGAAAAAGCAGGAGATGGTATTTCGGATTGTACCTATATTCTGGCAGCCAGAGCCGGGGAACCGGCAGCTTTGGCTATGCAGGAAAAGGGCATTACCCTGCTTCGCTGTCCGGGCACCATCGAAGATGGCGTCCTGGCGGTGCAGCAGCACAAAAAAACTCTTGACAACGGATTTGCGTTGGTGTAAGATACATAACAGTTTTAAACACATAAAACCTATTTAAAAACTAGGTAATTGTGGAGGCTGTGAAATGAAGACACTCGTGTACCGGAAATGTAATAGAGAATGCTGTATGGCTATGTGTATGACAGAAAATAGCTTTCTTTTGCGTGCATTCTGAAACCTCCGGATATACGATCATAAGGTAGTTAGAAAGATGACAGGGAGGTCGCATAATGCATATCCCTGTCATTTTGTTCTCGTATAGGAAACTTCGTCTCCTATACGAGAAAGCTCTTCGGGCAAAGGATGCGCAGCTTCGCGCGCGGAACAAAAGCTGTGCTGCGAAGGTTATTGATCGCAGAGTGTGCGAAGCACACTTTTGTTCTATAGGAGAAAACATGAGAATCGAACAATTCAGAAAACGAAATGGGTATCGAGACCGATGTTGATGTAGACAAACGGTACTATATATTACATCAACGGAGGGGATTTCGGTGATTAAACTTGAACATATTGTGAAAACATTTCAGGGTTCTTCAGAGCAGGGAACGGTGGATGCGGTCAGGGATGTATCACTGACCATTGAAGATGGAGAAATCTTCGGCATCATCGGTTTTTCCGGAGCAGGAAAGTCAACGCTGGTCAGATGTATCAATCTTCTCACCAGGCCGACTTCGGGCAAGGTAACCATTGATGGAAAAGATATGCTGGGTCTGACGCCCGGTGAACTTCGAAAGTCCAGAAAAAAGATCGGCATGATCTTTCAGCATTTTAATCTGATGCCGTCCAGAACCGTTTTTGGCAACGTGGCTTATCCGCTGAAAGGAAGCGGATTGTCAAAACAGGAAATTGCGGGTAGGGTGCGGGAACTTCTGGAACTGGTGGAGATCACCGAGAAAGAAAATGTATATCCCTCGCAGTTGTCGGGAGGTCAGAAACAGAGGGTGGCGATAGCCAGAGCTCTGGCCAACGACCCGAAGATTTTACTGTGCGATGAGGCTACCTCGGCGCTGGATCCGCAGACCACCGCATCCATCTTGCAGCTTTTGAAAAGCCTGAGTAAAAAACTGGGGATCACGATAGTGGTCATTACCCACGAGATGGAAGTGGTGAAGAGTATCTGCCAGCGGGTGGCTGTCATGGAGGACGGTAAAGTCGTGGAATTAGGAGACGTCTTTGATATCTTTGCAAAGCCGAAGGAGGCGATCACAAGAGACTTTATTAAGACTGCGTCCAAGTTGTCCAAGATTGACAAGCTGCTGGAGCAGGATTCCCCGTTCCTTCAGATGCAAAACGGCGATAAGCTGGTGCGTCTCACCTATGTACAGAAGGATGTTTCAGAGCCGCTGATCTCCGAATTGTCCAGAAAATTTGATCTGGAAGTAAACATTATCCTGGCGGATGTAGAGATCGTGGCGGACGCGCCGATCGGAGGCACGGTTGTGATCCTTCGCGGGTCACAGGGACAGATAGAGGGTGCGCTGCAGTATCTGGAAGAGAAAAATATCGGAGTGGAGGTGTTGCGAAGTGCCTGATTGGATCGTAAATCTGATGCCGAATGTGATCGCAAAATGGCCGGATTATCTGGAAGCTATCCGGGATACACTGCTGATGGAAGTCTGGGCCGGGAGTATCTGTTTTGTGATCGGTCTGTTTTTGGGCGTAGTCATTACTGTGACAAAGCCGGGAGGAATTCTCCCGAACCGTGTTATCTACCAGGTACTGGATAAGGCAGTGAATCTGTTTCGTTCCATTCCCTTCATTATTCTTCTGACGGCTTTAATGCCGCTGTCCAGATGGATCATGGGGACTGCTATTTATGTGAGGGGCGTGATCGTTCCCCTGGTGTTTGGTTCCGTGCCGTTTTTTGTTCGTCAGGTGGAGGCCGCGCTGGCTCAGACCGATGACGGGCTGGTGGAAGCGGCGCTCTCTATGGGTTCCAGTCCAATGGAAGTTATTTTCCGGGTGTATCTGCGGGAGAGTATTGTGCCTCTGGCCAGAGCAACGACAATTACCGCCATCAGTCTGCTGGGGCTGACTGCCATGGCAGGAGCGGTGGGAGCGGGCGGACTGGGAGACTTTGCTATCCGCTACGGACATGACCGGAACATGGCAGACATTACCTGGATCACTGTGATCACACTGGTGATCGCAGTCAGCATTGTACAGTTTGTTGGCGGATGGATCGCCAAAAAGAACACACATTAATTTTTATTATATATTAATTTTTATTATATGGAGGAGATTATATCATGAAAAAGAATATTGTAAAAACCGTTATTACCGCAGCAGTTGCAGCAGGAATTTTTGCAGGAATTGGCAGCCAGAGCGTACTGGCTGAGGAAAATGTAAAGGTGACACTTGGCGTAGTGGGAAGTGTTTATGAGGAGTTGTGGGCTCCGGCTCAGGAGGCGCTGAAAGAGGAAGGCATTGATCTGGAAATCGTGCAGTTCTCCGATTATGTGACACCGAATAATGCTTTAAACAGCGGCGAGATCGACCTGAACGCATTCCAGCATCAGATTTATCTGGCATCTGAGATCGAACAGTATGGATATGACCTGAGCATTATCGGAAATACCTTTATTATTCCTCTGAACCTCTATTCCGAAAAAGTAGAATCTGTGGATGAGATCAAAGACGGTGATACCATTGCTATTCCTAATGACCTGACCAACGGAGGACGCGCCATCAAAGTGCTGGAAGCCGCAGGTCTGATCACTCTGAAGGATGATGCGGATTTCAGCCCGACGCTGGATGATATCGAGACCTACAATGTAGATATTACAATTGAAGAACTGGCAGCGAACACCATTCCGTCCACTCTGGCTGACGTAACGGCAGCAGTGGTTAACGGCAACTACGCACTGGATTTCGGCCTGAAGACAGAGGAAGCTATCTTCCAGGATACCAGCGTGGATGAGCATGAATACTGGAACCTGATCGCGGCGAGAACAGAAGATCTCTCTGATCCGGAAAAAGTGGAGCTTTACTCTAAGGTGGTAGCAGCGTTCCAGACGGATGCAACCGAGGAAGTCTTCAACGAAACTTATGGCGGATACTTTATCGCAGAAGGATGGGATGAAGATCTGCTGGCAGATTACAAGGCAGAATAATAAAATAATTACCAGTGTAAATGAAGCGGGAGAAAACGATGGCGGTAGACAGACAGTACCTCAGAACAATCATTGCAGATGAAGATAGAATTCAATTCGATGGTATTGCGCCAGAGTATTTAAGCGATACTCTGGGACGGCGGCAGGGAAATGCGGATGCGTTGATCTTTGCGATCAG
Organism: uncultured Lachnospiraceae bacterium; assembly: GCA_902802515.1. GTDB lineage: Bacteria > Bacillota > Clostridia > Lachnospirales > Lachnospiraceae > Merdiplasma. The sequence continues at coordinate 14,653 of CADCMM010000018.1, forward strand.
TACGCGGGAGGTCAGCGAGGTTCTGACCTACGCGTATGAAAATGAGATTGCGGTGACGCCCAGAGGTGCGGGAACGAATCTGGTGGGTGCGACGGTCCCGGTTAAGGGCGGCATTATACTGGATCTGTCCCGAATGAACCGGATCCTGGAGCTGGATACAGATACCATGACCGTGACGGTGGAAGCAGGAATACTGCTTCGGGATCTGCAAAGTTTTGTGGAAGAGAGAGGTCTGTTTTATCCGCCGGATCCCGGTGAAAAAGCATCTTCTATCGGCGGGAATATCAGTACCAATGCCGGAGGTATGAGGGCAGTAAAGTACGGCGTCACCCGGGATTACGTGAGAGGCCTGGAAGTGGTCCGGGCCGACGGCACCGTCCTCACTGTGGGAAGCAAGAATGTGAAAGATACGACGGGTCTTCCATTAAAACACTTGTTTATCGGTTCAGAAGGAACACTGGGAGTGATCACAAAATGTATCCTTCGGTTGGTGCCAAAGCCTGAGGCTGCGCTCAGCGTCCTGATTCCCTATCCGGATCTTTCTACGGGAATCGCCAGCGTCAGAACGATCCTGCAGAGTAATGTAAATCCTACGGCGGTGGAGTTTCTGGAACGCAGTGTGGTAAAACTGGGAGAAGATTATTCCGGTGTTACCTATCCCAGACCGGATGCGGGATCCTATATTCTGCTTTCCTTCGATGGGTTTGCGGATGAAGTGGAGCGCAATGCCGCCCGGGTAGCCAAGCTGGTGGAGAAAGACGGCGCGCTGGATTATGTGATCCTCCGGGACAAGACTTATTCCGACGATATCTGGAAAGTGCGGGGCGCTCTTGTAAAGGCGGTGGAGGCGGTATCAGAGCAGGAACCGTTGGATATCGTAACGCCCATCGACAAAATTGTAGATTTCGTAGAGTACGTCAAGGAACTGGAAGAAAAAAGCGGCATGAAAATGATCAGTTTTGGCCATGCGGGAGACGGCAATGTCCATTTGTGCGTGGTGCGCGGGGATAGGAATGAGGAGACCTGGAAGCGCGAACTGGATCAGAATTTGGAAGAACTTTACTCCAGAACCTATGAGCTGGGAGGTTTGATCTCCGGCGAACATGGACTGGGCATTGCAAAGCGGTCTTACTTTTTTCGGGAGGCAGCGGTAGAAAATGTTTTGTTGATGAACCAGATCAAGGCTGCGCTGGATGAGAAACATATTTTAAATGATCATAAGTCATATGTGACGTAAGGGAGGGAAATCCAATGAGAGGATTATCGGAGCGAACAGCCTGTTTTACTGATTCTGTTATACGGAGAATGACAAGAATTTCTAACCAGTATGGGGCGGTGAACTTGTCTCAGGGATTTCCCGATTTCAATCCCCCCCAGGCTATTTTAGACCGTCTGGGAAAAGTGACAAATGAGGATGTACACCAGTATTCGATTACCTGGGGCGCTCAGAACCTGAGAGAGGCTCTGGCGGAAAAACAGTCTGCCTACATGGGCATTGAGATCGATCCAAACTGTGAGATCGTAGTGACCTGCGGAAGCACAGAGGCTATGATGGCGGCTATGATGACGGTGGTGAATCCCGGCGATCAGGTGGCCATCTTTTCGCCGTTTTATGAGAATTATGGTGCAGATACCATTTTATCCGGCGCAGTGCCGGTTTACATCCCATTAACACCCCCTGATTATCATTATGATCCGGAGGTGCTGGAGGATGCGTTCCGGAAAGGAGCCAAGGCCCTTGTTCTTTGTAACCCGTCCAACCCTTGTGGAAAGGTGTTCACAAGGGAAGAACTGGAACAGATCGCGGAAATAGTAAAAAGATACGATGCCTATGTAATTACCGATGAGGTGTATGAACACATTGTGTATCACCCCCACCGGCATATTTATATGGCTTCGCTTGAGGGAATGAGGGAGAGAACCATTTCCTGCAGTTCTCTGTCAAAGACGTATTCTATCACCGGCTGGCGGCTGGGCTATACTATTGCGCCACCCGAGATCACGGAGAGGATCAAGAAAGTACATGATTTCCTGACAGTTGGGGCTGCCGCACCTTTGCAGGAGGCGGTGATTCCGGGATTGAAATTCGGAGAGGATTACTACCAGGGGCTGCTGGACACCTACACCAGGAAGAGGGATCTGTTCCTGAAGGGACTGGATGAGATCGGTCTGATCCACAATACTCCCCAGGGGGCCTACTATGTGATGATGGATATCTCGGAGTTTGGTTATGAGGATGATCTGAAATTCTGCGAGGATCTTGCCCGCAAGGTGGGCGTGGGGGCTGTTCCGGGCTCCTCCTTTTTCCGGGAACCTGTGAATCATCTGATCCGCTTCCATTACGCGAAGAAAGATGAGACGCTTCAGGCTGCGCTGGATCGACTGGCTGATATTCGGAGAAAACTGTAAACCAGTGGGGGTGTCACACCAAGCATTTTATTGCATAAATATAGTTTTCTATATTTATGCAAAGTATGCATTTAGTGTGACATCACTATAGAGGGTTATTTAAGAAGGGGAAATGGAGAGCATGGAGTTCTTTGAGGAACTGCGAAGTATACGTAGCCGGGCGGAGGAATTATCGGATGCTGTGATAGAGATACGCAGAGATCTGCATCAGCACCCGGAACTGAGTGGAAAGGAATTTCGCACAGCGGTTAGAATTGAAGAGGAACTGGATAAGCTGGGGATCTCCCATCGAAGAGTAGGGGAGACCGGAGTGCTGGGCATTCTGCAGGGAACCATGGGGAAGCCTCAGAGGGTCGTTGCCCTGCGGGCGGACATTGACGCGCTCCCTATTACAGAAAATATCCAGGTTGCATGGCGTTCAGAAAACGCCGGTGTGATGCATGCCTGTGGTCATGATGTGCATACGGCATGCCTTCTGGGAGCAGCGAGAATTCTGACCGAAAGGAAAGATTCGTTTGCGGGAGAAGTCAGGTTGTTTTTCCAGCAGGCGGAGGAAATCGGAGCAGGCGGCCGGCTGTTTGCGAAAGATCCGGTTCTTGGAGGAGCTGAGCGGGTCTTCGGGATTCACACCGCACCGGATCTTGAGGTGGGACAGATTGGAGTAAAGCCCGGGATCAACAATGCTTCTGTGGATCACTTTGTTATCAGGGTCGAAGGAAAAAGTTCTCATGTCTGCACACCGCATAAGGGAGTGGACGCTCTGTACATCGCCAGTCAGATCGTAGTGAGCCTTCAGGCGGTTGTGACCCGGATGAATTCACCGGTGGAGCCGGTTGTCATTGGTGTTGGTAAGTTTCAGGCAGGCACCTCTTACAATGCAGTGGCATCCCAGGCGCTTCTGGAGGGAACTACAAGAAATATCTCCCCGGAAAACCGAAAAAAGATCAATGAACTGGTGGAAAAGACCGCAGAAGGGATAGCCGGGATCTACGGCGGAAAAGTAACAATAGAGTGGGAGGATTTCTGCTCTCCGCTGATCAATGATCCAAAGGTATGCCGTGAGGCGGTTGATATCATAGGCCAAATGTACGGGAAGAACGCGGTATACCAAAACAGAGAACTGTTTCTAAGCGGCGATGACTTTGCGGACTTATTGGGGAAAGTACCGGGAGTCTACGTCTATCTGGGAACGGCAGATCCTCACGATCCGCTGACCCAGAATCCATATCACAGCGACTGCTTTTTTGTAGATGAAAGGGCAATTCCCATTGGAACGGCAGTGTATGCCGCATATGCATATTGGTGGTTGAGGGAGGTAATGACATGAAAAAGACAAAGATCGGTATTATCGGGATAGGAAATGTGGGAGCGCACGTTCTTTATACGCTGGCGCTGCAAGGACTGGCGCAGGAATTTTTATTGATTGATATCGATGAAAAGAAAGCAGGAGCGGATCTGCAGGATGTCTTCGACTGCGCTATGTATCTTCCGCATCCTGTGCGTATGAGTGTTGGAACTTTTTCTGATTTAAAGGACTGTGATATTATTGTCTATTCTGTGGGGAAGATCGATCTATTGCGCCAGGGGCATAATCGTCTGACGGAACTGAATTTCAATATACCGGCAGCGATAGAGAATGCGCGGAAAATCAAAGAATCCGGATTCACGGGCATTCTGATCAACATATCGAACCCTTGCGATATCGTCACCAGGGAACTGGCAAACCGGCTTGGGCTTCCAAAGGGTCATGTATTTGGAACAGGAACCGGACTGGATACGGCCAGGCTAGTTGCGTCTTTATCAAAGCGCACCGGTATCGATGCGAAATCCATTACGGCTTATATGCTGGGAGAACACGGAAACGATCAGTTTACCCCATGGTCCTGTGTCAGCTTTCATGGCAGACCGTTGGCGGATTGGGCTAAGACAGATGCCCGTTTTCGCTTCGACCTGCAGGAAGCGGAGCATGCAGCGGTAGAGGGCGGCTGGAAAGTTTACTACGGGAAATTCCGCACAGAATACGCTATCGCTATGACCGCTGCCCGGGCGGTGCATGCGGTTCTCTTTGATGAGAATCGAATCCTTCCGGTGAGCTTCGAACTGGACGGAGAGTACGGTGAGAGTGGAATTTTTGCGGGAGTTCCGGCCATTGTCGGTCAAAAAGGCGTAAAACAGGTGGTGGAGCTGCCTTTGCGTGAGGAAGAAAAAGAACGTTTTCATGTTTGCTGTGAAGGTATTCGCAGAAACATCGGGTACGCACAGGAGCTTTATTCGTAAAATATATTTTATCTTTATTTCTGATAAGTATTGTAGTATAATAAGTACCATTGAGGGTACAAAAGAATTTTTGAGGAGGAATGAGTTATGGATAAGAAGAAATTTGGTATCCAGGAAGTAGTAGCTACCGGTATCGGTACGGCACTGTTTGTTGTACTGACCACAGTTCAGATCCCCACCGGTATTCCGAACACGGCGCTGCAGCCCAGAATGGCTGTACTCGCATTCTTTGCCGCCGTATTTGGACCGATCGTAGGCGGCATTGTAGGCTTGCTGGGACATGCGCTGGGAGATGCGCTGTTTTATGGCTCCGTATGGTGGAGCTGGGTATTCCCGGAGGGCGTGGTAGGTATCGCCATCGGCGCGCTTGCGGTGAAATACGCAGTTCGTGAGGGCGGCTTCGGTAAGAAACAGATCATTCTGTTTAATGTAGTACAGGTCATCGCGAATGCAGTCGCCTGGATCGTAGTAGCTCCGGTGCTGGATATTCTCGTATATGCAGAGCCCGCAAACAAGGTATTCCTGCAGGGTGTCGCAGCGTGGGGCGGAAATATCGTGATCATCGGTATTCTGGGAACTCTTCTGCTGGCAGCATACGCTAAAGTAGCCGGAAAATCATCCAGCTTGACGAAGGAAAATTAAAAAGAACTGACTACTAGAAAAGAAGCTGTCGCGAAGCATATTTTGCGGCAGCTTTTCTGTGTTGAGGAATATAAGATGGAACCAATCATTGAATTTAAAAATTTTTCATTCAAATATCGGGCCCAGCAGGAACCCACACTTTATGATATTAATCTGAAGATTTATCCGGGAGAGAAGATCCTGATCGCAGGACCTTCGGGTTCAGGAAAATCCACCCTCGCCCACTGTATCAACGCCCTGATCCCATGCTCTTTTCGCGGGGATGTGAAGGGAACCCTGCGGGTCTGCGGGCAGGAACCGGCAAAAGCAGGGGTATTCGGCATGTCAAAAAAAGTAGGAACTGTTCTGCAGGATACGGACGGACAGTTTATTGGCATGACGGTAGCGGAGGATCTGGCGTTTGCGCTGGAGAATGACGCTGTTCCTCAGAATGAAATGTATGAGCGGGTGAATAAGGTGGCAGAACTTGTCAGTATGAGTTCTTTCCTGACCCATGCGCCGGGAGAACTCTCAGGAGGACAGAAGCAGCGAGTTTCTCTTGGGGGCGTTCTGGTGGATGATGTGGATATTCTTCTCTTTGATGAGCCCCTGGCAAATCTGGATCCGGCTACGGGGAAGAGAACCATTGCCCTGATCGATGAAATCCTGAAAAAAGAAAAACTCATGGTATTGATCGTGGAACATCGTCTGGAGGATGTACTCTATAAGGATGTGGATCGAATTATCGTTGTGAATGAGGGACGAATCATCGCGGACGAACGCCCGGATGATCTGCTGTGCAAAGATGTGCTGGAACAGCAGGGAATTCGTGAGCCGCTGTACATAACCGCCATCAAGCACGCGATACGCGGCAGTGATAAGAAACTGCAGCCGAAGGATGCGCCGCAGCACATTGAGAGTATGCGGGTGGAGCCGTACCGGGAGGATGTGCTGCGCTGGTTTACCCAGGTAGAACTTCCGAACCGAAGGAATGAAAACCAACCGATTCTGGAGGTGAAAAACCTGTCCTTTGCTTACAGTCCGGATGCGCCCCGGGTACTTAGTGATATTAACTTTACGATCCGCCGTGGTGAGATGCTTAGCATTGTGGGAAAAAACGGCGCCGGAAAATCTACGCTTTCTTCTCTGATCTGTGGCTTTTATAGGCCGGCCAAAGGGCAGATCCTGCTGAATGGCAAGGACATTTCTCCCTTATCGGTCAAGGAGCGCGGCGAACAGATCGGCCTGGTGATGCAAAGCCCGAACCAGATGATCAGCAAGCCGATGATCATGGAGGAGGTCGGCCTGGGACTGGCTGTCAGAGGGGTTCCGGCAAAGGAAATAGAAGAGCGGGTGCATGAGACCTTGAAGATCTGCGGCCTGTATCCGTTCCGGAACTGGCCGGTCAATGCCCTGAGTTTTGGACAGAAAAAGCGGGTATCCATTGCTTCTATTCTGGTGATGAATCCTCAGGTGCTGATCCTGGATGAGCCGACAGCCGGTCAGGATTATCGTCATTATACGGAAATCATGGAATTTTTGAAGAAGCTGAATGAGGAGATGGGATTGACCATCATTATGATCACACATGATATGCATTTGATGCTGGAATATACGGATCGCGCCATTGTTCTTGCGGATGGACATCTGATCACAGATGACACTCCTGCAAAGGTACTCACCAATGAGGAGGCAGCGGATCGGGCGTACCTGAAAAAAACATCCCTCTATGACCTGGCGATAAAATGTGGAATTGAAAAACCGGATGAACTGGTGGACCGCTTTATTGCCTATGAAAGGACCCTGCGGCGCGCTAAGCAGCAGGAGGATACGGCCGGGACCGGGAAGGCGGGCGGCAGAAAGGGGGAAAACAGATGACAAAACTTCTTTCTTATCAGGAAAAAGACACCTGGATCCATCGCCTTTGCGGCGTCACAAAATTGCTGTTCTTTTTGCTCTGGTGCATCACCAGCGCGCTGACTTATGACACCAGAATACTGGCGGCGATGATCGCGATCAGCCTGGCGCTGTTTGCCATGTCCAAGACGGAGTGGAAGCAGGTAGCAGGCGTATTCAAGATGGTATTGATATTTATGGTACTGAACGTAGTTGCCATTTTTCTGTTGTCTCCCTACCAGGGCTGTGAGATATACGGGAGCCATACGGTACTTTTCCAATGGTTTGCAGGACATGACGTGACAGCGGAAGAGCTGTTTTATCTTTTGAATGTAGTTATGAAGTATTTTACGATCGCGCCCTCCATCTTTATTTTCATGGTGACGACGGATCCCAGCGAGTTTGCCGCTTCTCTAAGCCGTGTGGGCGTCCCTTATATGGCGTCGTATTCAGTAGCCATCGCGCTGCGCTACATTCCGGATGTGCAGGGAGATTTCCGCCGTATCCGAAACGCACAGGAAGCCCGGGGCATTGAGATGAGCGGAAAGGCAAAACTGAAAGACCGTATTACCCGCACTGCCAGCATTATTTTTCCGCTGCTGTTCTCCTCAATGGAACACATTTCTGTGGTAAGCAACGCGATGGAACTTCGCGGCTTCGGCAAGAAGAAGACCCGCACCTGGTACGCGCAGCGAAAGCTGCAGGCCGGAGATTATATTGTGTTGGCGCTTTCCGTGGTGTTTACGGTCATTGCGCTGGTCATCACCTTCCATGATGGAAGCCGGTTTTACAATCCGTTTGCAGGTTAAAATTGATAAATAAGAAACTTATCTGGAGGATATAGAAGGGGGAAACAGGAGATGAAGAAACGGACGATGCAGATGGCGGCAGATTTATTGCTGATCATCGTTTTACTGATGTTAATGAATGGACAGAGCTTGGGCGAACTGCCTCACGAGATACTGGGCGTTGCATTTTTTGCATTGTTTCTGGTTCACCAGTATCTGAATTTCAGCTGGTGGAAAAACATTGGAAGAGGAAAATATTCTGCGGTAAGAATCTTGCAGACAATTCTGAACATCAGCCTGCTGGCGGATATCTTGCTGATGATGGGCAGCGGGATCGCGATCTCCAGGGCATTGTTTGTTGGACTGCCGGTTATCTTTGACAAAAATACAGGGAGAACGCTTCACCTGCTGGGTGCTTACTGGGGCTTTATCGCTATGAGCATGCATGTTGGACTGCATTTTTCAGGGATGAAAGAACAGCTTGGAAAAGAGATCCCACTATTTCGCACGAAGGCAGCCGCTGTCATCTATCTTCTTGTCTCCGTGTTTGGTATTTACAGTTTTTTCCATGAATTTCATTCGCTTTTGCTCCGGCTTTTGGGCTATCTGGCCATACTGATCTTGTGCGGGGGAATCGGTTATTATCTGAAACGTTCTTTGCAGAAGAAAAAGAAGGTTTCCGCAGCAGGCATTTTTGCAGGGGGCGCTTTGGCAATCATTGTGGCATGCGCCGGTATTGTCGGTTATGCTATGATGGACCGCCCCAATACTTCTGCAGTGAACACTTTGCTAAAAGTATCAGAGGACAATAAAACGCTTGTAGCATACTTCTCCAGAGCAGCGGTGACTGCCGACCGGGATAACATTGATGCCAGCGCCCATGCCAGCATCGAACCGGGCATTCCCAAACTTGGCCGTATGGAAAAGGTCGCCGATATGGTGCAGAGAGCAACAGGCGCTGATATATATGAGATCGTCACAGCGAGCTATTATCCCACAAATTATGAGCTTACAACAGTGAAAGCCCTGATTGAGAAGATGCGGGATATGCGTCCGGAGCTTGTGAACCTCCCGGATAGTCTGGAACAATATGACACGATCTATGTGGGTTATCCGGCATGGTGGGGGACTCCGCCCATGGCTGTCGCCACCTTCCTGGAGAACTACGATCTGAGTGGAAAGACCATCGTTCCGTTCATGATCAGCATTGATACAAAAGCAGAAGAGGGGTACAGTGTGCTGAAAGAGTGGGCGGGGGAAGCCGCAGTGCTGGAACCGTTTGAGGCAAACCAGGAATCGGATGAAAAAATAAGTCAATGGATTGCGGACGGCCTTTTTTGATGTAAGAGGCCGCATATAAAATAGATTTATAAGTTTAATTATCCGACTTGCAAAAAGAATACAACGTGATAGAATACGTCAAGTAGGATTTTTGCTTGAGCTTTGCGAGACGGTATCCGCAGCGAAGTTAAGGTGAATTTATGAAGAAAGAAAATTGTGAAAAGGTGAATCAGTTCAGGATGTGTCCCTATGTGACGGCGCAGCAGCTTATGTCCGGGAAGTGGGCGATACTGATCATGCATACACTTATCGACGGCCCTAAACGGTTTAACCAGATACAGAAGGAGATTGACATCACGCAGGCGACGCTTGCTACGCATCTTAAGAATCTGGAGGGTGAGGGACTGCTTACCCGAACCATCTATCCTGAGGTTCCGCTTCGGGTGGAGTATGAGCTGACGGACATCGGTCGCGAGTTTGGTCAGGTGCTTGAAAGCATTGAGGTCTGGGGAAATAAATATATTGAGTATCTTAATAAATGATTTTCTGACAGAGGCGGGAGTATTCTTCCTGGCAACCAAAGACGGTTATACATCCATCGAAACTTGGACATAGAAATTTATACGGGCATTGTGTCAATAACTGTGCGGCGGGTTCAGAATGGGTTCAGAGATGTTCACTCAGAGATGAATGATTTTTTTAACAAAAAAGCCTTGACTTAGAGTGAACTCCAAGTTGTATAATGCCGTTATACAATAAACGAGAGGAGACGCGAGATAAATGACCATCAAAGAGGTGTGCGCGCAGTATGACATCACACCTGACACCATAAGATATTATGAGAGGGTTGGTGTTATCCCGGCGGTAAACAGGACAAAAGGCGGCATACGTGATTTTTCTGAAGAGGATATCAAGTGGGTAAAGAACGCCATCTGCATGAGGAACGCCGGACTGCCCGTGGAAATGCTGATCGAATATGTGCGGCTTTTCCAGGAAGGTGACGGTACATTTCAGGCAAGACGCGACCTACTCGTGGAAGCGAGGGCGGAGATCCAAAAACAGCTGGATGACGCGCTCCTCGGCAAATGTGAATGCAAGCATTCCCGCTTGCTTCGGAGAAACGCGCAAGTAAAGGAGGGGACAGAACAATGGCTAAGAGTCTGATTATTTATTTTTCGAGAGCTGACGAAAACTATTCTGTCGGTTACATCGATAAGGGTAACACGGAGTACGTTGCGGAGTTTGTGCAGGAACTGACAGGTGCGGATATGTTTAAGGTAGAGCCTGATGTTCCGTATGCGGCAGACTATATGACCTGCATCGAGGAGGCGAAGAAGCGCGTCGGCAATGCTCCTATCAAGGAAAAACTGACGGATATTTCTGCCTATGACACGATTTATGTGATGAGCCCGATCTACTGGGGAACGTATGCTCCGGAAGTCGAAACAGCACTTGAGGGGCTGGACTTCAGTAACAAATGCATCCGCATCATCAGCACACACGAAGGTTCAGGGCTTGCCAGTATGCCACGTGATGTGAAGAAGATGTGCAAGGGTGCCAATGTGGATATGAAGGGTCTCGCCATTGTCGGTTCCCAGGCGAAGAACTCAAAGCAGAAAGTGGCTGACTGGCTGTAAGACAAACTGGAATTTGAAATCCCCGAAATCATAGGCATTCGCCAGTGATTATAGGGTTTTAATGAAATCCTCTGAAACCGCCCCAAACAAAGGATTTTCCGCAATCTGCTCACCGAATCCCTTTATTAAATGCTACACCGTTTCTACAACGCCCGCGCCGCTCATAAGGGCAAAAACAAGGGCAAGAAAATCCCATAACAGAATATAACAAGGTGTGGCAATCAGGCGTCTGTGACATATGTGCGAATACATCAATGGAGTTATTATACAGGAAGATTTCACAATGGAAAAGACCATTTATGACGCAAGTAACGGATTGTGGTACGAACTGCGGGGCGATTATTACATTCCCTGTCTGACAGTACCGGCTCAAGAGGAAAGGCCCATCGGCATTTGGGGACAGCGGCATCTGCGGTACATCAAGACGGAGCGAAAAGCCCTGTACACGGAGCTGTTGACCAGCGGCAGGCTGAATACATACCTTGCCGACATCAACGAGCAAGCGACGAAGCAAATGCTCCTGCTGACGAAGCAGATGGCCGAGTGTGAGGGTGTGACCGAACAGTTCAAAGAGCAGGATCAAATGCTGTGGGTGCAGCGGATGAACAATATTTTACACAGGACAATGGAGTTCGTAAACCACGAGCTGATTTACGCATAAAGTATCTGCGGCGGGGAACAGTCCCCGCCGCAGCCACTTTTTCTTCATCATTCGATCTTGAGCATCCGATATCCAATACCCACATGTGTCTGAATAAATTCCGGAGAGCCAGCGGTCGGTTCGAGTTTTTTGCGAAGCGTGACCATAAATACCCGAAGAGAGGCTAAATCATTATCCCAGCTTCGTCCCCATATGTTTTGGGTGATATACGTATGCGTTAATACCTTTCCGGTGTTTTTGGCCAGAAGGCAGAGAAGCTTGAATTCGATAGGTGTCAGCTTCAGTTCTTCGCCGTTCAGAAATGCGCAGCCGACGGAATAATCTATTTTCAGGCTCCCATTCGTATAGATAGAACTGTCATTATTGCTGCCGGTGTTCATCATGGAAAGGCGTCGGATTGTAACACGAAGTCGGGCGAGCAGTTCTTCTACAGAGAAAGGCTTTGTCAGATAATCGTCAGCGCCTGCATCCAGAGCGGTAATTTTATCATCATCTTCACTTCTGGCGCTGATGACGATAATCGGCATATTTGACCAACTTCTGATCTGCCTGATAATCTCGATGATGCCATCATGATAGCATCCCGGCCTGTCGGTGCTGTCAAGTATTTATAGTCGTGTGTTTTTAGCGTTGTACTCATCAGATTGCGAACCGGAGCGTCGTCCTCAACAACAAGAATTACAGGTTTATTCATGGATTGTCATCTCCTCTGCCGGCAGAGAAAAAGTAAAGCAGCAGCCGGTTGGATGATTGTCTGCCAGGGTTATCATCCCTCCGTGGGCCTCTACAATGGATTTGCACAACGCAAGGCCGAGGCCGATTCCTCTTCTGCTGTCAGATACATTGGTTTGCCCTGTATAGAACATCTCGAAGATATGCGGCTTCATACTGTCTGAGATGCCGGGACCATTGTCTTTAACATGTACAAGGATAGTATCATCTGCCTTCTCGCTGATAATTATGATTTCAGAGCCGGGTTGGGTGTTTTTTACGGCGTTGTTGAGCAGATTGATCAATACCTGTGTGATAAGTCTTGCGTCCATCCTGGCAATCAGGACATCGCTGCTTTGCTGAACGATGATATGATGCTGGGAAGCGTTTTTGTCAATATGCCGCAATGCCTCTTCAATTACATCATTTACAACTTCCAGGGACAGATGAAGATCCATTTGTCCATTTTCAATACGTGAAATGGAGAGCAGGTTCTCAACAAGATCGATCAGCCACTCCGAATCATCATAGATGTCGGAGAAGATCTGCTTTAATGTCTCTGTCTCCATCTGATCATAATGTGTCAGTAGGTTGGTTGCGTTCCCCGATATGGATGTAAGCGGGGTCCGGATATCATGAGAAATCGAGCGCAGCAGATTTGACCGGAGCTGCTCGTTCCGCATGGCGATCGCCGCCTGCTCCTTCTCTTCAGCGTTTCGGAGCCCTTCCAGCGCCAAGGCACATTCGCCGATGATTGAGGAGAAAACACTGTACTCAAACGCTTCAAGACTGTCGCCATTTAAGTAAATAGCAATGACGCCGTAACAATATCCATTTATGCAGATGGGATGATACAGCGATTTTGCCTTGCCGAACATCTCGGTATGAGCGTCGGCAGCAGCCTGATTGAGAAAGACCCATTGCGCGATCTCGGCTTCGTTTTCGTCTTGCCCGGATGATCTGTAGTAATATGGGGAGGCATTCAGCGCCACAGCGCTTCCAAGCTCTTTGCTTTCAGAGCATGGGAATACCATCACGTCACGGTCCAGCAGCGTTTTTACCTGCTGTGCGGTGATACGGATCACATCTGCTGCAGATTCTGCCTTCTGCAGCAATTGATTCGTATCAAAGAGGACCTTCGCCCGAAATGCCTCCCGGGATGATTGTCTGGCGTTTCCCTTCAACTTATTTGCCAACGTACCGGTAATAAGAGAGACGATCAGCATGATCGCAAACGTGACAACATACTCGGGCTCATATGTATGGAAACTAAGCTTTGGGTCAATGAAAAACCAGTTGAACAACAGTACACTTGCCAGAGAACTCACGGCGCTATAGAGCGGGCTGACAGTCACAACAGAAATCATCAATACGCCAAGAATAAAAACAGTAATGATATTTGCTTCTGAAAACCCGAACAGTGTGAAAAGAAGTCCTACTCCGGTGGAGGCAATGAGCAGCAGAAGCGTGATGAGGGAATCCCTCCGTGTTGGGTGGATCTGGTTTGTAAGGTTAAGTTTTTGGGTTTGTTGCTTTATATCCGCTGAAGAATCAGGTATGATATAAACGTCCACGTCCGGCGCATTCAGAATGATCTGTTCTGTCAGAGAAGCCTTGCTCCAGAAGTGCGGCCTTTTTGCACCACTCCGGCCTACCACGATTTTCGTAGTGCCGGAAATGTGGGCGTATTCGGCTATTTGAATAGGAACATCATTGCCTACAACATTAATAATGGTAGCGCCGTTTTGCTCAGCGAACTTTATGTTGTTTTGAAGGCGGATCTTGTATGATTCAGGAAGAGAATCATAATTGGAGGGCTTCACATAGATGGCTGTAAGCACGGCGTGGAAGGCCTCTGTCATCTTTACGGCAGCATTTATGACCTTTTGGTTTGATGGTGAGGAGGAAAGACAAACAAGGATTCGCTCACCACTTTCATAATTCTTTTCCATCTCCTCACCTCTTTCATTTTTTGAAATTATTATATCACAGAGAGCAGCCTTCTTCTACTGCCGGAGATCGTATTTAATCGTATAGTCAGACGCTTCCAGGTGCTCGAGGATGTGCGGATCGAGCGACTTACAGATAATGATTTCGTATTCTTCATTATCCGACAGTGCATCCAGCATGGAGTTGACCTCTTGAGATATCGCCTTTACGCTTTTTCCCTCAGTCTCAGCTATATAGACCTTCCTGCTTGGCTTCTGTGGCTCCCAATAGCCACGGAAATTCTCATCCATAAATTTACCAAAATGGTCTACCACAAAATACCCGAAAGTGAAGATGGCAAGCATCATTATAGCCAACAGGATGTCTTCCACGCGAATTCACCTCCTCTACGGGATACAGAAAGGGCTAAATCTTAAAGCACTTTTGCATAGATTTTCGCTTCCCAAGCACGAGCATCGTCTTATTCTCGTTGAGAATTGTTTCTGGTGTTACAGAAAGATTCATTTTCCCGTTCTCTTTTATCGCCAAAATATTGATTCCGTAGCGTTTCCTTATGTCGATCTGCCCGATGGATTTTCCGATCCAGTCCTTTGGAACAGACACTTCGTAGATTGCATGGTCATCATCAAGATTGATATAATCTAAGATATGATTGGACGTATAACGTATCGCCGCCCACTGGGCGATTTGCTTTTCGGGATTGATCACCTCGTCCGCCCCGTTTCTGAGCAGGAATTTTGCCTGAACCTCTCTGTCGGCACGGGACACAACAAGTCTTCCGCCTAACTCCTTCAGCAGGGATGTGGTTTCCAGCGAGCTTTGAAAGTCACTGCCTATCGTCACGATGCAGACATCAAAATTATTGATTCCGAGCGAGCGCAGGAAAGTCTCATTTGTACTGTCCCCGATCTGCGCATCTGTGACCAAAGGAAGGATCGCGTTAATTCGCGCCTCGTCCCGATCCACAGCCAAGACCTGATGCCCGAGATCGTGCAGCTGCTTTGCAATCATGGTTCCGAAATTGTTGATGCCAATAAGCAGTATGGATTTCATATCCGTGCCTCCTTCATCCGACGATTATCTTCTCTACAGGCCTCTGAGAGACATCGGTGCTTTTGCTGTTAATGGCAGCATAAATCAATGTCAGGCCACCCACTCGTCCTAAGAACATTAAAAGAATAAGTATAATGTGTGAAACAAGGCTGAGCGAAGGGGTAATCCCCAACGACAAACCGACCGTTCCGATAGCAGAAACTGTCTCAAAAATGCAGGCCCCGATCGGAAGTCCATCCGCCATGCTGATCACGGCAGCACCGATCATCGACAGAATCAGATACATCAATAAGAGCGTTGCTGCGTTTCTGATCGTGCTGTCTTCTATCCTTCTTCCGAACAGCTGCGCGCTTTTTTTCCTCTGAAAGACTGAGACGGCGCCTGCAAAAAGAACGGCGATCGTCGTTGTCTTCATACCTCCTGCAGTCGATCCGGGGGATCCTCCGATCAGCATCAATACAACCAGCAGCATTCTTCCTGCCCCCGACAGATAAGAAAAGGAAACTGTATTGAAGCCTGCGGTTCTGGGTGTG
>CADCMM010000019.1 GCA_902802515.1 uncultured Lachnospiraceae bacterium
TGGCCGTGAATAGTAACTAAGAATTCCCCCGCACATTTAAGAAAACGTTTAGATTTATTTCTTTTTGCGGTATTGATTTATCTAAAGTGAATAATTATAATGTAACTTATCGGAAGTTGCGAAGCAACTTCAGCAGATTGAGCGAAGCGAAAGCTGCGCAGCTCCGATAGGAGCCGATAAGTTAACGAGCAAAAATGCGAAGCATTTTCGCGAGTCTATGTAGTGGAAAGAAGCAAAAATGCGAAGCATTTTCGCGAGTCTATATATCTATATAAGGAAGTATTGCATCAGGAGGATAGAATGGAGAACAATCAGAGAAATGACGGCTCCGGAAACGGCAGCCACAATAATGGTCTGGGCGGCAATCACAATCATTCCCAGATTCTGATCGTTGTCATCGTGACTCTGATCACATTGTTGATCATGAGTTTCTTTAACAACATGCTGACAAGAAGCAGCACTTCGGAAGAAATTTCCTATAGTCAGTTTCTGGAAATGGTAGATAACGGCGAGGTGGCTCAGGTGATCATGAGCAGTGACAAACTCACTATCATTCCCAAGAACCAGCCAAATGCTGTCTATGGGATACAGAGGACATACTATACCGGACGTATCAGCAACGATCCGTATCTGGTGAGCCGTCTGGAAAAGGCCGAAGTAGAGTTTTCGGAAGAGATCCCGGACACCACCACGGGACAGATCATCAGTATATTGCTTTCCTTTGCGCCTTTGATACTGATCTGGGTAGTGCTTGGTATAGTAATGCGCCGGATGTCTTCCGGGGGTGGTATGATGGGCGTTGGCAAGAGCAGAGCAAAGGTGTATGTGCAAAAAGAGACCGGCGTTCTGTTCAAGGATGTGGCAGGACAGGACGAGGCCAAGGAATCCCTGCAGGAGGTGGTGGACTTCCTGGAGAATCCCGGGAAATATACAAAGATCGGCGCTAAACTGCCGAAAGGCGCATTGCTGGTGGGACCGCCCGGAACAGGTAAGACTCTGTTGGCGAAAGCGGTGGCAGGGGAAGCAAAATGCCCGTTCTATTCCCTGTCCGGCTCCGATTTTGTGGAGATGTTCGTGGGCGTAGGCGCATCCCGTGTGCGCGACCTGTTTGAAGACGCGAAGAAAAATGCGCCCTGTATTATTTTTATTGATGAGATCGACGCCATCGGTAAGAGCCGTGACAATCGTTATGGCGGAAACGATGAGCGTGAGCAGACTCTGAATCAGCTTCTGGCGGAGATGGACGGATTTGACACTTCCAAGGGCCTGCTGATCCTGGCGGCTACAAACCGTCCGGAAGTGCTGGATCAGGCACTGCTCAGACCGGGGCGTTTTGACCGCCGCGTGATCGTGGATAAGCCGGATCTGAAAGGCCGTGTCGATGTTCTGAAAGTCCATACAAAAGATGTGCGGATGGATGAGACGGTGGATCTGGAGGCTATCGCACTGGCAACTTCCGGCGCGGTGGGATCTGATCTGGCAAATATGATAAACGAGGCGGCTATCCTGGCAGTGAAAAAGGGAAGAAATGTAGTTTCCCAGGCAGATTTGTTTGAGGCGGTAGAGGTAGTGCTGGTTGGTAAAGAAAAGAAAGACCGCATCATGAGCAAAGAGGAGCGGCGCATCGTATCTTACCACGAAGTAGGCCATGCTCTGGTCAGCGCTCTGCAGAAGGATTCCGAACCGGTGCAGAAGATCACCATTGTACCCAGAACCATGGGGGCTTTAGGTTATGTGATGAATGTGCCGGAGGAAGAGAAATTCCTGAACACGGAGAAAGAGATCCGAGCGATGCTGGTGGAATTTGTGGCTGGCCGTGCTGCGGAGGAGATCGTGTTTGATACGGTGACCACCGGGGCGGCCAATGATATAGAAAAAGCCACTAAGGTGGCGAGAGCCATGATCACCCAGTATGGGATGTCTGAAAAATTTGGATTGATGGGACTGGAAAGTGCGGCAAATCAGTATTTGGAAGGCAGAACGGTATTGAATTGCAGTGACGCTACTGCAGCTCAGGTAGACCAGGAGGTAATGCGTGTCCTGAAAGAATCTTATGAGGAGGCGAAACGTCTGCTATCCGCTCACAGGAATACGATGGATAAGATAGCGGAGTTTCTGATCGAGAAAGAGACCATTACCGGAAAAGAATTTATGGAGATATTCCATCAGGCAGAGGGAACTTTAGAGGAGGATAAAACGAAAGAGGCAGGAGGCAGAATCCAGGATAAACCAGTGGATTCTTCTATGCAATAAGAATAAAATAAAGAGAAATCCGATAGAAAATTCGGAATTATGCTAATTGAAATTGTGGTAAAAAGTGGTAGAATATTCGGTTGGAAGCGGTCATAAAAGAGATTTTATGGCCGCAAAATATGCTTTGCGCCGTGGCGCGATGGGGAGACAGCATGAAAACAGTGAAGAATTTTATCAGTAATTATAAACATGGTTTCTGGATTTTAGCCTATATGATCTTCTATCTGATCGGTTTTTGTATACTGGAAAGCGCGGGACATCGGCATTACCATGTGATACATAGCTGGTTGGATGACCAAATTCCGTTTTGTGAATACTTTATTATTCCATATCTGCTATGGTTTGTTTATCTGGTGGTAGGAATTTGTTGGTTTATATTTAAAGCGGATGACAAGAGAGAGTATTATAAGCTGGTATCGGTATTGGCGCTGGGGATGACAGTATTTCTGATCGTCAGTTGTGTGTATCCGAATAAACAGGATCTGCGTCCGACGATCCTTGTTGGAGACAGTGTATTTACAAAGCTGGTTCAGTGGCTCTATAGCACGGATACGCCTACGAATATCCTTCCCAGTATCCACGTATTTAATTCCCTGGCATTGTTTTGTGCCGTAAACGGGAGCCCGCAGCTGAAGGAAAAAATGGGGGTGCGCATTTTTACAGGAGCGCTGACCTTGTCCATCATCCTCTCTACGATGTTCTTAAAGCAGCATTCCGTGGTGGATGTGTCACTGGGAATTTTAATGAGTGTGGCCCTTCAGATGTTTGGGGATCGCATTTTCCAGAGCGAACCGGAAGTGTACCGAAAGAGTTATCTCAGAAGAATATACTAGGGGCTGTCGCAAAATTCTGATGAAGAATTTTGCGGCAGTACTATTTTTGCGGGAATTTTGCGTAATTTTTGAGAAATTCTTTCGGTGAAATATTTCAGGAATGTGCTATGATAAAGAATAATGCCTTGCGAGACGGGGGGATTAGATTTGAATAAAGAGCAGCTGATCTATATTGCCGATGATGATCGCAACATCCGTCAGGCGATCAAAACATTTCTGGAAAATGAGGGGTACCGGGTAGAGGATTTTGAGACGGGAGATATGGTCATGGAAGCCTTTAAAAAATGTCCGTGCGACCTGATGATCCTGGATGTGATGATGCCGGGCACGGATGGATTTGAGGTGTGCAGGCAGATTCGGGAGAAAAGCATTGTTCCCATCATCATGCTGACGGCAAGAGATACCGATATGGATTACGCTACCGGGATGAGCCTGGGCAGTGACGACTATTTTACGAAGCCTTTTTCCGTGGTGGCTCTGTCCATGCGGGTGAAAGCGATCTTCCGGCGCATTGAATTTGAAAGCCGGAGAAGCAGGGCGAATGAGGAGGATGCGCATGTGCTGCGGCTGGGAACCGTGACGCTAAGTGAGGCCCTGCATCGGGCGGATATTGGCAAAGAGGCGTTGGCGCTAACCCCGAACGAATATGAATTGCTCAAATATCTTCTCGAGCGAAGCGGGCAGGCGGTCGCGCGTGCGGAATTGCTGGAAAAGGTCTGGGGCTATGAGACAGATGTGGAGACAAGAGCGACGGACGATACGGTCCGCAGGCTTCGCAAAAAGCTGGAGCCGTCCAATGTCGTAATTGAGACAGTGTGGGGATATGGTTTTCGGATTCGGGAGAAGGAAGTTTGAAAGATGAGAGAAAAGGGGAAAACAAATCTACAGGTTTTTCTTCTGGCGAGGATTTTGCTGGTTCTTGTGACAGTTTTTGTTCTGGTGTTTTTGGCTGTCAACATTTTTCTGCGCATCTATATTGTGCGAGGGGCGGGGGAGCAGCTAAAAGATCTGATTGCAGGAGACGAAGTGCTGATCTCAAAAAAGGAACAGCTGGATGAAATACTGAAAAATGGTGATAGTGAAGTCTTACAGTCGGACAAAGGACCTCTTGGAATCAGAGGGAATGCATTTATATGCACTGCAGATGGAGTTGTGATGGATATTCTGCACGGAGACGAGATGGCCGTGGAAGAGATCGTGGCTTATTTTACGGATCACCCGGAACTGGAACTGGATATGGTCAGAAATTTGCATATTGTCGGCGATATTGGAACCTATTATGTTTCTTCAAAAAAAGATATGTTGCGGGAAAATGCATGGGCTGTCTATTACGTGGATGTGACATCGGTCATGCAGTTTTTTGACGCAGTGCTGCAAGCCCTGCTGGTCATTTTGCTGGTCAGTATTCTGATCGCTGTTGTGAGTGCCCGGTGGATGGCGGGGCAACTGACTGGAAAGGTGAAAAAACTTTCGGATTATGCTGCGCAGATCGGCGAGGGAAATTATGAGGTTTCGCAGCCGGAGGTTTCCATACGGGAGCTGGATGAACTGTCCGTGGCGATGGGGCGGATGGTATCGCAGATCGATGAGGGACAGAAGCAGCAGATCGCGTTTTTCCAGAACGTATCGCACGAGCTGCGGACGCCGCTGATGTCGATCCGCTGCTATGCGGAGGGGATCGAATACGGAGTGATGGATCCGAAGCAGTCCAGCGAGACGATCCTGGAGGAAACGGATCTGCTCAGCGGGATGGTGGAGGATATTCTTTATATCTCTCGGGTGGACCGCAATGCCGGAGGTGGAAAGCGGGAGGAGGTAGATCTTCGGGAAATTTTGTCCGCATGCGCGGCATCCCAGAGAAGGCTGGCAAAAGACATTATTTTTGTGTTTGACTTTGACGAGACGCCGGTTATTCTGACCTGCAATGAGGAGGATATGGGAAGACTGTGCGGCAACCTGATCTCCAATGCGGTTCGTTACGCGAACCGGAGAATTACGCTGGAATGTAAAAACAAAGAAAATGAGATTCTGATTGTTGTGGAGGATGACGGGGATGGAATTAGAGAGGAAGACCTGGCCCACATTTTTGAACGTTTTTACAAGGGCAGAGGGGGCATTCATGGAATCGGGCTGTCCATCGTAAAATCGGTGGCGGACATTTACGGCGGAACGGCGCGGGTCAGAAACGCGGATGGAGCGCGGTTTGAAATTGTTTTTCCGAGGGAGCGATGATGAATTGGCGCTCCCTCGGCGGCCTTTGCGAAAATATCTGCTTTGCGTCAGTTTTGCGACAAATTCACCTCCTTTTTTCGGAGAATTCTCGAAGAAAATCCGATACACTGTAGTTACAGATTACCGGAACGTGGAAAATTAAGAAGGAGGATTTCAAAAATGAAGAGAAAGCGATTGTTCGGAATTTTGGCAGCAGCGATAAGCATCGGTATCTTTTCGGGCGGAGCTTACGCGGAAGAAGAAGTAGTGTTTGGAACGACGGACGGCTTCGAAGCGGAGGCAGAGGTCCCGGAGAACGCAACTTTTGCAAAGGTGGCATGGATGGACAACGAGATTTACGGATACAGCCAGTCCGAGCTGTATGATCCGATCTCAGGCGTGATGCCTGTCTTCTATGTGTTTACGGATGAACCGCTTGCAGATATCAATGCGGCCTGGGAGAAACTCGGCGAAAGCGGTTTGATGGAACTTGCAGAGCAGACAAAGGCGGACGTCTATTTCTTCAATCCTGTGGATGGGGAAGTATATTCTGACGCCGACGTCGAGGCTCTCACAAAATTCAGTAAGGCTCTGGCAGGGACGCGGGGACTGGATTATGAATATGCATTTCCTCACGGCTCCGTACAGTTGAAAAATCTGTATGTGATCGGTGAGGGGAAGGGCGCGGATTTCGTGGCTTCTTACCTTACAAACGATGTTTATTCCGGAATGGTAGCCGGAAATCTTCTGATCGGAGCATCCGAGAGCGGGGAAGAGAATTACGCGGTGCCCGCATATCTGGTGAACTGCTCTGATGAAGTGGTGGACTTCTATAAGAGTATCAACGGAACGGATGCGGAGGATACCGTAGAAGGCCGCACTGTTTACTACAACAGTGAATATCTCATGGACAGCGGATATACTCCGAAGCGAGTGTTTATCGGTGCAGAGGATATTGATGCGCTGACGCCGGAACTGGCACAGGAAGCCTGGAGCAATCTGTTCCGCCGCGTATGGAACAACCCGATCGTATATGATTACTTTACCGAAGGCGTGGAGGCCGGTGATGTGGCGGATCACGCGATCCCGGAGGAACTGGGTCTGACCTTTAACGAGATCACAGGAGAAGAGGCGGAGGGAACAACCCAGACCAGATGGTATGAGTGGGTTCCAAATGAAGTTTATGATACCATAGAAAACGGAACGGACGAGACGTATCCTCTGATCGTTGTCAACCACGGAAATGGCGATCATGAATTGTATGAAGCGGACTCCAACGGCTGGGTGAAGTTGGCAGGCGACGAACGGGTGATCGTGGTAGCGATGAAGGATATCTTTACACCGGCTATGCCGCCAGAATCCGGAACTCCCCGCTATGGCAAGGAGAATGCGGCATTTATCCGCGATGTGATTTGTGAGAAATATCCGGTTGACATGTCCCGCATCTATATTGCTGGTTTCTCGATCGGTGCGTTTGTGACGGCTGACACGGCAGCGGCAGCGCCGGATCTTTTCGCAGCAGCAGCGCCGATGGCATACCCTGCGGACGGCTATATGCAGATTTTCCCGTATGACGAATACGAGAGCGATGCGGACAAATATGATATGCCATTTATTAACATGAACGGAACGGCAGACAGAGGAAACACGATGTCGAAC
Organism: uncultured Lachnospiraceae bacterium; assembly: GCA_902802515.1. Lineage (GTDB taxonomy): Bacteria > Bacillota > Clostridia > Lachnospirales > Lachnospiraceae > Merdiplasma. The sequence goes on from CADCMM010000019.1 coordinate 6,957, forward strand.
CCGACCGCTCCCCCTCCGGAGAACGCTTTCAATGATCCGAACCCGCGTGTTTATTCCAAGCAGCTTCTACTGAACCAGATTATGATCTTCAATGAAATGACAGATTCTCTGATCGACCTGGTAGATTTTGCGTATGACTGGTATCCGGGCGAGAATGATGCAAAGGAAGACAGGGAGACGGGAGAGATTGTAGGCGGATACGATTTCTGGGACGGCACAGCAGCGCAGTATATCGTGCAGAATCTGGATTTCGATGCGTATCCTTACTATGGATTTGATTTTGCGTCTCTGCCGAATACCACGGAGGACAACTTCACCACACCGGAAGGCGTGGAGGTAACCAGATACACGATCAGCAATGAGGAAGGCTGGCCGATGGTAGTGGAGATGCAGATGGGCAACATGGGCCATAACCATTATGGCCGTTACGCGAATATTCTCTGGAATGATTTCTTCAGCCACTACAGCAGAAATCCGGAGACGGGTGTTTTATCTTACGATGGAGTGGAAGCAACGAAATAGAAAATATAATGCCAGACATATCAAAAGGGATTAACAGTACATTTAGGAACTGCCGGGGCATCCGGCAGTTCCCTTTTATTTGTAGATGGAGTATAATTGAAGGATAAATATGGAGCAGAGAGGTAACTTATGAGCGTGGATTTTAGCTTTAATATAGAGGAAGAATTGAAAAAATTGCCGGGACGGCCTGGAGTCTACATCATGCACGATGAGAACGATGCCATTATCTACGTGGGTAAGGCTATCAGCCTGAAGAACCGGGTGCGTCAATATTTTCAAAGCAGCCGAAACAAAGGCCCGAAAATTGAACAGATGGTAACTCGAATCCGCAGATTTGAATACATTGTTACGGATTCAGAACTGGAAGCGCTGGTTTTGGAGTGCAATCTGATCAAAGAACATCGTCCCAAATATAATACGATGCTGAAGGATGATAAGACTTACCCCTTTATCAAGGTGACGGTGGGGGAGGACTATCCGAGAGTGCTGTTTTCCCGCAGCATGAAAAAGGATAAATCAAAATATTATGGTCCTTATACCAGCGCAGGAGCAGTGAAAGATACGATTGATCTTATACGGAAGCTCTATAAGCTGCGCAGCTGTAACAGGAGTCTGCCAAAGGAGATCGGCAATGACCGGCCCTGTCTTAACTACCATATCAAACAGTGCAATGCGCCCTGCCAGGGATACGTCAGCAAAGAAGAATATCGCAGATCGGTGGAGGAAGCCCTGGACTTTCTGAACGGAAACCATAGTCCCGTGCTTAAAATGCTGGAAGAGAAAATGCAGCAGGCCTCGGAAGCAATGGACTTTGAGGAGGCTATTACTTATCGGGATTTGCTTAGCAGTGTGCGTCAAGTGGCCCAGAAGCAGAAAATTACCAACGGGGATGGTGAAGATAAGGATGTGCTGGCATTGGCCGCAGACGGGACAGACGCTGTGGTTCAGGTATTTTTTATCCGGGGCGGCCGCCTGATCGGGAGGGATCACTTTTTCGTTAAGATTGGGCTCTATGATAAAAAAGCAACCATTTTGAACAGCTTTATCAAACAGTTTTATTCCGGAACTCCGTTCATCCCCCGGGAACTGATGCTGGAGGTAGAGGTGGAGGAGCATGAACTGCTGGAGCAATGGCTTACCGGAAAGCGGGGGCAGCGGGTATTTATCCGGGTTCCGAAAAAGGGAACAAAGGAAAAGCTGGTGGAGCTGGCCAGGGAGAACGCCGCCATTGTGTTAAACCAGGATCGTGAGCGCATTAAGCGGGAAGAAGGCAGGACCATCGGCGCGGTAAAAGAGATTGCACAGCTTCTGGGAATGTCCCATATCAGCCGCATGGAAGCCTATGACATCTCCAATATCAGCGGTTTTGAGTCTGTGGGTTCCATGGTAGTATTCGAGAAAGGAAAACCAAAGCGCAGCGATTACCGGAAATTTAAGATTAAATCTGTGGATGGGCCAAATGACTATGCCAGTCTGGAAGAAGTTCTGACCAGGCGCTTTGCCCATGGCCTGGAGGAGCAAAAAGAGCTGAAAGAAAAACAGATGGATCAGGAACTGGGGAGTTTTTCCCGCTTCCCGGATCTTATCCTGATGGATGGCGGAAAGGGCCAGGTAAATGTGGCTCTTCGGGTGATGGAAACGCTGGGGCTGAATATCCCCATCTGTGGCATGGTGAAGGACGATTTTCACCGTACCCGCGGCCTTTATTATGAGAATGTAGAACTGCCCATTGATGACCACTCGGAGGGGTTCAAGCTGATCACCCGGATCCAGGATGAGGCGCACCGCTTCGCCATCGAATACCACAGAAGTCTGAGAAGTAAAGAGCAGGTGCATTCCATCCTGGATGATATTACGGGAATTGGCCCCGCAAGAAGAAAGGCGCTGATGCGTTCCTTTCAATCCCTGCAGGCTATCCGGGAAGCCGGCGAAGAAGAACTGGCCCGGATCCCCTCCATGAACGCAGCCAGCGCCCGCCAGGTGTACGAATTTTTCCACAGGAAGGAGCAGACAACATGAAAGAAGTTTTTCCATGGATTGACTTAATTCAGAGAAAACTGTTTTCTGTGGACAAACCCGGGAAATAATGATACACTGATTTTTAAGAAAGCGCTGATTAAACCAGCGTTTCCTTAGAGGTAATCATCAAGAGCGAGGAGTACGAACTATGAGTAATAGCGTGGCATTGTCCAAAGTGGTGGACAAAATGAAACTGGAGAATCTGACTCCGGAAATTGATATCTCCGGGAAAAAGGTGATCACCACAGAAGTCAATCGTCCTGCCTTGCAGCTGACGGGATTTTTCGACCATTTTGAATCGGAACGTGTACAGATCATCGGATATGTGGAATATACTTATCTGCAATATCTGACCAGAGAGCAGAGGCTTACTGTGTATGAGAAGCTGTTATCCTACAAGATTCCCTGCCTGATCTATACCACTCTGACGACGCCGGATCCGGATATGATCGAGCTGGCTGTTAAGTATGAGGTTCCGATTTTTGTTACGAAGAAAGCCACCTCAGCGTTTATGGCGGAACTGATCCGCTGGCTGAATGTGGAGCTGGCACCCTGCATTTCCATTCACGGTGTGCTGGTGGATGTATACGGGGAAGGAATCCTGATCATGGGAGAAAGCGGTATTGGTAAGAGTGAGGCGGCTCTTGAGCTGATCAAGCGCGGCCATCGCCTTATCACGGATGATGTGGTGGAAATTCGCAAAGTCAGCGACGATACGCTGATCGGAACAGCTCCGGATATCACCAGGCACTTTATTGAACTGCGGGGCATCGGTATCATAGATGTCAAGACACTGTTTGGTGTGGAGAGTGTAAAAAATACCGGAAATATTGATCTTGTGATCAAACTGGAGGAGTGGAACCGGGACAAGGAATACGACCGTCTGGGACTGGAGGAAGAATACACAGAGTTTCTTGGAAACAAGGTGGTATGCCATTCACTGCCCATTCGCCCGGGACGTAACCTGGCGGTGATCGTCGAGTCTGCCGCTGTCAACCACAGACAAAAGAAGATGGGATACAATGCGGCTCAGGAGCTGTATAACCGCGTGCAGAACAGTCTGATGAAGAATATGAAGAAAAATGAGGAATAACCGTAAAACGGTGCTATAAAAGAAGATTGGGAGGTTGGAGAAAATGAGCAAGTATTGTTTTGGGATCGATGTTGGAGGAACCACGGTGAAATGTGGTCTGTTCAGCACGGACGGCGAAGCGCTGGAGAAGTGGGAGATTCCTACCAGGACGGAAGATAATGGGAAAAATATTCTTCCGGATGTGGCACAGGCAATTAATGGAAAAATCCAGGAAAGGGATCTGGACAAGGAAAAGATCGCGGGTATTGGTATCGGTGTTCCTGGTCCGGTAAATGATGAGGGCGAAGTTCCGGTGGCAGTGAATCTGCACTGGGGCAGGGTACATATAGTAAATGAAATGGAAGCCCTGACCGGATTGAAGGTGAAAGCGGGAAATGACGCCAATGTAGCAGCTCTGGGCGAGTTGTGGAAAGGCGGCGGAGTGGGATACCACAATATGATCATGGTCACCCTTGGCACCGGCGTAGGCGGCGGCATCATCATTAATGACAAGATTCTGGCGGGTTCCCATGGCGCGGCGGGAGAGATCGGACACGCCCATGCGGAGGACGCAGTCAAAGATCCGTGCAACTGCGGTAACTGCGGCTGCCTGGAGCAATTGGCTTCAGCCACCGGTATCGTCCGTTTGGCCAAAGAAGAATTGGCTGCTTCTACAGACGCTTCCATGCTCAGAGAGGGCGAAGTGTCTGCCAAGACAGTATTCGATGCGGTAAAAGCGGGGGATGATCTTGCGATCCGTATTGCGGAGCGGTTTGGAAAATATCTGGGAGAAGCTCTGGCGATATTTGCCTGTGTGGTAGATCCTGAGGTGTTCGTGATCGGCGGCGGTGTGTCCAAGGCCGGCCCCATCTTACTTGATTACATTCAGAAATACTACCGGGAATACGCATTTACCGCCTGCAAGGACGCGGCGTTTGCTCTGGCTACTCTGGGCAATGACGCCGGGATCTTCGGCGCAGCCAAGATGGTGTTGTAAGGCTCATGAAGGTTTTACTGACAGCCATCAACGCAAAGTACATTCATTCCAATCTGGCAGTCCGCAGTCTGCGCTCCTATGCGGAAAGGTATGCAGATCAGATTGAAATAGCAGAATTCACCATCAATCAGTACAAAGATTACATATTGGAAGAAATCTATCGGAAAAAGCCGGATATTCTGGCTTTTTCCTGTTATATCTGGAATATGGAATATGTGCTGGATATACTGGAAAATGTGGGGCTGATACTTCCTGAGACGAAGATCTGGCTGGGGGGACCGGAAGTTTCCTACGACAGTGAGCAGCTGTTGCGCAAATATTCTCAGATCACCGGTATCATGGTGGGAGAGGGAGAACAGATTTTTCTTGATCTGATGGATTATTATCTGGAAGGGAATGGAAAGCTGGAGCATATACCGGGTATTATATATCGGGAGGAAGATACCGTGCGGACAAGCTGCTTTCCCCATCCGTCCCGATATCTGGATATGGATGAACTACCCTTTGTCTATAATGATATGGAGGAGTTCGCCAACAAGATTATTTATTATGAGAGCAGCAGGGGATGCCCTTTTTCCTGCCGCTATTGCCTGTCATCCATCGACCGAAGAGTCCGCTTCCGCGCCCTTGGGCTGGTGACGAAGGAACTGCAGATCTTTCTGGATTACCGGGTGCCCCAAGTAAAATTCGTGGATCGCACATTCAACTGCAATCATGAGCATGCCATGGGTATCTGGCGGTATATTCTGGAACATGACAATGGCGTCACCAATTTCCATTTTGAAATAGAGGCGGATCTGATACGTGAAGATGAGCTGGAACTCCTGGCGCAGATGCGGCCGGGGCTGGTGCAGCTGGAGATCGGTGTGCAGTCTACGAATCCCAGGACGTTGGAAGCGGTTCATCGCAGGACGGATTTTGAGAAGATTGCCCGTGTGTCAAGGAGAATCACAGAGGGACACAACATCCATCAGCATCTGGACCTGATCGCGGGATTGCCCTATGAGGATTATGAGAGTTTTGGCAGATCCTTTGACATGGTTTATGAGCTGCACCCACAGGAATTGCAGCTGGGGTTTTTAAAAGTTTTAAAAGGATCCGGAATGCAGGAGGACGCACATCGATATGGCATTGTGTATCGTAAAAAACCTACCTACGAAGTGCTATCTACCAGATGGCTCACTTTTGGGGAGATCCTGAAGTTGAAGGCGGTGGAGGAGATGCTGGAAGTCTATCACAACAGTCAGCAGTTCTCCAACACAATTCGGGCGCTGGAGATACAGTTCCCGTCGCCCTTTTCGCTCTATGAATCCCTGGCGGAATTTTATGAGAAAAAGGGGAAAGGCGGAGCTGCCTACTCCAGGATGCAGCGGCTGGAACTGCTTCGGGACTTTGCCCATGAGACGGATCCGGAGCGCGGTGAATGGTATGATGAACAGTTGATCCTGGACCTTTATCTGAGGGAGAATGCGAAAACCAGGCCGGCATGGGCGAAGGACCAGGGGGCGGATCGGCCACAGATGGTACAATTTTATAAGAGGGAAGAAGAAACTCATGTTTTCCTTCCGGGATATGAGGCATATAACTGGAAACAACTGATGAAAATGACCCATCTGGAGCATTTTTACTACCGTTATGGGAAAGAAGAGGAACACTGGATGCTGTTTGACTATCAGGAACGAGACCCATTGACCAGGGATGCAAGGACGAAAACCCTGATTTTCCCGGCATTTCCTTATAAAATAATTAATAATTAGAAATTGCTCTTGAAGTTTTAAAAAAATACTTTAAAATATAAAACAGTTTAGCAAAAAGATAAAAGAGGTGAAATCATTATGATGAATTTTAAGAACAGCAAGAAGAAAAGAATTATTGCGGCAGTGATCGTGATCGTCATCGTTTTGGCAATGATCGTTTCTACGATACTTTCTGCGTTGCTTTAAGAATTATTTTACGGGGAGTCACAAAATGAAAAAAAAGAAACAGATAAGGGATATTCTGATACCGGCAGTTATTTGCGGGATGCTTGCGGCTATGAGCGGCGCAGCTATAGCGGCGGAGGATACGGTGATCAGCGACGGGGTTCTTATTGAGGGCATTGATGTCAGCGGTATGACGGCCGGTCAGGCTTCTGACGCAGTGAATCAAAAAGTACATGAAATGGGTGAAGCCACCGTGACACTGACGATGGGAGATACCCCGGTCACAGCTACGCTTAACAGCCTGGGTCTGGAGTGGGAGAACAAGGAAATCCTGGATGAAGTGAAGAATCTGGGAACCACGGGAAATATTGTGCAGCGCTATAAGGATCAGAAGGATCTGCAGCAGCAGAACAAGGAATACGAGATCAGCTTTACTGTGGATGATAAGAAAATCCGTGATCTTGTGGAGGACTGCAGCATTTACAATTCTGAGCCCATCAATGGTACGGTCTACACGCAGGATGACGGTACCCCCGGAGTGGAGGGCGGTACGGATGGTCTTACCTTAAAAGTGGATGAATCCGTAAAGCTTGTACAGGATGCCTTTGAGTCCTGGCATGGCGGCGATCTGGAGGTTGATCTGGCGGTGGAACGCGTGAGTCCGGATATCACCCAGGAGGAACTGAGCAAGGTGAAGGATGTGCTGGGGACAGCTACCACGGATTATTCCGCGTCCAGCTGGGCCAGAGCGACGAATGTGGAGAACGGATGCTCTAAGATCAGCGGGACACTGCTGTTTCCGGGAGACTGGTTTTCCGTGACAGAGGCGGTTACTCCGTTTTCTGCGGAGAACGGCTATGAGCCGGCTCCTTCTTATGAGGAGAACCGGGTAGTGGATTCATATGGCGGCGGCATCTGCCAGGTGTCCACGACCCTATATAACGCGGTATTGAAATCAGAACTGGAAGTGACAGCAAGATCGAACCATACCATGATCGTCACCTATGTGGATCCATCGAAGGATGCTGCTATAGCGGAGGGTGTGATGGATATGGCTTTTGTGAACAATACGGATGCACCCATCTATATTGTGGGTTATGCTTACGGCGGGACGCTGTCCTTTACCATCTATGGGCATGAGACCAGACCGGCAAACCGAAGCATCTCTTTTGAGAGCAGAGTGACCAGCACCACAGAGCCTACCGGTGTTAAACTGATCGCGAAGGCGGATCAAAATGTGGGATATCTGAATCAGGTGCAGTCTCCGCATACAGGATATACGGCAGAGCTGTGGAAAAATATTTATGAAGACGGGGTGCTGGTGGATTCCATCCAGGTAAACAACAGCACCTATCAGGCGGTAGGAACTACGTATGAAGTAGGTGTGGCCACGTCAAACAATGCTCTATACCAGGCCATCAATACAGCGATAGCGTCCAACGATATCGGGCAGGTGCAGACAGTGATCGCTTCGGCAGCTACTTATACAGATCAGACGGAGACGACAGCGCCGGAAGTAATTGTGACGGATCAGGGCAGCACCGGTCAGACCGGCGGCGAGACGGTGGATCAAAACGGCAATGTGGTAGTTGGCAATGAAGTGACCGCCGGCGATGTGGTGATGGTGGATCCTCCGGAACCGTAATTACTTGTTTCTAAGGAAATAAGAAACATTATACTTGTATAAAGGGAATATATGTGGAAAAACGGTAAAGTTTCAGAGGCGGTATTAGACCGTTCTGTACTGCGGCCTCTGGCGATGGCCGGAGTTCTCTCCGGCATGGGAGGCGCATTTGGTGAGGACTGTGCTTTTGTGGATCATCAGAATGGGGGAGAAGAAGGAGAAATCCCCGGCCGGATCGTGAGCGCAACGGTCTGTGGCACAGTGGGCGGAACGTTTGACCGTACCATGGGAATGATGGTACTTGGGGCTGCCAATAATCTGGCGGCTTCCGGAGCAGAAATAAACGGGATTATGCTGGATATCCTTATTCCGGAAACCTGGGATGAGCAGTCCTTAAAGGCATTGATGCAGGAAACCGCAAAGATCTGCAGTGCATATCAGATTCCTGTGGGAGGCGGACATACGGAGATCAGTGAGGCTGTGTCTCGTCCGGTAGTATCTGTAACCGGGTTTGGAACGGCTTTTGAGAGCACATATCTGCGAACAGAAGACCTGAAACCAAACCAGGATCTGGTCATGAGCGGGTGGATCGGGCTGGCAGGAACAGCTATCCTGGCGAGGAATATGGATCGGGAACTGGCAAAGCGTTATCCTCCGGTATTGATCGATGCGGCAAAAGAGTTTGAGACGGCTTTATCCGTTCTGAAGCCGGCAAGCATAGGCTGTGCTTTGGGAGTTTCTGCCATGCATGATGTCTCTCAGAGCGGCGTATTCGGTGCGCTCTGGGAGATGTCGGAGCGGGCAGGTGTAGGTCTGGACATAGAATTGAAGAAGATTCCGGTGCGTCAGGAGACCATCGAGATCTGTAATTATTTTGATATAAATCCCTATCAGCTGTATAGTCAGGGAGCGCTGTTGTTTGGCACGGACCGGGGAGAGGCGCTGGTGACAGAACTTAGAGCGAAGAGAATACCGGCAGCGGTTATCGGACGAACTACCCAGGGAAATGACCGGGTGATCCGAAACGGCGGGGAAATCCGTTTCCTGGACCGGCCGGCGCAGGATGCACTTTGGGGGTTAAAGAAGGGAAAAGGAGATAGTACAGGATATGAGGGAACAGATTTTAACCTTTCTGGAAAAAAACAGTAAAATAGATTTAGGTGAACTGGCGATCATGCTGGGCTCCAGCGAAGAGGTTATTGCCAATGAGGTGCAGAAGATGGAGCAGGAACACATCATCTGCGGGTATCATACCCTGATTGATTGGGATAAAACCTCGGTGGATAAGACCACAGCGCTGATAGAAGTGCGGGTAACCCCTCAGAGAGGGCAGGGATTCGATAACATTGCGGAGCGTATTTACAATTATCCGGAGGTGCAGTCGGTGTATCTGATTTCCGGCGCCTATGATCTGCTGGTGATTTTGGAAGGGAAGACCCTGAAGGAAGTGTCCGGCTTTGTTTCCAATAAACTGTCCACGCTGGATACGGTGATCAGCACGGCTACACACTTTATTTTAAAGAAATATAAGGATGACGGTATCATCCTGGCAAAAAAGACAAAAGATGAAAGGATGCTGGTGACTCCGTGAGAAATCCGATAGCAGATAAAGCCAGAGAGATAAGGCCCTCTGGCATCCGAAAATTTTTTGATATCGTAAGCGAGATGGATAACGTGGTTTCCCTGGGCGTCGGGGAGCCGGACTTTGATACACCCTGGGCGGTGAGAGATGAGGGTATCTATACTCTGGAGCGTGGGAAGACCTTTTACACATCCAACGCCGGCCTGAAAGAGCTGAGGGAGGAAATCAGCCTGTATTTAAAGAGACGTTTTGGGCTGGAGTACGATGCCGCGAAGGAAACTTTTGTTACCGTGGGCGGAAGCGAGGGGATCGATTTGGCATTTCGCGCCATGCTCAATCCAGGGGATGAAGTGTTGATACCACAGCCCTGTTTCGTATCTTATCTGCCCTGTGTGCAGCTGGCCGACGGAGTCCCGGTGGTGATCGATCTGAAAGAAGAAAATGAGTTTCGCCTGACAAAGCAGGAACTTTTGGATGCCATCACGGACAAAACCAAAATTTTGGTATTGCCGTTTCCGAACAATCCCACCGGAGCCATTATGGACAGGAAAGATCTGGAGGAGATCGCCCAGGTCATTATCGAAAAAGACCTATATGTGCTCAGCGATGAGATCTATGCGGAACTGACGTTTACAAAAGATGTGCATGTCAGTATTGCCAGCCTTCCGGGTATGAAGGAGCGCACGATTTTGATCAACGGATTTTCCAAATCCCATGCGATGACCGGATGGCGGCTAGGTTACTGCTGCGGTCCGGAGGAAATCATCCGTCAAATGATCAAGATCCATCAGTTTGCGATCATGTGCGCACCCACTAACAGTCAGTATGCTGCAATCGCCGCCCTGCGGGAGTGCGATCAGGAAGTGGAAAAGATGAAAGAAGCGTATAATCAGCGCAGACGCTATCTGATGCATGCGTTTCGGGAAATGGGATTACCTTGCTTTGAACCCTTTGGCGCCTTTTATGTGTTCCCCTGCATCAAGGAATTCGGCATGACCAGTGAGGAATTTGCTACCAGACTGCTGGAGGAAGAGCGGGTAGCTGTGGTTCCCGGAGACGCGTTTGGGGACTGCGGCGAAGGATATCTTCGTATTTCTTACGCTTATTCTATGGAGGATCTGAAAGCTGCCCTGGGACGGCTTGGAAATTTTGTCAGAAAACTGAGAAGCCAGCAGGTATAGATAAAGCAGGGAAGGAGCAGATGGCATGCCTCAGCTTAATATTGTTTTATTTGAGCCGGAAATACCGGCGAATACAGGGAATATCGGTCGGACCTGTGTAGCAACGGGAACCAGGCTGCATCTGATCGAACCCCTGGGCTTTCAGCTGACCGAGAAGGCCATCAAGCGTGCCGGTATGGATTATTGGCCCCAGCTGGATGTGACTCGTTATTGTGATTTTCAGGATTTTCTGGAGCGCAATCCGGGGGCCAGGATTTACATGGCGACTACAAAGGCGAAGAAGATGTACACACAAGTGCAGTACGAACCGGATTGTTATCTGATGTTTGGTAAGGAGAGCGCCGGGATACCGGAGGAGATGCTGGTGGAACATCAGGATACCTGCGTGCGGATCCCTATGATTGGGGAGACCCGTTCTCTGAATCTGAGTAATTCTGTAGCTATTATGCTGTATGAAGCGCTGAGGCAGAACAATTTCTCCGGAATGAAGCTGGAGGGGAATCTGCACCGCCTGCAATGGTAGTAAGGAGACCATATGAAATTACCGGTAGAGTTTACCGATCGTATGCGCCGTATTCTGGGTGAGGAATACGGCGCTTTCGAAAAGAGCTATGAGGAGGTTCGAAAGTACGGACTTCGCGTGAATACGAAAAAGATCAGCCCGGAGGAATTTGAACGGATCTCGCCATTTCACCTGACGAAGATCCCATGGATATCCGGCGGTTATTATTATCTGGAGGAGGATGCCCCTGCAAGGCATCCCTATTACTATGCAGGTCTTTACTATCTGCAGGAGCCAAGCGCCATGACCCCGGCCAGTGTGCTGGAGGTAACTCCCGGTGAGCGGGTTCTGGATCTGTGCGCAGCGCCGGGCGGAAAAGCTACAGCCCTGGGGGGCAAGCTCCAGGGACAAGGATTGTTGGTGGCCAATGACATCAGCGCATCCAGAGCCAAGGCGCTTCTAAAAAATATTGAAGTGTTTGGAATCCCGAATTCTTTTGTGACGAATGGGATACCGGCCAGATTGGCAGAGCAATTCCCGTCCTTTTTTGATAAAGTATTGGTGGATGCTCCCTGTTCCGGGGAGGGGATGTTCCGCAAAGATGAAAATACAATAAAGGCCTGGTATCCTGGGAAACCGGAAGAGTGCGCCAACGTACAGAAAGATATTATTGTGCAGGCTGCGGATATGCTGCGGCCCGGCGGGATGCTTCTTTATTCCACCTGCACCTTTGCTCCTCAGGAAAATGAGGAGGTCATTCTTCATCTTCTGCTGCGGCGTCCGGAAATGAAACTGCAGGAAATTCCGTATCGGGAAGGATTTTCCCAGGGCCTTAGACAAGAGATGTATCTTGACAAAAACAGCCCGGGCCAAGGGGCGCAAGATGGGGAAAATGGCAGTCTGCCGGAAATTACCCGCTGCGTACGCCTCTGGCCCCACAAGATGGGCGGTGAGGGGCATTTTCTGGCACTTTTGAGGAAAGACGACGTCCAAAGAGAAAAAGGTCAAGAGACCCGAAGAACAGAGAAAATGGGGAAACGACGCTCTCATAACAGTGGAAATAAAAGTACATTTCCGGATAAAGCGCAGCTTAGAACCCTGCAGGGGTTTTTCCGGGATGTTTCATGGAAGATAGAGTTATCCCGGGTGGAGATCCGGGGTGATCAGGTTTATCAGGTGTCGCAACTTCTTCCGGAAGTATCCGGTATTCCTTTCCTTCGCAATGGTCTGTATATGGGAGAGTTAAAAAAAGACCGATTTGAACCCAGTCAGTCTTTGGCCATGGCACTGCAAAAGCAGGACTATGCTTATGCAGTGGATCTATCGCCCAACGATGAGAGGGTTTTCCAGTATCTGAAGGGGGAAACGATTGAAATTGCGGAAGATGAAGCTGCGAGAAGGTCCGGATGGCAGCTGGTCTGCGTGGATGGGTTTCCGCTGGGATGGGGGAAATTGGTAAACGGACGGTTGAAGAATAAATACCATCCGGGTTGGAGAATGAAATAGAGAAAGGCACGGTATCAGACACCGTGCCTTTCATAGTATTTCTTCATTTCTTCCCGATCTTCTTCAATCAGGGAATCTTTTCCAAATATCCCGGCTCTGGTTTCCAGATGATGGCGAAATTCGTGCCGGACCGTTTCGCGTATCTTCTTACGCATCTGCTCAGTTGAGGCAAAAGGCATGGTGGCCTGAAAGGAACCATAGTATAGAACGATCTGGCTGCCGTAGATGCCCTGGGAGTAAGTTCCCATGACATACAGGTCATCGGACAGTCTTCCAGGATGAAGATAGACATTAGGATCTGTCACCACTCCTCCGTCCAGCTCCTCAAACACATAGGAGGGGAGCAAAGCGGTCTCTTCACGGGCAATCTCAACAAATTCATCGTAGGTCATTTCTGCGCCTCCTTATTCTGTATACGTAGTATAATAGTATAGATTCGGAAATACATCAAGTGCTTCCGAATCTATGACTTCTGGAGCATCCACTACATAATGACGGCTTGTAAGGAATAATGTGTGATGAAAACACAGCTTCCTACCTTCACTTTGCTGCGCTACATTTGCTCGGACAACGTTCGCGATAAAAGCGTTTGCTCCTCGTCCGAGCACGTAGCTTGCAAAGCTCAGTCAGAAACCAATCGTTTTCATCAGACATTATTCCTTCACAAGCCGTGCCATAACGCTTTGGATTGCGGACAGTATGCTTGTACAAAAACGATCGTCGTGCAAGTGAACTCTTGCAAAAACCTTGCCGCCGCGAAAATGCATACGGCTTAATCGCATTTGAGCGGCGTGCAGACAGGTTTGCAGCAAGGGGAACGAGATAGACGTATTTTTTGTACAAGCATACTGGCTGCGATCCTCTGTAAGGTAGTGGGTGTTCCAGAAATCATAAGATTTTTCTGTCAAAGTCGGTTTTATTATGCTAAACTGTAGGTAACCAGATACGGCCTGCGAAAGAGTGGGCTGCATACAGGCAGCTATAGCGGGGTTAACAATGGAAAAGGAGGAGTAACATGGATCCCAAGAAAGTATTTTATGAAAATCAGGCAAATTCCATCATCAAAAAACTGGAGGCAAGAAAGATGGAGGGGTATTACTGTCCCGACCAGGAGAGCGCTGTCACAAAGGTTCTGGAGCTGATCGGACAGGAGAAAAAGAATGTAGGATATGGCGGTTCTATGACCATTGATGGCATAGGCCTGAAGGGAGCGATCCGGAATGCCGGCCACAACCTGATCATCAGGGAGGATTACAAAACGCCGGAAGAAAAGAAAGAGTGCAACGCGCTGCTGGTCAACGCGGACACTTTTTTGACCAGTACAAACGCCATCACTCTGGACGGAGAACTGATCAATATTGACGGACGGGGAAACCGCGTCTCCTTCCTGATCTACGGACCGGAGCAGGTGATCGTGATCACAGGAATGAATAAGGTAGTTACCAATGTGCCGGAAGGGATTGACCGTGTTCACAACATGGCCGCACCGGCAAACACGGTACGGCTTGGCTGTGACACGCCCTGTGCGAAAATCGGGCGCTGTGCAAATTGTCTGCCCCACACCATCTGCTGCGAGACGGTGATCACCAGATCCTCTATGATTCCGGGACGGATCAAAGTAGTTCTGGTGGGAGAAGAACTGGGGTACTGATCTGCACAAGCGGCTTCACTCTACGTTCTTCAGGGCTTCTTCCATGGGGACACGGCGAAGCCTGCGGTATTCCAAGACGGCTACGACGGCGTATGCGCCGATGCCCAGCAGAATCATTTTCACATACATCATGGGATCGAAGTAGATCGGTATCCATCCGGAAAGTTCGGTCATAACTATCATCTCAAAAAGGTATTTCATTACTGCCGTTTCAAGCGGCAGAGAGAGAAGCAGCAGAGTTACTACCACAATGGAGGTAGGCAGCAGGTACAACCGGCTGATCTCTTTGTTCTCATAGCCCAGAATCTTCGTCATGGAGATAGCCTGGGCATTTTTTTCAATGACGATCTTTGCCAGCAGATAGATCAGGATCAGGAACATGATCACGGAAATGGCATCCACCAGAATCATCATTCCGCCCATGGAGACATTAAGCTGGCGGGAAATCTTTGTCAGTGCATCCAGATCAATGACGGTGGCAATGTATTGTTCTTCAATGTCAGTGATTTCCGTATCGGAGAAATATCCCGAAAAATATCCATCGCTGAGCCCGAAGGTGTGGTTCAGAAGCGACTTTGGCATGAAAATGGCCAGTGCGCCTTCGTAATCATAGATACCTCCAATGGGGAATGTATAAGTTTTATCATCGTATTGCTCTTTGAGTGTGATGGTGTCACCTTTTGCCAGATGAAATTTATCCGCATAGGCTTTGGAGATGCAAACTTCGTTTTCACCGGATTCCAGTGTGATATAGTGACTGTCATCCACAATTCCGTAAAGCAGAACTTCTTCTCCTTTGTAAGCCCCATTAGAAAGAGTTTTCAGACTGTAGGCGGAAAACTCTTCTGCATCTTCATTCTCTGTCTGTACCTGCGACACATAGGCCAGCATGCGAAGCAGTGTTTCCGGTGAATCATCCCCTGCCATAAGTTCTACAGGGACCTGCAAAAGATACTGATAATTGCAGAGCAGGTTATCGGTGATCGTTTCCTGATAATGATCCAGGATAGACGGGAAAATCAGCCCGAACATCAGCAGCAGATTGGCAAAGAGAATGCCGACCAGCATCAGCAGATAGTTACCTGAATTCTGTAGAAACACCCTAATCCGGAACCGGGAGAAAAACGGTATGGAAGATTTTAAACGGAATGCGTGACGCTGCCTGCCGCTTCTAAGATCCCGCCGCAAAAATTTGATGGGTGACAGAGAAAGCTTGCGGCGCAGCATCAGCCAGGTGATCACCAGCATCAGCAGGATGGGCACCAGGGTGGTTTCCAGAAAAGCCTGAGGACTCCAGATAGTCACATATGTTGGAAGGCTGTAACTCCCATAATACATACCGGCATTAAAGTTTTTGAAAAAGGTGTAGCCCATGATGTTGCCGATCAGAGCGCTGATCAGCGTGACGATCAGAGGCATGGCCATATAATGGCGGATCAGCTCCCGCTTTGTGTAACCCGAAGCCCTCAAAGTACCGATGACATTCGCTTCTTTGACGATGGTGCTGTTGATGGTAATGCCGAAGACAAAAGCCAGTATGGCAATTAGAATGTAAAGCAGCACTGTCATCATAGCGCGGTCGCTTCCCATGTCTTCCCCGGTAAACTGGATAGCCTGATTCAGATAGCGGGGAACAAATTTCTTTAGGGGAGAGAGGGAATTGATCTCTTTCATCAGCTGCTGGGAGCGTTCCATTTCCTCTTTTTCGCCGGCAGGCGCATCGTTATATTTCCAGGCATAGCTGTAGACCAGACTGTTTGACTCAAACTCTGAAAATTCTTCAGGGCATACCATAGCGACGCCGAATTTTACCGCGTCAAACATGGAATCACTGTTGCTCTCAAACATGGTACTGTAGTCGGAGAGCGCTGCCAGCCCGGTGATGATCCAGGTATTGCTGCCATCCGATATCGTATCTCCCACCTTCAGCTGATTGTTGCCCGCGTACATACGGTCAATAGCGATTTCCCCCGGCTGACTGGCCAGACGTCCCTCCATAACGCAGGCAAGGTTTACCTGCTCTCGGTTTTGAAAGATACGGAGGGTGCTGTCATTGCTAAGGATGCGATCCGTGTAAAAAAGATCGTAGATAGTGATATCCAGAGCTTCTATCTGTTGTTTTAAGGCATTGTCTGCCTTGGTTTGAAGTGCGAAGTTGCCGTCTTCCACATTGTATAAAGTAAAGCTGTCATTATAGGCCTTGATCATGCTCTCATCTGCCACCAGAAACCCGGAAATTTCCCCGATAGTCAGTGTCATCAGAAGAAAGATCACCAAATACTTTCCAAATTCGCTTTTCAATTCCCGGAGAAGACGTTTGTACAAAGGATTTTTCATGTGACACCTCCTACCAATCCAGATCCTGAGCCAAAATCCGGGTTTCATTCAGATAGTTTTTGCGGATGCCGCCGTCTCTCAGTTTTACCACTCGGGTGGCCATGTCCTTTAAAGCGTCATTGTGGGTGACGAGAATGACAGTATTTCCGTATTTCTGATTGACGGTCTCGATCAGTTTCAATATCTCCTTAGAGGTATTGTAATCCAGAGCGCCGGTGGGCTCATCACACAGCAGGATATCCGGGTTCTTGACAATGGCCCGGCCGATAGCGGTGCGCTGCTGCTGGCCGCCGGAGAGCTGATTGGGCAATTTGTTCTGATGCTCCGTCAGCCCGAGAGTGTCCAGGAGTTCCTCTACAGGCAGGGGATCTGTGCCCAGATAAGCGCCAACCTCAATGTTTTCCCGGACGGTCAGGTTCGGGATCAGGTTGTACATCTGAAAGATGTAGCCCAGATGCCTGCGGCGGTACAGCGTGAGCTGTTTTTCGTTCATGTCCGCCATACGGTCTCCGCCGATCAGGATTTCTCCCTCATCTGCCTGGTCAATTCCGCCGATGATATTCAGCAAGGTAGATTTCCCGGAACCGGATGGCCCAAGCATTACGCAGAATTCTCCCTTTTCCAGTGTCAGGTCAATGCCTTTCAGCACCTGCACACGGCTCTGTCCGCTGCCAAATGATTTTTTTATTTGCTTTAATTCCAGAAACATAAGCTTTTCCTTTCTTAAACTATGTATGAAATAAATGGTCCGTTAGTTTACCGCAACCCATTGTATCACCAAAAGTTAGCTTTGTCTAACATTATTTAAAAAAAGAACATAAAATTTTCCTTGACTTTTAAGGAAGCCAATGTTACAATAGTCAAGCTGAATGAAATTAACGATGCGTGGCTCAGCTTGGTAGAGCGCTGCGTTCGGGACGCAGAGGTCGCAGGTTCAAATCCTGTCGCATCGAATAAGAAATAACGGATACTATAAGGTGTCCGTTTTTTCTTATTCAATTTTACAAACATAGGGCAAGAAATCGGTTATAGAACAAACGGTTGACTTCAATGGAGGAAAGTGGTATTCTTTACATGTTTGGGGAGAGGGGAAATACGATTTTAAAGGAGACGAGGACCAATGGAGAGAGTTTCCCTGACGATTTTGAACAAGCAGCAGTTTGGTGAGGATTTCTATATAGAATCCATCCAAAACCCTGAGGAGAGATCAAAGAATGATTTTTGGCTTTGCAGAAACAATTCCAGACGAAAACTGTTTCTGGGGAGCGCGCAGGACGATCAGGCAGGCAGAAGCAGAATGAAATCCCTGGCGAAAGAAAAAATTGTGTTGCTGGCTTAATTGGGATTATGGACATTGCATGAGATAGGGCAGTGTCCTTTTTTTGATTGATTCTCTGGGGTGTTTTTTGCTATACTAGTTTCATAAGCAAAAACTATCATGAATGTAAAGGAGGCAGTTTATGGAATTCAAGAAAATCAAACCCGGCACAGGCGGCGAAAAATATGTTCCCTATGAAGAGCGTGGCGGCGAGACTTCCGTTGTCTATTTTACCAGAGATCTTTCCGCGGAGGGGCTGCGCAGGATCTATAAAAAGGTGAGCAGTTCGATGACCGGAAAAGTGGGAATTAAACTTCACACGGGAGAGAAAAACGGCCCTAACATTATTCCCAGGTCCTGGGTGAAAGAATTGATAGAGAAGGAACTTCCGGGAGCAGCCATCATTGAGACAAACACTTACTATCAGGGAGACCGTTATACCACCCAGCAGCATCGGGAGACGCTGAAGGTAAATGGATGGGATTTTGCACCGGTGGACATTATGGATGAAGAGGGTACCACCATGATCCCGGTGAAAGGCGGCAAGTGGTTTACGGAGATGTCAGTGGGGACGCATCTGCTGAATTATGATTCCATGCTGACGCTGACACATTTTAAAGGACATACTATGGGCGGTTTCGGAGGCTCTAATAAAAATATCGGTATCGGATGCGCCGATGGACGGATTGGGAAAAAGATGATCCATGCTCAGGAAGGAAGCGGCAATCCCTGGTCTGTCGTGGATGAAGAATTGATGGAGAAGATATCTGAGTCTACAAAGGCTACGGTGGATCATTTCGGAGAACACAATGCGTTTATCAATGTGATGCGCAATATGTCGGTTTCCTGTGACTGTGAAGGATTGGCCGCAGAGCCTGTAGTGACTCCCAATATAGGTATTGTGGCATCCTTTGATATTCTGGCTGCCGATCAGGCGTCAGTGGATCTGCTGTACGCGCTTTCGACGAAGGATCGCTTAGCGCTGGCAGAGCGCATTGAGACCCGCCACGGGCATCGACAACTGAGTTATATGCAGGAGCTGGGCATGGGCAACCGCCGCTATCAGCTCATCGACCTGGATCATGAGGAGGCGCAGATCCAGCCGGCAGATGCGGTAAAAGATGTAGTCCCATTTACAGAATAAACGATGGTTTGGGGGCTGTTGCAAAAAACAGGTAAGGGGTTCTGCGTATCCATATGTATAGATTAGGAAACACCCACTATGTAATGACGGCTTGTAAGGAATAATGTCTGCTGAAAACATAGTTTCCAACCTTCACTTTGCTGCGTTACATTTGCTCGGACATCGTTCGCGATAAAAGCGTTTGCTCCTCGTCCGCGCACGTAACTTGCAAAGCTCAGTCAGAAACCAATCGTTTTCATCGACATTATTCCTTCACAAGCCACGCCGTAACGCTTTGGATTGTGGACAGTATGCTTGTACACAAAACGATCGTCGTGCGAGTGAACTCTTGCCAAAACC
>CADCMM010000020.1 GCA_902802515.1 uncultured Lachnospiraceae bacterium
CTCTGCTTCGGTTTAATGAAGGTACGTCCCACATACCCGTTTTTCACAAAGGCCGTTCCATATGGAATGCCCGATTCCAGAGAATATCCCAGAGCCGCCACATTTCCGGACTCTGGAACCCCCACTACCAGATCCGCCTCCACCGGTGAATCCATAGCCAGATACTTTCCTGCCAAAAGGCGGGAGTTGTAAACGCTGACTCCGTCCATATGGCTGTCCGGCCTTCCAAAATAAATATATTCAAAAATGCATCTGGCCGGTTCTTTCTTATCTTCCGGCTTTAGACACTGACTTTTGTTCGATACAATACCGTACTGCGGAGTGATGGTGACAATCTCACCAGGCTCCACATCCCGAATAAACTCTGCTCCGATGGTATCCAGCGCACAGCTCTCCGAAGCCAGAATATAGGCCTGATCCCGTTTTCCGATACACAGCGGTTTAAATCCAAAGGGATCTCTCGCGCCGATCAGCTTTCTGGGCGACATTACGATCAGGGAATAGGCTCCTTTGACTTTCTGCATCGCCATAGCCACTGCTTCCTCTGCGGATTTCGTCTTGACTCTGGCTCTTGCAATGTGATAAGCAATGACCTCGGAATCAATGGTAGTCTGGAAGATCGCTCCATCCCTGGCCAGTTCCCTGCGAAGCTCCGGTGCGTTCAGGAGATTGCCATTGTGGGCCAATCCAAGCGTCCCTTTGATGTAGTTTAATACCAAAGGCTGCGCATTCTCAATGGTACTTCCGCCAGCAGTGGAATAACGTACATGTCCCACACCGATATCTCCCTTCAACCCCGAAAGGTCATCCGCGGAAAACACCTCATTCACCAGTCCCATACCTTTAGTGCTGAGCACCTTGCCCTTGGGGCCATTTGTGTCGCTGACAGCAATCCCGCAGCTCTCCTGGCCGCGGTGCTGCAGGGCCAGCAGACCATAATAAATCGAGGAAGCCACGTCCTCCCCGGCAAAATCATAGATACCGAAGACTCCGCACTCTTCCCTCAGTTTGTCAGAAATCTCTTCCTGCACATAAATTTGTTCGTTCATGGATACCCCTTCTGTAAAACTGTTGTGTCATCTCAGTTCCATGTTTCCGTGAAGATTATAGCCTATAACACTGGATAAAGCAAGATGAACATTCAGCACTTCGAACTTCTTCTGTACTCCTCTTTCAATTCTTCAAGCAATTTTCCGACATTTTCATGCTCTGCATATGATTGATTTATTGCCTGTGAGGGTTCCTGCAATATTTTAGAATTATATTCCTGGATCTTGGAGATCAGACCGGAATCCGCCCCCAGTTCCTGCAGCTTCTTTTTATACTCTTCCTCTGGCAGGTACAACGGCAGCGCACTCACATATTTTCGGAGAAGTTCCTTCGTCCTGGTCTGTTTCCAGGCAGTGAGGTAGCAGTCTGCCGCCTCTTTAAACCGAAACATATGCGCATAGGCACACCCAAGATTGTTCCAGATCTCAGCGTAAAACTGACTGCCCAGTTTTCCCGGACCTTTGCGGTCCAGAATCTGATAATACTCATGCATCGCGCTGCTGTACATTCCTGATTTCACCAGATAATCGCCTTTTAATTTCTGTCTCGAATCCTCCGGTTGTACCTCCAGTTTCCCCAGCTTCTCCTGGACTTCCCGGAGTTTTTTCACCGATAGATATCCTGCCTCACGAAAGATAGGCACAATAAAATACACGACGCCCTGCTGCTTTTCCAGCTGCTCATATAACTGGCGATAGAGTTTCTTAAGCCCCAGTTCATCCCGGATCCAGTCACACAACGCCTCGTTCACAATCGTCTGATCGATCAAATATACATTTTCATAGAGGTAAAAGCACAATTCCTCTATAGAATAAATATTAGTGCTGATGCTCTCTATATAATATGGCTTTTTTGCCTGCTTTATCTGGCAGAGGTCAAAACTCATACCCCGTCACCTCTCTTTTGCTGTCTGAAAATAAATATTCCGTTTCCAACGCTTCCCGGAGGGACGATAAAAACCTCCAAAGCCCTCATCCTCCACCTCCACGGTACAGCAGGCTGCCGACGTAAAATACACTGTCATTTTCAGCCTCGTAGCCCGATTCGGGCGGTTGGGAAAATCCGTCAGCCGCAGTACATGATTGATCTCCTGTCCGCCGGACATCGGCTTTGTAGTGATAGTGATGGTCTTCTCCTCATCCGGAATAAACTCGCACACATGATGAGCCTCATACCAGTTTATACCGGCGGTGATGATAGGATAATATACCTCTTTTCCCCGCACCCGCATATTCATGCCGATGTTCTCCCGCACGATATCTTCCCCCATAAACAGCAGATCCGGTGTGGATATCAGCCCCACCCGCTCCATAGCCGCATAGCAGGCTCCTTTCGTATAGAGATTTTTCCCCTGAAAGGCATGCCGGTGAAAACACAGATACTGAAACGAACGATCCGCCCAACTCTTATCAAAATAATCTCCCAGCAGATAGCTGGTCACTACATTCCTGCGTTCAAATACTTTTTTCAGCAATTCAAAAAACAGGCGGTCTCTTTCTTTATCCCATTCTTCCTGCGCCCTGCCATCCCGGACTTTCTCATCCACCGGCTGACTGGCGGCGTATTCCACCGTCACTAATGCCGGTCTGGTGGCTCTGTCGATATGCAAAACATAGCCTGTCATTGTCTCATTCTCACATTCCAGCAGCGCCACATCACCGTTCCACAACTCTTTCCTTTGATTAACGGTGTAATAATAAAACCCGGATTTATAATCCTGCAGAAAAATGTATTTCCGTTCCAGCCCCAGCTGCTCCAGAGCTCTCGGAAGATGGTCTCCCAGTACATCAGAGAGGACCGGCACGCAGACCATTATCCTCATGTCAGGGTAATCACTGATCTCCGTCATGGGCTTCAAACATCCCTGCAAAAACTCCGTCAGCGGTTTAGTGGACTGATCCTTTTTCGCGGCTGCTTCCCATGCTTCCCGGGGCATCGGAATCAGGTAGGACTCTTCCTCCCCGCTTATACTGACTGTGACCGGTTCTTTCATGGAATTGTTATAATAGGTAAGCTGCGCATACTGCTCACACAGCTGCAGCCCCAGGATCAGATCATTTTTTTCCTGAATCATAACTATCACACTTTCTTAGATCAATGTAAATATCTCTTTCGTGAGATAATCCAACTGACGATAGGTTTCCAATTCTTCCCGCGCGCATTCCTCATTGCCATCCTGCTGCGCCCTGGCCATGCGGTTGATCAATTCAAAACGGCTGTTTTCCCCGCTGATTTGCCGTCTCCCGGACAGAATTCTGTGATCCGAAACCTTCACTGACTGATCTGGCCGGATCTCCTCGGTATAACACTCCAGCTCCTCCCCGTAAAACAGAATAAACTCCTTTACGTTGATGCCCTCGAAACAGTTTTTCATATGTTCTTCCCGGTACTCATCTTTTCCTTTTTCCCTGTAATGGAGTATCACCGTATTTTCAGGGTTCGCCGCGTATTCCAAAAATACCTTATCCTCAAGCTGATAGGGGAGCCTGAGTTCTTCCGGGAATTTCTGATAGAATGCAAAGCGGAGTCCCCTGCCGTTGTACTGCGCCAACAGTCTTCTTACATTTTCTTTCTGCCACTCCTCCAGCTGAACCTGCCTGGAATAATAGCGCATCAATGCCAGTTTGCTGATGTCTTCCTGCTCATCGTCTTTCTGATAACTGTGCTCGATATAGGCGAAAATAAGGTCGTTTACCGGCAGATCCTTTACAAAATATTCATAGGCTTTCAGATTCAGATATGCCTTGCAGATCTTTTTGCGTCCCAGCTTGCGCTGATAGGAGGCAAAAATCTGTTCCGTAGCCAGCGTTCCTGTTCTGGTAAACAGAAGAAGGCTTAATATCTTCTCCTCCAGAGCCATGGTATCCAGGTCAAACTGCCGTCCTGTATTCCACAACCGTTTCATATCTTCTATCGGCCCATCATAGTACATCAAAAGATAAGCCAGAATATTGTCATCATACTTTCCATAGCTGTAGCATTGACTGCAATAAGCGGTCAGCACAGTGTTTTCCTCGTACTCCCTTGCCAGAACACTTTGGCTGCAGATCCGCACCAGTGTCTCCAACGGTACCTGTTCACTGCCATAGGTCTCCAACAGGGAAAACGCCTCCTCATACATGCCTTCCTGGGTCAGCAGAGACATCAGCGTTCTCTTATCCGCCTGTAGGAACGGCGGATAGGAAATCTCTTTCAGATAGGAAAACAGATCATCCTCCGCGGGATTTTTTCTGTAATAATCCAGGATGTATTTTCGGATATCGGCCTTATATTCCTCCTCGGGCAGTTCCATCTCACAGGCACGCTTAAAATAGGGCAGCATGTCTTTGCTAAGATCCTCGCCCTCTCTTTTCAAACCGCACACAAAAAGTACCAGTCCCGGATTTTGCGGCACCAGCTCCATACAGTATCGCAGCAACATCGGGGTATCCAAAAGCCTTTCCGCCATATAAAGAGACGTAGAGGCATAACGATTTCCCTGGGTGTCTTCCAGTAGGATCCTGGCGTCCTCCGTGTAAATCTGAACCTGTGCTTTTCCGTCCGACAAAGGAACCACCTGTTCTCCCCTTACCCTGCGATGTACCACCACTGCGGATCTGATATTGGGATTTTTGCAGGTAATCTCAAAAGTAAACAGGCACTTCACCAGTTTTTCTGCCAAAGAATGTGTCAATGTCTGCCTGGTAAGGTAACGTTCATATAAAACTGACAGATTTTCATCGATTCTTCCCATGCTCAGCTGTTCCGTGACAAACTGCTCAATGGCTCCCCTGTAACTGCGGTACACCTGCGGGATGTTCTCTTTATTATCCGAAATATTCCGATAGATGCGGGCTCTCTTATGATAATCCAGTGTATTATTATAGATAAAATACATTCTTATGATTTGGGGCATCTTCTCAATGCCGCGCTGATCCATGGTTTCCATATAGTATTCATACAGACCGGTGATCCTAAGTTCCAGGTTGACCCCCAGTGAATACCAGTAAAAATATTCCGGTTCTTTTCTCTCCCCCGCAATCAGCATCGAGCAGATTGCCCTCACTATCTCCGGTGTGCGGCTTACCTGATAACAGCTCTGAAGAACTTCAAATAACCGTTTGCTGTATTCCCGGCTGTACAGAGCCAGATTCCCCACCTGGTGGGCCAGTTCCTCCGTCAGCAGATTCTGCCGCGCCGCAAAGGATAATATTTTCAGTTCAAAGTTTCCCAGTCTTCTCAGCAAAAACGGGTCTTTCCTCAGAAGATGGCATGCCTCCAGATACATGATCGGACTGCAGCAGCCATACTTTACCTGCTCCTCGATAACTTCCCATTTTGCACCATCATCCCGCATCAGCCGCTCCTGCAGATAAAGCAGTATCCACTGCAGTATCCAGCTGTCTCTGTTTTGAAGCAGCATCTGCTGGATCCTGCTCTCCACCTGATCCACATAAACCGCTTCTCTCTGAAAAAAAGTGGAAATATACAAATAAAATCCATATTTTTCAGGTGTATCCATGCGCTCCGGATGCTGCTCGATCTCCTGCAGCAGCTTGTATCCTTTCGTCCGTTTCTCATCGGCAAAAAGGAGCTGTACCTGGAACAAGTCGGCAAACGCATCCCTGCCCCCGGCCCGCTTGTAGCTTCCTATCACATTCAAAGACCGGTCGATCCAGGTCTGCATATCAATGCGTTTTACACGAAAATCAATGTACAGCGTCTCCAGCTTTCTCTGCATCATTTTCTGAACATGTCTCTGGCGCTTTTCCTCATTCTGAGTTTCTTTTATCACCTGCACATCCAAATACAGAGATTGGTAACAGGTTCCTATTTTAATCCGGCCAAAATTTTTTCCTGCATGTAAGAAATTTGTATCAATGATATATTCCAGTACAAATTGATTTCCCACAAATTCATCTGTTGTCACTACTTTTTTATCCAGACGGATAAAACGGGAATCGGAAGACAGATCCAGCCGCAAAAATCCCCAGCCGTTCTTCTTAATGATTATAGTTTCCCGGATAGATTGACCGGGATTGCGCAGGCCTACGGTATCCCGGTCGATGGAAATTTCCACCGGCTCCTTCTCCCCGCATCCAATCAGGAATTCTTCCATACTTTGGAAACTAAACGGCTGCGCTTTCAATGCGGCATACAAAGTCAGCGCCTCAGGTTCTCTCTCCTGAAGCACCCGTTCAAAAGCCGGACTGATAAAGGCAGGATATGCCGCCTGGAAATCTTCCCGTGCCAGATCAGACAGCTGCCTGATCCCGGACACAGTCGTTTCTCCGATCTCCTGCTTATTCTCTGACACGGAGACACAATACGGCAAAGAATATTCTCCCAAGTCCGTGCAAAGTGTAAAATACCCCTCCGTCTCCTCGCCGGGCTGCAGACCATTGGTGTCGATCTGATAATAGATCCGGTTCTGGGCGCCGTAAAATTCCATGGGATCAAAGGTGACTCTTGGGTTGGACGAGTACAAAAATCCCTTGACCTTTTTTTGCTCCGGATGAGAAGCAGTGAAGCTGCCATGCAGTAATTGCCCCTGCTGCGCCTTCTGCTCTATCTTCTCCTCCGATAGAATCAGTGGAGGAACTTCATATTCAAATATGCCATTTATTAACTGCTCTACTCGTTTTTTCAAATTATCCACCTGCCAGCAAAGTTTCCTATATGACTAAAAAGAGTGCCTGTCACAGCACTCTTGCACGGTATTGGGAAGCATTCATCCCGTCACAGCCCTCATCTACTGCTCTAACACCTTTTTCAGTTCATCCATAAAGGTGTTTACGTCTTTAAATTCACGGTAAACCGAGGCAAACCGGACATAAGCCACAGCTTCCAGTTCCTTAAGCCTGTCCATCACGATCTCTCCGATCTCCTTGCTCTCGATTTCCTTTTCTTCCCGGTTAAAAATCTCCGTCTCCACAGAATCGATCATCTCATTGATCCTCTGTATGGGAATGGGCCGTTTATAGCAGGCTCTCATCACCCCTGCCTCGATCTTACTCCTATCGTACTGCTGCCTGGTACGGTCTTTCTTAATAACGATCAGCGGGATCGTCTCTACCTTCTCGTAGGTGGTAAAGCGTTTCCCGCACACATCGCACATGCGGCGTCTGCGGATGGAACTGTTATCATCGGCCGGTCTGGAATCTACTACCCTGGTGTTGTCTTGACCGCAAAACGGACACTTCATATAATTATCCCCCTGCCAATCTGTTTTACTCAAAGTATAGCGAATCATCCGAAAGCTGTCAATTCTTTTATCCTTTCATATATTATATAAACCCCCTGGAAACGGAGGAATCTATGCGTCTGTGTGATTTCAGGCAGAAAGAAGTGATCAATATCTGCACCTGCCGTTCGCTGGGTTGTGTCAGCGATCTGGAGATTGACTGTGAAAGCGGAGCAATCCTGGCCCTGATCGTCCCCGGCCCCGGAAGATTGTGGTGGTTTCTTGGGCGTGACACCGAATTTGTCATTCCCTGGGACTGTATCGTGCAGATCGGGGAGGATATTATCCTGGTGAAAATTGAAGAGGATAAGTGCCAAAGGAACTGTCTCTAAATTGCTGCTCCGCAGCGGAAATCCGGCGAGGGGCTGTTGTCAAGGTCTAATATTTTTTATATTTTTTCTCAAATCGTATATTTCCCAATCAATCTGAGAATCATTCTACTATCAAGTCTTATTCAGGAGGAGATCTATATATGGCAGTGAATAAAGTGGAAATATGCGGTGTGAATACATCAAAGCTTCCGGTCCTGACCAGCGAAGAAAAGGAAACTTTATTTGAACGGATCAAATCTGGCGATACGCAGGCCAGAGAGCTGTATATTAAAGGAAACTTAAGATTAGTATTAAGCGTTATCAAGCGCTTTTCCGCCAGCAATGAAAATGTGGATGACCTGTTTCAGATCGGCTGCATCGGCCTGATGAAAGCCATCGACAATTTCGATACAGAGCTGGGCGTCAAATTCAGTACTTATGCCGTCCCCATGATCCTCGGGGAGATCCGCCGCTATCTGCGGGACAATACTTCGATCCGTGTTTCCCGTTCGCTTCGGGACACAGCTTACAAGGCCATCTATGCAAGAGAAAACTATGTAAAAAAGAATCTGCGGGAGCCCACCATCCATGAGATTGCGGAGGAGATCGGCATCGCCAAGGAAGACATTGTTTTCGCCATGGACGCCATCCAAAGCCCCATGAGCCTTTACGATCCGGTCTACACGGAGGGCGGCGACACGCTCTATGTAATGGATCAGATCAGCGATAAGAAAAATAAAGAAGAAAACTGGGTAGAATCCATTGCTCTGGCAGAGTCTATGAAATGCCTTAATGAAAGGGAAAAGCATATCGTAGAGCTTCGTTTTTTCGAAGGCCGTACTCAGATGGAGGTAGCCAATGAGATCGGCATTTCCCAGGCGCAGGTCAGCCGCCTGGAGAAAAGCGCCCTGCGCACTATGCGCCAATATTTGAGGACAGACTGATTCATCCGTCTGTCCTCTTCTATCTCATCACATCCTGTATCACGCGCTCTACATTCTTATAGAAGATTTCTTCTACCTCTGTTTCTGACAAACCAGCCTTTTTCAGGGCGTGGGCCAGTTTCTGATAATCCTGAGGTCCCCTGAGACATAGTTTTCCGTCAATGCCGTCATAATCACTGCCCAGCGCCGCGCATTCCCTGCCCCCCACATTTCGGATATGAAGAAGATGCGCCACCAGGTCTTCGATACGATTTTCCTGACTGCCCGGATAGAGAAACTCGGGGTTTTGATTCATACCGACAACGCCGCCTTTTTCTCCAATAGTCCGTATCATCTCATCGGTGAGATTTCGCGGATGGGGGCAGAGGACTCTCGCACTGGAATGGCTGGCCACGAATGGCTTCTGGGAAAGCTCTGCCACATCCCAAAACCCGCCATCAGACAGATGGCTGACGTCAATCACGATACCCAGTCGGTTCAATTCTCCAATCGCTTCTTTTCCAAAATCAGAAAGTCCTCTTTTCATTTCAATGATATTTGTGCTGTTGGGATGTCCGAAACAGTTGGGATAATTCCAGGTAAGGCCCAAAAGCCGAACGCCCTTCTTGTGATATTCCTCCAGCGTCTCCATGCGTCCGCGCACTGCCCGGCCATCTTCTATGGTCAAAAACGCGCTGATTTTTCCTTCTCTCTTATTGCGTTCCAGATCCTGAGCGTTGCCCGCAAAGGCAAGCACCCCGCTGTGCCGTTTCAGGGTACGATAAAAGGTACTCATTAATGTTTCAATATAAGCATCATCTTTTTGCATCAACGGTCCAAGAATTTTTTTCATCCGCATGGACTGCAGAAAAATCGCAAAAAACTGAGCCTTACACCCGCCCTGCGCCAGCCGCTGCACATCCGCCATGGCAGACGGAAAATGATAAATATCCCTTTTCAAGCGAAACCACGCCTGCATCAGTGTGTCGCAGTGCATGTCAATAAATGGTATCTTTTCTTCATTCTTCATTCAATCGTTTTCCTTCCCATCCGCACGTCCTCCAAGAACGCTGCCATATCTTCTTCCAGGTTTTCAAACAGATAATTTTTCCCGCCGGTACGCTGCTGCAGATACTGCTCCTGCAGTTCCAGGCAGGTATCCCGTATCTCCTTACGCAGTCCCTTCGCAGACAGGCGCTTCGCTCCCTGTCCCCAGATAATCACCTGCTCCGCAGCATCAGAGGTAGCCACTGTCACTTCGTACTGACGTCCGATCTGGTGTACCGTCTTCTCAATATATTGGTCCGCCGTCTCCGCTTCCTTCGTATATACCACATAAATATTGTGATATTTTTGCACCTCACCCATGCTGCCTTCTACCTTGTACGCATCGAATACCAGAATCAGATGCATCTTCCGGTAACCTTGATAATTGCACAAAATATCCATCAGCTTACCTCTGGCGGCCTCCAGATTAATCTTCGCCAGTTCTTTCAATTCTTCCCACGCATAGATAATATTGTAGCCGTCCACCAGAAGGTACTGTTCTTTCGCCTCCTGTTTTTTGCTGCTCCGATATTCTCCGCCATCATAATTTCGCACACTGCGGCTCCAGCCGGTACGCTCCTGCTTCACTGATCCAAAGGTTCTCTCAAAGATTTCCATCAGTTCTTTATCATTTCCAAAAGAACCCGAATATCCGCGATAAGTACCATCCTGAGAGAAGGCAGACATCTCTTTAGCATTTGCCAGAGTTTCTCTTCTGTCTTCCGGGATGATCGCTGCATTCCCCTCCGGCTGCGTCACATAATCCAGATGCATATAGTCCGGCACCTGATCCCAGGGAACCACAAAACCGGCTCCATGAGTGCAGAAAACAGACCCGGTGGGATTCTCCGTATCGCTGTCAGGGTCATAGCCAATGGCTTCTATGATCTCCTCCGGATTTTTACAGGGCTCGTATCCTTTCAGGCTGCAAAATAACCGTCCGCATCCCCGGGTGTAGGACGTCACCTCCATCTGATATCCCCGCATCCTTGCCACCGATGCCGTCCCGGTCAGCACCGCCAGCCCGCCCTCCTGCTGCGGCCCGGAAAAATCCCCCTGCATTTTCTGGATATCTGCCATGGCCCGTCCCACATTCTCCATAGGCAGTTCCAGGCGGTACTCGTATACCGGTTCCAGCAAAACGCTCTGTGTGCTCTGAAGCCCCTGGCGCACTGCCCGGTAGGTTGCCTGGCGGAAATCTCCCCCTTCTGTGTGCTTTAGATGGGCTTTTCCGGCCACCAGAGTAATCCTCATATCGGTGATCTCCGATCCGGTCAGCACGCCCCGGTGCTGCTTTTCTTCCAAATGCGTCAAAATCAATCGCTGCCAATTCAGATCCAGTTCATCCGTGCTGCAGTTTGCGGCAAACTGCAGGCCGCTGCCAGGCTCCCCCGGTTCCAGAAGAAGATGCACCTCCGCATAGTGACGCAGCGGTTCAAAATGCCCTACTCCCTCCACCGGCGCAGCAATCGTTTCCTTATAGACGATGCTGCCGGAACCGAATTCTACCCAAATGCCAAAACGATCCCGGATCATACTCTTTAATATTTCGATCTGTACCTCGCCCATTACCTCAACATGGATTTCCTGAGCCGCCTCATTCCAGACCAGATGCAGTTCCGGAATCTCCTCCTCCAACTGACGAAGTTTTCCATACATTCCGTGCATATCGCACTCCGGCGGAAATTCCACCTGATACGTCAGTACCGGCTCCAGCAGCGGCAGCGTGTTCCCCTGCTCTATACCCAGGCCCTGCCCGCAGTATGTTTTTGTCAGCCCTGTCACCGCGCAGACCATACCCGCCGCGGCCTGCGGTATCGCAGTGAATGACGCTCCCGAATATACCCGGATCTGATCTGCTTTCTCTGTCCAGATCTCTTCCTGTCCCTCCGCATTGATCCATGTTCCCTGAAGCTGCTGTTTCACTTTCAGGCATCCGCCTGTGACCTTCAGATAGGTCAGCCTGTTTCCCTGAACATCTCTGACAATCTTGTAGACCCGCGCCCCAAACTCCTCCGGATAATCCGGCGCCTGCATCAATTTTTGCAGACCCTGTAAAAATTCCTCCACACCGGTCATTTTGAGTGCAGAACCAAAATAACAAGGAAATACTTTCCGCTCACGGATCAGCCGGACACAGTCCTCCCGCGGCACAATGCCATTCTCCAGGTACCGTTCCAGCACTTCCTCCTCGCACATCGCCAGGTTTTCCTGAAACTCCTCCTCATTCCGGTCGGTTCCAAAATACAGGCAGTGTTCATCCAGGCGCGACTGCAATTCTTCCATCAATGCCGCCCGGTCGGTTCCCTCCTGATCCATCTTATTAATAAATAAAAACACCGGAATCTGATATTGCTTTAACAGTCTCCACAGCGTCAGCACATGTCCCTGCACGCCGTCGGCCCCGCTGATCACAAGGACCGCATAATCCAGCACCTGCAGGGTGCGCTCCATCTCCGCAGAAAAATCCACATGCCCCGGTGTATCCAGGAGCGTGACTTGCTGACCCCCCAATGTAAACTCCGCCTGTTTGGAAAAAATCGTAATACCCCTGGCCCTCTCCAGCTCGTAGGTGTCCAGAAAGGCATCCTGATGATCCACCCGGCCCGCTTTGCGGATACTGCCGGTGAGATAGAGAATACTCTCCGCCAATGTGGTCTTTCCCGCATCCACATGAGCCAACAGACCAACGCAAATATGTCCGGCCATAAAAGTGCCTCCTTCATTTATCAGCTTTCAAAAAACCTTTGGCAATCTTTTTACGTCAAGTTTTGTACATTTCCTTATAATTAGTTTCACCTATTCTCATGTGTTACATTATACCGTAAATCCATACAAAAAAATAGTCCCTTAAGCAGCTAATTCCAGATTTGCCATAAATGATTTATTGTATAAAACAACGAATTATCCAGATACTATCATCATAGAAAAAAAAATCAGGAGGTTTCCGTCATGAAAAAAAGAGACGTTGATGTAAAGACTAAAAATGTGACAGTAAATACAGATGAGATAGACATTCAGGCATGCTCTGCCATGGACTGTACCGGACTGATACCGACACCGGCGCAGACAGAGGAAGAGCGGGAAAACTATGAAGAACTTTACCCCTATCTTCCCAAGGCTGCCTCCTCTGCGCCAAAATCAAAGTAACTGTTTTAAAAGTAACATCTGCGGTTAATTTCGCTTGCTTCACTCCACATCCAGCTCATCCCCGGCCATCTTCAGGATGTCCAGGATCTCCTGCACCGGCATATCAATGGCCTTGGTTATAAAAATTTTAGAATCTTTATTGATTTTTGGGTGTGCCTGTCACGTTTTAGGGCGTGAAACTTTTAATCGGCAAACGATATGGAAGCCATGAGGTCATTCATGTACTGTTCCATGGTATCGTCAGGACTCGGAAGCTGGAACTTTATGAAATAGACGCCTTCCGGACGCTCGAAATAGTAATTATGCGTTGCCAGGCCATCATTGTACACGTAAGCCGCCGGAATACCATTCACTTCGGTTTCCTCGTATTCGTCATATACCCTGCTTTCTATCGTAGAGCCCGGGAAGAAATACATGCTCGCGAAATTGGGATATCCAAGTTCATACTGAATGCCGATGTAGCTTATTTCCCCGTCCGACCACACGCGCAGATCGGAATACATAGACACGTAATCTCTTTCCGGGAGCACATACTGCATATTCCCCATAGAAAGGTCATTGTCCGCATTAAATTCCGCATCACCAAAATGCATTGTCCCGAAGAAATCATTCAGTATCTGTTCGTCCTCTTCCTCATCATAAACGAATGACAGACGGTATGTATCATTGCCATACTGCGCCATCCCGCTTATAATTCCATCGCCTTTTACCATGTGGAAAGACGCCTCGCCGGTATCCCAGTCGCCGAGATCTTCCTCATCCTCGTCGGCCTCCAGATAGTAGTTATCCAGGCTGTCATCCGCATTATATTCGACGGTCAGAAGCCATGATTTACTGAAGCTGATTTCTTTCCTGGTGATATGCCCGTCCCCGTCTTTTGCAACCAGCCTTTTGTTTTCCCTGCTCGTGGAAGGAATCTCGAAAAACAGGTTGCCGGCGTTCGTGTCCTGTAACGGAGAAGCGTACTGCGGGTCGTCGCTTTCGTTTACGAATACAGCAGCAGTTTCTTCCGCAGCCGTCTCGGCCTGAACTCCCTTAGGTGAACCAAGTACAGTAACTCCCGCCAGCATCATTGTAATTCCCATCATAACCATCCGCTTTTTCATTGTTTACCTCCTTACACATGAAATCTATGATAATACTCTATCATATTCTATCAAATTGGGCCGAATTTGTATAGGTCACAAGTCCGCCAAAATTATGATTGATCGTTTTAAAATGTACTGCGGTATAGCTGAAAAAGACCGATGCGGGTTTTGTGCCGGTTTTCTTATAGATCGATGTGATGTACCGCCCCAGCTCCTGCTTCATGGCAGCGCAACGGCAGCATACATAAGGCTGAGCAGAACGGTATCCCTTAACACTGTCTCGCTGCCTGTACCCGGTATATCGGGAAATTTTTTAACGATTGTAATCAGTATCTCAAATAACAGGAAGATCAGCAGGAATATTACCATTATCCAAATTGAATGCAAAAACAGAAGGCAAAACCGCGCCTGCCTCCTGTTCATGCTTTTTTAAGTTAATGAATGCTCTTCCTTATTCTTCTTCCGCTTCTTCCGGCTGGATCGACATGGAGATGATTCCTGCAAGCGCGGAGAATCCCTCATCGGACTCCGGGCTGAATGTTACTTCCAGAATGTAACCTGCTTCTGTAGCGAAAGCAACACTCGTTGTGTCATTTTCTTCGATATCATAGGCAACGCCTTCAAGCCCATTCAACACAACGTCTGTAATATTGGAAGCTCCGAATTCGCTAATCTGCTCCTTGTACTCATCCAGCTCCATTCCGTCCACATCGACATACATAACAGCCATCGCAGCAGCTTCATCTTCCGTCTGGAAATAACCGATATATCCGCCTTCCACATCCTCATCTGTCAGCTCTACCGGCTGCAAAACTGTAGGTACCCACATTTTAACCGCAATCTCGTCAAAGGAAACAAAGTCCCCTTCCAATCCTTCTTCTGTGATTTGTTCTTCTGCGTCGCTCCAGTTTAATTCAACCACTCCATCTGCAGCCTCTTCTGATTCAACCGTCTCTTCTGATTCAACCATCTCTTCTGATTCAACCATCTCTTCTGACTCGGCGAAAGCGGTCGTTCCTGCAAACGCAAACTGAGCTGCCAGCAGCATAGAAAGTAAAATTGCCATTCGTTTTTTCATTTTTGTTATCCTCCTTTATGGATATTCATAAAATTTGTTTCGGGTAGGAGTATAGCGTTCTGTCTGATGAGAATCAACAAATCCTGCATGAATGTCGTTTATTCTGCATGAACGTCAGATAAACTTCACAACATGAGTAGAAAAATATGATATAATGGACAAGCTTAAGCAAAGATACATGGTCTGAACCATGACACATTTCTCTGATAGTGGGGGTAAGCGGCTTTGAAACTGAATATTATGATCGTGGACGATCTCTCATCCGACCGTAGCAGGCTGAATTCGGATATATCTGCCTGTCTCTCAGAAAAAAAACATCTGCACTGGACTATCCAATGCTTTTCCTGTGCCCAGCAGATGCTTGACACGGCCACATACTCTTTCGATTCCCCACGAATAGCCTTTCTGGATATCTGCATGGACAAGATGAACGGAATCCAACTGGCAAGAGAGCTTCGCAGCAATGACCCCGAGCTATTGATCATATTTCTTACTACTTCACGGGAATACGCATTTGACGCTTTCCCGCTGCATGCGTTTGACTACCTGCTAAAGCCCTACACAGTCGACCGGCTGAGCCAGGCACTGGATGAAGCCTTACAGGCGCTATCTTTCCAAAAAGCGGAACCGGAGATCCTCATCCGTGCAGCATATAATTCTCTGTGCGTTCCTTATTCCAAAATCATATCCGTCCTGTCATATGGACATTCTGTAGAAATCTATACCACAGATGGTTCCTGTATCCGGTCGATCATGACCTTCCATGAACTGGAAAAAGCCTTGTCAGACGACTCGCGTTTTCTCTGCTGTAACAGAGGAGTCCTCGTTAATATGGATCATGTACTGGATCTGTATGGAAATATCTTTCACATGGAAGACGGACCTGCCTGTAGTTTGCGCGTGCGTGACCGCACAACACTGATCTCCAAATTCAGTCAATATCAGATCTCGCGGATGAAAGGAGCAATCTGGTGATATGTCAAGAGGGAATTTGAAAAGATTTTGATATGTTTTTCAGACAAAAAGGTAACTTTAATAAACCTGTGCTTTAAAGGAAACATAGGTTCGACTATTCGGATTCTTTAATTGATGTATCCAGCGATACGCCGGAGTACAGTTGGTTTCTGGCCAGCAATCCATAAACCAAACGCACGAATTTACGTGAAGTCAGCGCGAGTGCTCTTTTGTGTTGATGCTTCGGAACTTCGTTGTACTTCTTTCGATAGTACGCTCCGTACTCAACATTGTGTTTTCTCATACTGTTGGCGGCTTCGCCAAGGTAGTATCTGAGATAACGATTACCGGCTTTGCTCATAGGTGTGTCTTCCCCATCGAAGTCACCTGACTGATTGGACTTCCACATGAGACCGGCGTATTTAGCAAGAGCATCAGATGAATGGAAGGCGGAAATGTCTCCGATTTCGGCAACTATACCACCTGCAAAGACAGGCCCTATGCCATTAATGGATTGAAGGATTATAAAGGCGTTTGGGTTTAAACCTTTAATCTCACGTTCGATAGCAGCATCGATTACTTTGATCTCTTTCTTGAATGTTTCGATGCAGTTAAAGGAACTGGCTATGGACACGTTTAAGGGTTCATATAGCGCTTTGTCGAGACGGTACGAATCTCTGGCAGCCTTCTTTAACAGATCTGCAGTCTTGCTTATATCCTTAATGCGGTTGCGGCTCTTTTCTGCCAGGAATGCTACGAGTTCTTCTTCAGAAGAGTCAACAATCTCTTCCGGAGACAGGTATTCGGTTAATACACCTGAGCAGGTGGCTCCGTAAATATCGCAAAAAGGTTGCTCATCCTTCTCTAACATCTGAAGTTCACTGAATTTCAGATAGAGATTAGAAACCAGATAGGTCTTTTCACGGGTCATGCATTCAACAAGATGAAGGCGATGCCTTGTAAGGCGCTTAAGAGCCAGGAACTGACTTCCGCGCCAAGGTTCTGTTTCGATATTTCCGGCTCTTGCATAGTCTGCAATGACGAATGCATCAATCGGATCCGACTTGCCCAGGCCGATGTAACTCTTTTTATAGTTGGCAGTACATTTCGGATTTACAACAAAAACATACGGCTTGAAGCTCATGAGTTCTTCGCAGGAAGAAAGATAGTTGGCTATGTGAATGCTATAAACCGAAGTTGCTTCTAAAGCGGCGACAACAGTATTAAGGTCAGGGTGTTGCTGTAAACACTCTAAAATCTTCAGCGCCAGTTCTTCAGCACCGGGCTGATTGTTGGCAAACGAAGAGTTAATGTATTTGTTTTTATAGAAATCCAGCGCACAAACATAGTTGGATTTCGAACTGACGTCAATACCGACGTAAAGCGTAGATAATGGGTTGATCTTTAACATGATATCACCACCTTTCCGATCCTGTATTCTTGGGGCCTGAAGCAAAAGGTTTATCCTGGGAATCATATGCTGACCGAAACCTCGCGTAATAAGCATGCACCCCGGCAGCTCTTTTGCTGGTGCTATACGCCGGGGGGATGAAACATCTGTGTAAGCGGAATGTGACATATGATTCAGGCTGAAAGCTCCATAAGCAGGCACCGGTTAACCGGGCTGAAAGGTGAGGTAGCAGTGCCTCTAGACATCAGACTCTGCTGATATCATACCACAGAATAACCTATTAAGTTATACCCATGTAGATGAGATGGAAAGGATTTATCCGGGTGTCTCAGATCATCTATAAATCTTATAGAAAGGATAAGTGCATAACCATCATTTCTACTGGCTATACACTTATTATACGAGGTGTGAGATCATGAACACACAGATGATCCTGCGTCATACCCTGGAACTGCTGATCCTGATCCCTTCCATATTCTATGCCATGCTTCCGGTATGCCATTCGCTGCGCTTCCGGCCGATCATCGTATATGGAGCCGCGTTTCTTTCCGCCCTTATCATATCTGTTTTCGGAGGTATCATCTGTGTGTACTTTGATATACCTTCAAATTACGTTTTATTATTATCCCTTCCATTTTTTGGAGGAGCTTATTGTTTTTGCGTCGATCTGGACCTGACCCAAAAGCTTTTCTGCCTGTTCAATGCCTGTATGCTCAGCGCTTTCTGCACTTTCTTTACCAGGCTTTTCACCGCGCCTGCAGAACTGGGGCATGACGGCGAGCCCTATCTTGTCTCATCCTCACTGTTTTGTCTTCTGTTGTCCGTTATTCTGGGACTGGTTTTTCTGCGTACTTTTCTGAGAAAACTGCCCTATCTGCTGGATGAAAAATATACAAACAACATCTGGAGAATCCTCTCACTCGCTGCCCTCGGCATCACTCAGCTGATCTACTACATCAATCCCGTCAGTGCCGAAGTGATCATGACCGGACGTGTGCGGATGATCGGCCTGATCCTGTCTGTGCTGATTCCTGCCATGATTCTTCTCTTCTACCATTTCATCTGGGGAACTACTGTCCATGTCAATGAACAAACAAAACTTGCGCAGGAAAACAAACTGCTGCAGGCAGAGCGGAAAAGGTATGAAGATCTGAGTGCTTATATCAACCAAACACGAATCATGAGGCATGACTTTCGCCATCACCTGCTGATTATTCACCAATATGCCGGCACAGGAGAGATCGGGCAGTTGAAAGACTATCTGAACCAATTGGCAGAGTTCTCCGATACGGAATTTTCCCATTACTGCGAGAACAGGGAAATAGATGCGATCGCTGCCCATTTCACTTCTCTGGCAGCCTCAAACCAGGCTGAAATCGTGTGGTTCTTAGACCTCCCGCAAACACTTCCCTGGGAGGTGTCCGACCTGTGCGCACTGTTTTGCAACCTGATAGAAAATGCCATACATGCCGTGAAAAAAGTCGCGCCGGAACAAAGAAAAATCAATTTAACTTCCCGGATGCTCTCCGAGGCTATGCTTGGAATATCTATTGATAATCCTTATATCGGTGAAATACGCTTTGACAAAAACGGTCTTCCGAAATCAGACCAGAATCATCATGGCACCGGAATGTCATCCATTGCGTCCATCGTGTCACGCTATAATGGAACTTTGGAAATAAAGAGCGAGAACGGTAATTTTTCTGTCAATATATTGCTTATGAAAGCAGTGTCACATACTGCAGCTCCATAATATCAACCTGTGAATTGAATCAAATGTATCCTAAAAGTTCCCGAAACTTAATCTTCTTTAATAAGTATAACTTCAAAGTTGAAATTACAATTATTACACATTGCTCTATAATCGTCTTGTTTTTTGTCAATAGATATCCCGCACTTTGGGCAATAGTATATTTCTTTCAATTGTATTCTTTTTTCCACCTCCATATTTTCTCGCTGATTTTTCATTTGCTTATGCATAGTATCTCTTGAACTTTCATTTTCAAAAAAATCAGCACATAATTTACTTGTTTCCGGAGAAATTTCCCATTCTACGCTTGTTTCTCCAGTATCAAGCGTTTGTTTCTGTTTTATTGTCTCTTTATTTTTGTCATCTTTTACAAAAAACGCAATAAAATTCATAAAAGAACATATCAAAAACCAAATGCCGAATATCAGCAAATCTAATTCTGATTTTCTCAAAAAAAATAATACATAAGTTGCTATCACGTTCATACAAAGTGATATTATATTTCCTTTTTTATTTTCACTTTCTGCGTAAATAATAGATACACACCCAGCAGTCACAGATACAATTGATACAAAAATTACATTAAATAATGGAATCTTGAAATTATCAATTGACATTATATTTCCTAATTCCGCAAGAAACAAACGAAATATCATATATAAGCCAATACAAGCTGAAGATATTCCGGATACATATTTCCATTTTTTCATTAATTTTTCCCCTTAGCATTCAAAATTTCTTTTTTGTTTTTATTGTTTAGTTATTATTTAATATATCATATATATTTATATTTCAATATTTTTATTATCAATTTAATATATTGATATCGCGAACCATACGAAGCATAATTGAGTTTTCTGGTTAGCTGAAGGATGTTCAAACTCCGTTGAACAGCAAATTTTACAGATGTCATCTTTCCGTTGAACAGGAACAAATGCCCATGGTGAACAAGGCGGTCTATCATCGCTGCCGTCATCTGGTCATTCGTGAAGACACTTCCCCACTTGGAGAACTCAATCTTTTTTTCCGGCATACATATAGGACAACTAGTACGGATATTGAGTGTCCCTCAAGCTCCCATCGGCGACGTAGTTATCCTCCACGTCATAGCACATGGCCCCCGTAGCGTCATACAGGTACGGTGCGCTGACGGTTGCAAAAAAGAACCATCGCTTCCACGATGATTCCTTTTGCGTCTTTATAGTAATGTTAACCTTGCTCCGCTCCATCCACATCCAGCTCATCTCCAGCCATCTTCAGGATATCCCGGATTTCCTGCACCGGCATCTCAAGGTAAGCAGACAGCTCTTCCACGGAAACCTTATGCTCCAGATCTTCTTCCAGATTGTGGATAGCCTGACTCAGATGAGTCACGCGCTTCGCAATACCATCCCCCAGTTCCCGCAGATCTTTCTGCTCCTGCAGGACATCCTGCATATGTTGGTTTACCGCGTTCATCAGCTGCACCTGATAGGCTGCAAGGCTGTCCCGCTCTTCCAGTGCTTCCACTGCCATCAGCAGTCCGATGTTTCCTTCCTGAATCAGATCCTCCACCGGAAGTTCTGTTCCGTCATAGTCCCCGGCCAGTTCACAGACCATCGGAAGATACACTTCCACCAGTCTGCGCTTTGCATCGGTATCTCCCAAAACAGCCAGAGCAAACAACTGCAATTCTTCCTCAGCTTCCAGCCTGGAAAGCTGAGCAATCTCATTTAAATACAATTCCATGCTGTGAGGATACTCCTCTGCCTCTTCCATGCCAGACTCAAGCGCTTCTTCACTCTCGATTTTCTTTGGCTGTGCGATGGAACTAGACTCTCCTTTTTTATATCCCTCAACTTGTATCTTCTGACTGATCAGATAATCATAGACAAGCTCCATCTGCTGACGATCCAGATGAGTATTAGCAAAAAACTCATCGATTTCCTGTGTTGTCAGCCGGTTATCACTGGCATCCGCCAATGCTTTCACTTCGCTGAGCATCTCGCGAAAAATTATTTTCTGTTCCATAGACATCCTCATTATTTTTCTTTCAATCGTTCTACACGTTTTATTCCTGTTTCAATACTTCCAATGCCTCGGCAAGCTGCAGATCCGTATCAGAATTTTCTTCCTGTTCTACCACGATATCCGGCTTAATACCTGTGCCGTCAATATCCTGTCCTTTCGGTGTAAAATACTTTTCTGAAGTCAGCTTGAGCGCTGAGCCATCATCCAGAAGGAACGTGCGCTGAACTACGCCTTTTCCGTAAGTAGTCTCTCCAATGATCGTTCCCAGACCATAGTCCTGAACCGCTCCGGCGAAAATTTCAGAGGCGCTGGCGCTGTTATTATTCACCAAAACAACCAATGGTTTCTCGAGAGCGTGTACTCCGTTGCAGGTATATTCTTCCCGCTTTCCATTTTTATCTTCCGTGTAAACGATCAGCCCTTCCGGAAGGATCTGGCGCAGGATATCGCACACAGAGCTTAGTACGCCCCCGGGGTTATCCCGGACGTCCACCACCAGCTTTTCCATGCCCTCCCCTTCCAGCTGCTGCATGGCGTCCTCGAATTGCTGCACCGTAATACTGTCAAACTCCGTAATTTTAAGATACCCGATCCCGTCCTCCAGCATCTCACAGGATACGGTGGGGATTTCTATGGAATCAGGTTCTACTGTAAGCGTCAGTTCCACGCCATCCCGCAGCAGCGTCAGTTCCAGACTTTCCTCTTTATTTTTGATCAGGGCAACCGCGCTGGATAGATCCATCCCCGTCACACTTTCACCGTCAACCGCAATGATCTCGTCATCTACTTTCATACCCGCAGTCTCTGCCGGGCTTCCTTCATATACCCCGGCTACATGGAGGCGACCGCTGGCCATATCCTGCAGGAGGGTGATCCCGATACCGTAATACTCTCCCTGATTCGACTCCGTGATCGTCTTTAATTCCTCCGCCGTATAATAATTTGCATAAGGGTCATTCAGTCCAACGGTCAATCCCTTAAAAAGATAGGAGATCAGATCCTCCCCATCCACATCATATAAAAAGGCAGAATCGATCTTCTGACGTACTTCCTCCAGTTTATGCCTGGTCTCCAGACTGGTCAATACCTCGGAGCCTGGCCCTGCCTCCACAGAGCGTCCCCATTCAAAACCTACCGTGCCATTATTAACGAGAAACATTCCCAGAACACATACCGCCGAAATCAAAGTTCCGAAGAAAACCCCCTTTACAAACTCCATATTTTTTCTTTTCTCAATGTCCTCTTTCTGATTTTTCCCAGAACTGCATTCCTCCTCCATCATCTCCGGATGTACACTGGCTCCCTGCTCCGTATTTCCCTGATTGATTTCCTGTCTGAGTTCTGTCTGCGCCATATCCTTCACCACCATATACCCAAGACGGGCCGACAGTTTTTAAACTCCCGGCCCCGTTTCTCAATAATCCTGATTTTCCATATACTTCATATACTTCACTACCATCAGCGCGATCTTAAATGTGATCGCATCCTCAAACACCCGAAGATCCAGACCGGTAGACTTCTGTAATTTATCCAACCGATAGACCAGAGTATTTCTGTGAATATACAGCTGTCTGGATGTTTCCGAAACATTCAGGCTGTTTTCAAAAAATTTGTTGATCGTAGTCAAGGTTTCCTCATCAAAGTCATCGGGAGATTTTCCCTCAAAAATCTCGCGGATAAACATTTTGCACAGAGGTATTGGAAGCTGATAGATCAGACGTCCTATACCCAGAGAACTGTAGGCAATGATCTGCCGCTCCGCAAAGAAAATCTTGCCCACATTTAAGGCCATTCTGGCCTCTTTATAGGAGCGGGACACTTCTTTGATCTCTCCCACGATCGTTCCATATGCGATCAAAGCGTTTTCTTTCTTTTCCTCCGGGAGGGCATTGAGAATCATATCCGCCACCGCGTCCATCTCTTCATACCCTTCCCTGGCAGCCAGTTCTTTCACTACTATGATGCTTCTCTCATCCACCGCTGTTATAAAGTCGTTGCTCTTGGTTCCAAACAGGCTTCGGACGGTTTCCAGAGAACTGTTTTCTTTCTCATGACTTACTTCCAGCAAAAACACCACTCGTCTCGCGTCTGTATCAATGTGAAGTTTTTTGGCACGATTGTAGATATCCACCAGAAGCAGATTATCCAGAAGTAGATTCTTGATAAAATTATCTTTATCAAAACGCTCCTTGTACGCCACCAGCAGATTCTGTATCTGAAATGCAGCCAGCTTTCCTACCATGTAGGAATCATCGCTGCTTCCGTTCACGATCAATATATATTCCAGCTGCTTCTCATCCACCACTTTAAAAAACTGATATCCCGATATCGCCTGACTGTCTGCCGGCGATCCCGCAAAACTAAGCACCGATTCGCGAAACTCTTCTGCCCCCTCAAATGTCGATGCCAACAAGATTCCCTCAGAATCCATCACGCACAGATCTACTCTGCTGATGGCTTTTAATCCATCCAGAGTTGACTGTAAAACCTGATTCGATATCACAGAAATATCCTCCTTTGCAATGTTTCACAACAGTAGTACCGCAATTATCTTCCCCCGAACGGTACACTAGCATTATTGTAATATATTTCATCAAAAAAATCAACAATAATTGTGAAATTTGCACTATAATTTAGTATCCTCCCGTTTATTAGGTTGTATACACGAAAGCGCCCCGGGCAAGCCCGAGGCACTTTCTTTATGATATGTAAGGGATTAGAAAAGATAGCAATTGTAACGAGAGGATTATACCTCAAACAGCAGATCGCCGTAGGACGGCATCGGCCACATATCTTTGTCAACAATCATCTCCAGTTTATCCACCGGAGTTCTCAGTTCATCCATTGCTGCTTTTACAGCGTCGTGATAATATACTGCCTGTTCTCTTCCTTCTTCCATCGCCGCCGCGGTGTCTGTCACCTCGATCAACTTCGCCAAAGCAACCTTGGTATCGGAAAGAAGATCACTGCTTTCAGCCAGGAGCTCCGTCTGTACCGGAGCATCCACACCAGCCTGTTTCACTGCAATTACCGTATCGGCCAGACTCTTAGTATATTTCATGACGGCAGGAATAATCTGTTTGCTTGCCATGTCGATCATAGTGCGAGCTTCAATGTTAATGGCTTTTGCGTAGTTCTCATACTTGATCTCTACACGGGATTTCAGCTCTGCCTCGGTAAATACACCGAATTTGCCAAACAGCTTAATTGCTTTTTCAGTGGTAAGGGTCGGAATCGCATCTACCATGGACTTGATATTCGGAAGTCCTCTGCGCTGCGCCTCCTCTACCCACTCATCGGAGTAACCGTTTCCGTTAAATACAATTCTCTGATGCTCAGTAAGGTATTTCTTGATCAGATCATGAACTGCCTCGTCAAAGCTATCCGCAGCTTCCAGTGCGTCGCAGGCTTCGCTGAATGCTTCTGCCACGATAGTATTCAGCACAATGTTCGGAGAAGCAATGGAGTCGCGGGAACCCACCATACGGAACTCGAATTTATTTCCGGTAAACGCAAACGGTGAAGTACGGTTTCGGTCTGTAGCATCCTTTGCCAGATCCGGCAATGTCCGAACACCCGTCTGCAGTACACCGCCGGCCTTACTGCTGGTGGCAGCTCCGGTGGAGATCAGCTGTGTCATTACATCCTGAAGCTGCTCGCCCAGGAATACAGAGATAATTGCAGGCGGTGCCTCGTTGGCGCCCAATCTGTGATCATTACCCGGATCAGCCGCTGATTCGCGAAGCA
Organism: uncultured Lachnospiraceae bacterium; assembly: GCA_902802515.1. Taxonomy (GTDB): domain Bacteria; phylum Bacillota; class Clostridia; order Lachnospirales; family Lachnospiraceae; genus Merdiplasma. Next base: position 24,743 of record CADCMM010000020.1, read on the forward strand.
GATCTGCATGAATATCTACCGCTTTCAATATGCAGGCCAGAACCAGCAGGAACTGAATATTATCATGCGGCGTCTTGCCCGGATCAAGAAGATTAATACCGTCATCGGTGGTGATGGACCAGTTATTGTGCTTACCGGAACCGTTCACACCCGCAAAGGGCTTTTCGTGAAGCAGGCATTTCATGCCATGCTTGCAGGCTACGCGCTTCAGAGTCTGCATTACCAGCTGGTTGTGGTCTACCGCTACGTTAGCTTCCGCATAGATCGGAGCCAGCTCATGCTGGGCCGGAGCCACCTCATTATGCTGCGTCTTGGCAGATACACCCAGCTTCCACAGCTCCTCGTTTACATCTTTCATGAATGCCGCAATTCTCTGGCGGATGGTACCGAAATAATGATCGTCCAGTTCCTGTCCTTTCGGGGGCATCGCGCCAAATAAAGTACGTCCGGTATAGATCAAATCTTTTCTCTGTAAAAATTTCTCTGCATCCACCAGGAAGTATTCCTGTTCCGGCCCTACGGACGGGGTCACTTTCCTGGATGTAGTATTTCCAAATAGTCTTAACAATCGAAGTGCCTGCGTATTGATGGCCTGCATGGAACGCAGCAACGGCGTCTTCTGATCCAGTGCCTCTCCGGTGTAGGAACAGAACGCAGTAGGAATACAGAGGATCGCTCCGGCTGCATCCTGACGCACAAACGCAGGAGAAGTGCAATCCCAGGCCGTATAACCTCTGGCTTCAAAAGTGGCTCTAAGTCCGCCTGACGGGAAAGAAGATGCATCCGGCTCGCCCTTGATCAGCTCTTTTCCTGAAAACTCCATCAAAATCGTTCCATCTGCTCTGGGTGCCGTGATAAACGAATCATGTTTCTCTGCTGTCACACCGGTCAAAGGCTGGAACCAATGTGTATAGTGGGTAGCCCCTTTTTCCACGGCCCACTGTTTCATAGCTTCCGCTACTACCTCGGCTACCATGGGATCCAGTTCTTTCCCCTCATCGATGGTTTTATGCAGTTCTTTGTAAATTTTTTTCGGAAGACGATCCTGCATCACTTTGTCACTGAATACATTCTCTCCGAAAATATCCGCTACGTTAAAGTATTGGCTCATATCACTTTTCCTTCCCTTCTATAGGTTTCACTATGCTGTCCGCGTAAAAAATAGGGCATTCCAACAATCTCACTGTGGAACGCCCTTGTTCTCTCAACCTGCAAATAATTTACACCCGTTTCTCACAAATTGCAAGTACTTTTTTCAATTTCATAATTACCACCAAAATCAGAGTGGATTTTTGTCTTTTTCATATGAAAACTGACAAATCAATGCGCCACATTCAGATACACATCCTCCCTCTGGTGAAATCCGCTGTCAATAATCACTTCGTCCATATTTTCCGCTATTACAGCAATAGGTTCAATACTGTAATAAGGTATTTCATTCGCACCGTCACTGATGGTCTGCATATTTTCCATCTCCAGGATCTCGCCCTGAGCCAGAGCCACTGCCAGCTGAGCTGCCTTAGACGCTAACGCATCCACCGGCTTAAATACCGTCATTTCCTGTGTCCCCTCCACGATCCGCTGACAAGCCGACAGATCCGCATCCTGCCCTACCACCACAACCTTACCCGCCAACCTGTGCTCTGAGAGCGCCTTGATTGCCTGACTGGCAAGAGCATCGTTGCCGCAC
>CADCMM010000021.1 GCA_902802515.1 uncultured Lachnospiraceae bacterium
GGTTCCTGCTTCGCAGGCCTTGTTTGAAATCAGAACCTGTCTTGTCCATGCAAGCATAACAAGCCAGAACCCGATTTCAAACAGGCTGTGAATAGTAACAATTCTTAATAAAATTTAGTAGATTTCTCTCGGTTTCGGTTGTATAATGGTATAATTGTGATTTTAATTTTAAAGGAGGAAAAATATGCCAGTAAAATACGTTTTTGTAACCGGCGGCGTTGTTTCCGGGCTTGGCAAGGGGATCACAGCAGCCTCTCTTGGACGGCTTCTGAAAGCCCGGGGCTACAAGGTCACCATGCAAAAGTTTGATCCCTATATTAATATTGATCCGGGGACCATGAATCCCATACAGCACGGGGAAGTCTTTGTCACAGATGATGGTGCTGAAACGGATCTGGATCTGGGACATTATGAGCGATTCATCGATGAAAGCCTCACCAAAAACTCCAATGTCACCACGGGAAAAATTTACTGGTCCGTACTGCACAAGGAACGTCGGGGCGATTACGGCGGCGGCACGGTGCAGGTCATTCCTCATATTACGAACGAAATAAAGAGCCGGTTCCACAGAGACTATACCTCTGATGATACCCGTATCGCAATCATTGAGGTAGGAGGAACCGTGGGTGATATTGAGAGCCAGCCCTTCCTGGAAGCCATCAGACAATTTCAACATGAAGTGGGGCATGAGAATGCCATTCTCATCCACGTTACCCTGATACCCTACCTGAGGGCCTCCGGCGAGATGAAGACGAAACCCACCCAGGCCAGCGTAAAAGAACTGCAGGGAATGGGGATCTGGCCCGATATCATTGTCTGCCGTTCCGAGCATCCCCTGGATCAGCAGCTGAAAGATAAGATTGCTCTGTTCTGTAATGTACCCAGCAATCATGTTCTACAAAATCTGGATGTGGAATACTTATATGAAGCGCCTCTGGCTATGGAAAAAGAAAACCTGGCACAGGTAGCCTGCGAATGTCTCCATCTGGATTGTCCTTCGCCGGATCTGGCAGACTGGATTTCCATGGTGGATGCCCTTCGTCATCCCACAAAGGACGTTACTGTGGCTCTTGTAGGAAAATACATACAGCTGCACGATGCATACATCAGTGTAGTAGAAGCCCTGAAGCACGGGGGCATTGCCCAGCACGCTACTGTGCATATTAAATGGATCGATTCCGAATATCTGAATGAAGAAAATGTGCAAGAAGAATTAAGCGATGCAGACGGTATTCTGGTGCCGGGCGGTTTCGGTGACCGCGGCATTGACGGAAAGATTACCGCAATTCAGTATGCCCGGGAGAATAATGTTCCGTTTCTCGGTCTTTGCCTGGGTATGCAGCTATCTATTGTAGAGTATGCCCGCCATGTGGCGGGATATGCGGATGCTCACAGCATAGAGTTGAATCCTCAGACCACTCATCCTGTCATTGCGCTGATGCCGGATCAGAATGGAATAGAAGATATCGGCGGAACGCTGCGTCTCGGATCTTACCCTTGTGTATTAGATCCCAGTTCAAAGGCTTATCAGCTCTATGGAACGGATCACATTGAGGAACGGCACAGACACCGCTATGAAGTAAACAATGATTACAGGAAAGCTCTGACAGACCACGGTCTGTCCCTCTCCGGTCTTTCCCCGGATGGACGTATCGTAGAGATGGTGGAATTGAAACAGCATCCGTTCTTTATCGGCACGCAGGGACATCCGGAACTGAAATCCAGACCGAACCGCCCGCACCCGCTGTTCAAAGGCTTCGTAGAAGCCTCCCTGCAGCATAAAGAAAAACGGTAAAAGAGGGGGCCGGTGCACGAAGCATTTTATTGCATAAATATAGTTTTCTGAGGCACTCAGAAAACTATATTTATGCAATGTATGCACTTCGAGCGCCGGTCCCTCTACTCTTACGCTGCTGGCGTTGTTCGCAGAGTATCGCTTACTTTGCGTTTTTGATCTCAATATAATTTTTTATCAGTTTCACGGCCCCTTCTATGCCCAGATCGCTGGTATCTACGCTTAAGTTGTAACTGGATACTGCGCCCCACTTCTTATCTGTCTGAAAATTATAGAAACTTGCTCGCTTTTTGTCCGCTTTCAGGATCATATCTTTAGCTTTGGCATCTGTTATTTTCTCAAACTCAGCCACACGCTGGATCCGGTAATCCAGACTAGCATGTACAAACACCGTAGTCAGGTTTTTGTATTCTCTCAGTATATAGTCCGCTGCCCGACCAACGATCACGCACCCTCCGGTCTGCCCCAGCTTCTTGATCGTATCAAACTGCGCCTGATAAACCTGTTGATTCAAGGAGGTGCCAACGTAATTCATGGACGGATACACATCCATAACAATAGAGTAAAGCAGACTGTTGGTGGGTTTTTCGTCGTAATCCTGCAAAACCTTCTCACAGATTCCGCTCTCCTCCGCAATCAGTTTCAGCAGTTCCTTATCATAAATCTTCAGACCAAGCTCCTTGGCCAGTTCCCGTCCCACCTCGTGTCCGCCGCTGCCGAATTGACGTCCAATCGTAATAATAGTATTGCTTTCCATAAAACTTCCCCCTTCAGATACAAATATTATCTAAATTATAACACAATTCTTCGATATTTGTATCAATTTATTTCAGATGTTCATACGCCTCCACCTTCCCAGCCTCAAATACCGGCAGACCATAATACACATTCAAAGCCTGATCCATCAGCGGCAAAAATGCCGCCGCCCCTGTGCCTTCCCCCAGGTGCATCCCGGCGTAAAGCAGAGGTTCCAGTTCTAAAGCCCGTAAGATCATTTCGGAAGCCGGTTCCGCGCTGCAATGGGTGGCATACATATACTCCTTTGAAACAGGGCAAAGCTGCGCTGCAAAATACGCAGAAACCTCTGAAACAAATCCATCGATCAACACCGGAAGCTGATGATAGGCCGCTCCGAGAAAACATCCCGTCATACCCGCTATGTCCAGCCCGCCCACCTTTGCCATCACATCAAGGGCGTCCTTGGGATCCGGGCGATTAACCTGTATCGCCCTGCGGATCACTGACACTTTGCGATCCAACCCTTCGCTGGAAAGTCCAGCACCCCGTCCGGTCACTTCCCGGGGGTCTTTCCCCAATATCACCGAGGCACAGGCTGAGCTGGTCGTGGTGTTTCCAATGCCCATCTCTCCGGTAATGATCAGGTCATACCCCTCCTGGTTTAGTTCACCGACAATATGGCTTCCTTCCTCTATCGCCTTCAGACATTCCTGGCGGCTCATTGCCGGTTCTCTGGCGATGTTGCCGGTGCCATAACGCACCGCACGGTTTCGGATGGCCGGGTGTTTTCCGTCCTTGTTCATTCCGATATTAATCGGTATCACATCTGCATTCAGCAGCCTGGCCATCACGCAGACGCTGCTGATCTTATCTCCCATATTTTCCAGGACCTGAGCTGTCACCTCGCTTCCGGTCTGGCTGACGCCCTCCGCCACTACACCGTTGTCGGAACCCATAATGACAACAGCGCGTTTCTTTATTTCCGGATCTACTCTGCGCCGGATTCCCGCCAGCTGTACTACCAGTTCCTCTAATTTTCCGAAGCCCCGCAGCGGCTTGCAAAGAGAATCCCAGTGTGTCCAGGCTTCTTCCATCGCGGATCGATCTGCGGGAACAATTCCCTCAATTACTTCCTCTATCTTCAACCCTGATATGCCCCCTCGCAAACAACGCTTCCGGATCAGCAGCACACTCTGCCGCCCAGACAGCAATTACAGAGCGCGTTCGCCAGGCACAGACCCATGCAAAGATTTCCATTTCCGTTTAATGGGCTTCCGTAGACGTCTCCCATACTCCGATACCACTGGCCTCCGTTCTCCAACTGATAGGCCAGCTGACGATACTGGATATTGTTCGGTTCCATAGATGCCGCCATGGAAGCGTGTTCTTTTGCTGTAACATTATTTCCCTGCCCCGCATTTGCCCTGGCGCTGTAATAGTACCAGCGGGCAGATCGGTTAGAGAGTTCTGAGAGCACATGGAGCGCCTCAGTGTAATGCCTGCTGTTAATATAGTTGGCCGCAGCCTGAAGCCTGACATCCTCTTCGGAATAATTCGTATTTGCTCTGCCCTGGTCAAAGCCTCCAAATCCACCGAAGCCTCCGAACCCGCCAAAACCTCCAAAGTCATCATAGGCTCCTCCGGCACCTGAATTACCGGTATAGCCGGAGTATCTCTGTTCTTTTTCCCGCATGATCTGCTGATACGCCTGCTGGATCTCTTTGAATCTTTCCTCCGCCTGCGCTTTATACGGATTATTCACATTGGCATCCGGGTGATATTTTCGGCTCAATTTTCGGTAAGCCTTTTTGATATCTTCATCAGAAGCACCCCTTGGAACTCCCAAAACCTCATATGGATCTCTCATCTTTTTCCTCTTTTTTCCTGCGCTCCTGCACCGTACAATACCGGCCCCAGACACCTGAGTACAGAATGTTGCGCAATATATCCGCCCGGTAAAGAACCGGAAGACGCTCAAAAGTACCGGAACACTGGCTCATCATATCCACAAGGATGGTCTCGGCATCCTCCGCGAAGTGTTCCGGATTCATTTTTTTCCGCAAAAGAAAGATATTGTAATTTCCTTTCTTTTGATCTTTTTCCATATCTTCCCAGGCATCCATCAAATAGATAAATTTCCCAAGGAAAAACCCCATATCATATAATTCCCGCTGCCACTCATCCTCTTTCCAGGCAAACATCTCTCCCAAAAATCGTCCTGACAGTCCGGCAACGTAATCAATATCCTCTGAAAATGTCTTCTCTGCCTCCGAAAGCAGCTCAAGGCTCTCTTCCAGCGATCCGGCCTGTCTGGGATATCTGTCTTGCAGCTTGTTATAATTCCTTTTCAGAGATGCAGCCAGCGCTCTCCCCCGCCGGCTTCCCTCATCCTTCCAGTCATCCAGCGCTTTCCGGTAAGATAGCAGAACATTCATGTCCGCGGCATATCCTGTGATCTCGTTTTGGATCTGCATATGCTTTCTGACAGGATGGGGAATGCACCGGTGATACTCCCGCGACTCCTCCGGCTCATACAGCCCTGTCAGAAGAATGACCAAAAACGTCATATCATAGCTTAACAGCATCTGGCCGATCCGTCCATAACGCTTCTTGAGCTCATGGCAAAGTCCGCAGTAGTAACCGCGGTAGGCCTCATAATCTTTTACCTTCAGCTCCGGCTGATTGATACAGATATATCCGAACATAGCGCTCCCTGTCAGCTTTTTTTCGTAAATTCCGTCCTGCACTTCGGGCAAGTAATACAGATTTTTCCTTTTCCTCTTGGAATGCGGATTTTCTGCTTACAACTTGGACAGGTATAGATATGATTCACTCTTCTGTCTTCCATCCTGCGCTTTTCTTTCCCGAAAGACGCGGTCACTCTGCGTTTTAATTCCAGATACTTGCTGTTCTCCTCATACCGCTTTTGAATATTTTTGGAAAACATGCGCACATACACATAGGCCAGCAGTACCAACACTAACAGGTTCAGCAACCCCACCCTTAAAAGTAAGTTGATCACCATCACAGTCACTGCAGAACCCAGGAGAAACTTTGAGTAATCATCTGTTCCGTATCTGCCAACCATAAACTCTGTAAATTTTTCTCTCATACCAATACCTGCCTTTCAAACCGGCAAACCTCTTCCCCTCTGTCTGCCGCTTAAAAAGTATGGTAAACCCAATTTTTTTCTGTGTCAATAATGCTAGCACAGAGTTCACATTTTTTTTATAAATCCGGATCATACGTCGGGAACAGCAGTGTTACTTGAAAAGAATCTCCGTCCAGATACACTTCAAAACTTCCGTCCATCAATTCTGTGAGACTCTTTGCGATAGACAATCCCAGACCGCTCCCCTCCGTATTTCTGCTGAGATCTCCCCGGACAAAGCGTTCTTGAAGCTCCTGGGCGCTTTGGGCAAGTTTCTGCCGCGATATGTTTTTAAATGTGATCTCCGCAAGAGTATCTGCCTTTTTCAGCACCATATAAACTCTTGTCTGGGGCATGGCATACTTTACAATATTGCTTAGAAGATTCTCAAAAACCCGCCACAGCTGTTTGCCATCTGCCCAGATAGAAATCGGATCCATTTCCAGATCCAGTACTGTCTCCAGCTGCTTTTCCTCAAGGCGCTGGGCAAATTCCCCATAAGCCTGCTGCAGGATCTGCTGCAGGCGGATCTGCATCCGGTGAAGCTCAATATTGCCTGAATTTATTTTGCTGGCCTCAATGAGGTCTTCCGTCAGCTGCTTCAATCTTTGGGACTTCTGATCCAGCACCTGAATGTAATTCCTGACCCTGTCCTCCTGAATATCTTCCCGCTTCAGCAGATCTACATAGTTGATGATGGAAGTCAGAGGCGTCTTGATATCATGGGAAACATTGGTGATCAGTTCCGCCTTCAGACGTTCATTCTTGATAATAGAATCCACAGCGCTCTGCAGCCCGTCTCCCATCTCATTGACCGCTTCCGCCATCTCCAGGCTGTTTCCTGTAAGCACATGGGTATCAATCTTGTAATCCAGCTGTCCTTTCGATATCTGATACAAACCTTCCTGAACACTCTGATTCCCCACCTCGTCCCTCATCAGATAAAGCAGTACCGCCATATCAAGCACCAGTGCCATGAGTATGCCCGCAGATGCAAAAAAACGCAGAAAAAAAAGATTCAACGCAAAAAACACAATGTAGGCTGTCAGGAGCCGCTTCGAACTTCTTCTGGCCCGGTACACCTGACGGCTTCCAAGTATCACGGCATAACAGACGCTGTTGCTCCACAGGCTATTGTTTTTGATCCTCCGCACCAGACTTAGCAGGCTGAACAGAAAGATCCAGTACTCCGTCACTGCTATGGCAATAAACCGCAGCCGCTTTGGATAATACTCACCAAGATACCTAAGATCCATCCCATCCCCAAAGGATTCCATAAAAAAGTACCAGATTATGGCAGCAATAAGACAAAGCCCTGCTGCGATTTCTGTAGGAATGCGATCAAAGGCGTTCAAGATCAGTTCTCCGTCCCTTCCCCGGCGTGCGGCCGTGTTCACGGAAATCACCGCCAGGATGATCAAAACAAGGAGGCAGATAACTGCTGCTGTAACGCTGAATACAATGATCGGTTCCCTGCTCTCAAAAGCTTTCCAGGCTGTCTGAAGATTATCTCCGATGGTATAGTTCGTATTCACTGCCAGCAATACTTTCTCCCCCGTCCCCAAAAAACGAGTGGAAATGAACCACTGTGCCGCCTCATCATTCATGATGTATTCCGAGTTCGCCACCATGATGTTAAAGCTGCGCTCTCCCATATAGAGGAAATTTAGATCTTCACTGTTTTGCACCATTCTCTGGGCAGCCGGATAACTTTTGACACCCAGATTCGTGTACCGCTGCTTTGTGTTGGTATTCTCTATATAATAACGTACGTTGCTGGGTGCCTCGCTGTTTTCCTCTCCATCCGTCTCCTCCTTGGCGTACTGATACTCCTGATAGCGCCAGTAAATATCTTCACTGGTGTCGCACAGATCTTGATAATATTCCAGAAGCGCCGTGCCCGGATGGCTGCTCATCCGCGCATAGTCAGATAAGCTGCTGCCGGAAATAGGCAGGATAGTCTCCAGAGTCTGCGCATCTTGAGCCAAACGCTCTCCGATCTCCTGATCCGCCAGCCCATCATTTTGCAGTTTCTGGATCCGTCCTGTAAGTTTCTCCAGTCCGTTTGAATAAAATCCAATCAGATCACCTATATGGTATGTAGTATTTAGATTCACGTTGGCGCTGTCCTGAATTTCTGAGGAGTATTGACGGATATCAATTTCCTTCATATCGTCATATTCACCGCTCCGCTCAAACAGCTCCTTGTTCTGCACATACGCAATTTTGTCCCGGACAATATCTTCTACCTGCTGGAGAAATACTGTGGTTTCTTCAAAGCTCTTTCCCATCTCACTGACACTGAAGCTTCCCTCCATCCAGTAGAAGATGTTGATCAGACAATAAAGCAGCACTCCTGCCAAAAAGCCCTGGAAAAGGATGCTTGCGAATTTTACTCCCGGTCTATACCAGAATTGCCTCATAGAGATTTTCCTCCAAATTCGTTGCCGCGGGTCAATCCAGATTTTCCACCTTATAACCGATGCCCCACATTACTTTTAGATATTTGGGGTTCTTGGGATCGATCTCAATCTTTTCCCTGATGTGGCGGATGTGGACAGTTACCGTATTGTCCGCGCAAAATGCCTCCTCCTTCCAGATCTGTTCATAAATCTGGTCAATAGAGAACACCTTTCCCTTATTCATGATCAGCAAAAGAAGAATGTTATATTCTATTCTGGTCAGTTTCACCGGCTCGCCGTCCACTGTGACTTCTTTCCGATCATCATTCACCATCAAACCGCCGGTGTGATAGATATGTTCTGTTTCTTTTTCTTCCTGCATCGTTCCAAGAGTAGTATAACGCCTCAGCTGGGATTTTACTCTGGCCACCAGTTCCAACGGATTAAACGGCTTGGTCACATAATCATCCGCCCCCACATTCAGTCCCAGGATCTTATCGCTGTCCTGAGATTTGGCGGACAGGATAATAATAGGAATACTGCTTTCCTCCCTGATCTTCAACGTAGCATGGATACCGTCCATCCCGGGCATCATCAAATCCAGGATCAAAAGATGGATCTCTTCTTTCTTCATAATCTCCAGTGCCTGTTTCCCGTCGTATGCCTTAAAAACATGGTAGCCTTCCTGCATCAGGTAGATTTCCACCGCATCAACGATCTCTTTCTCGTCGTCACAAACCAATATGTTGTACATTTCGTCTTCCCCCCGTAATATACAAACTGCTTCTGCAAAACCGCACAGTTTTTTACCTACAGTCTAGCAGAAGCAGTTTAAGAACACTTCAACAAAATTATTAATCTTTCCTTAAATTCCTAATCCTGAATAATGCGTACTGCCCATACCGCAGTACCGCCGATACCGCTGGTAATGATCCCGGTACTTGTTCCGTAAGCCTGGATCACCTGTCCGTTCCCGATATACATAGACACATGGTACACTGTTCCATCCTTGGCATAGATGATCAGGTCACCCGGCTCTGCTGATGAGATGGGTATCTGCATACCGCACACTGCCTGAGCCTCCGCGATCCGCGGAATGCTGTATCCGAAGCTTGCGTAGATGCTCTGGGTGAAACCGGAGCAATCGCATCCGTCTGTCAGGCTGGTGCCTCCCCAGACATAAGGGTTACCCAGGAAGCGGAACGAAAAGTTCACCATACTGCTTCTAAGCAGCGCTGATTGAGACGCTGGTTTTACTGAAGTGAGGGTGTAATAGCAGGCGCTGTTATTCTCCGGCGCAATCTGCACATTCGCCAATTCCATATTTGTCTCGCCTATTTCCGTCACCCGCTGGACCGCTGACTTTCCAAACTCCAGAGCCGATGCCTCCACAAATCCTCTGGCATTGCCAGATTCCACATAGACCCAGTCGCGGCTTCCGTCCTCCAGTATAAAACACAATCCATCAGTTGGCAAATTTCCTGTTATCCTGGAAGATGTCTGTCTTGCCTCATAGATATTTACTTCTTTTTTGGCCACCGCATATACTTTGGCTGCCAGCACCGGCTGAACCGTTGTGTGAGTGTATGTAAAAGCCGCATTTTCAGACCTCGCCACCGTCAGTCTGGCGGTAGATAAATTGCTTTCCCCTTTCACATTGACCAATCGAGCCGCCGTATCCCCGTCCGCCAGATCTGCTGCCGGGATAAACCCTCTCACATTTCCGGATTCTACATAAATCCAGTCGTCGCCCACTCTCTCAAGGATATAGCAGAGGCCGTAATAATCAATCTGCCCCACCACGCGGGCGCTTCCGGAACGTTTCTCATAGATGGAGGATCCTTCCGGATTACGAACCACTCCATAACTTTTTTTCACCTGGACAAACCGAAATTCCAGGGAAACGTCCGGCGGCGTCACAATATTCTGCCGGTCGATCAGCTGCTGATTTGTCATATGATTCTGGGTTTCACTCTGTTTTTCCGTAGTATCCTCGATCAGGGAATCAATCTCTGTTATCTTTTCACTGTCCCTCTCACTGTCCGGGAGTTCCGCCCCGGAATCCGGACCTGATGGTTCCGCTTCCACAATGTCTGTCTCTGTCATGACTTCGTTCATGGATTGGTATGTATCGTTGTATGTATCGTACACTTCCGCAGGCGTTTCGGTAGCGGGTGCTTCTGTAACCGGCGCTTCCGTGACCGGTGCTTCTGTAACCGGCGCCTCCGTGGCAGGCGCTTCCGTGACCGGCGCCTCCGTGGCAGGCGCTTCCGTGACCGGCGCCTCCGTGGCAGGCGCTTCTGTAACCGGCGCAGTCTCCGTCACTGCCTCTGTATCCTGCTCTGCCCAGGTCTTTATCGTTGCCGGAGGAAGCGCCAACATCAATACCCCCAGCCCCATCGCTATAATTTGTCTGTTTTTCATTTTCCGTTCCTCCAAACCTATGTGTATCATTATAAACGTTTTTTCTCTGCTTGTCCATCAAAAGATATCATTATATTTCTTTCTTGCGTTTCCAACGCACTTCTTATATAATTATTTGTAAGTTCATTCGAACAATTATATGTATATAGAAAGGATCACATCATGACTACTGATAATGAACCATTGCAGGATGTCAAACAGGAGCCTGTGCGTCTTTCGGGTATTCTGGTACATCCCACCTCTTTTCCCTCCCCATACGGCATCGGAGATATGGGGAAGGGCGCCTACGATTTTATTGATTTTCTAAAGGCTACCAGTCAGCATCTGTGGCAGGTACTCCCTTTAGGTCCTACCGGTTTCGGTGATTCGCCATATCAGGGTTTTTCCGCCTTTGCCGGACAGCCTCTTATTATCAGCCCGGAAAAGCTGATGGAATTAAAGCTGCTTTCTGAGGATGATTTCTGGGACATGCCCCAGTGGGATCCCCGGAAAACGGACTACGGCTCTGCTATCCAGTTTAAAACAAGGCTGCTCAGAACCGCTTTCCAGACCTTCCATCACACACCTGACAAGGCATTACTGGAAGAGTTTGAGCGTTTCTGCGAAAAAGAGAGCGATTGGCTGGATGACTATTGCCTGTTTATGGCTGGCAAAGACTATCATGAAGGCCGCTGCTGGCTGGAGTGGGAAGACGACTTAAGAATGCCCACTCCGGAAGTGAAAAAAATCTGGAAAGAGAAACTGGCAGATGAGATCCAGTACTATCAGTTTGTTCAGTTTATGTTCCAGAAGCAATGGATGGAGCTTAGAGATTATGCTCACGAAAATGATGTGGAAATCATCGGAGACATCCCTATCTTTGTTGCCCTGGACAGCAGTGATGTATGGGCAAATAATAAACTGTTTCAATTAGACACTAAGGGCTATCCCACCAGTGTGGCCGGTGTTCCGCCCGACTACTTCAGCGCTACCGGACAGCTCTGGGGAAATCCTCTGTATGACTGGGAATACCATGAGACTACCGGTTATGAATGGTGGATCAGCCGCATCCGACGTCAGCTTAGCATGGTAGATTATCTGCGTATCGACCACTTCCGCGGTTTTGAGGCATACTGGTCTGTTCCGGCCGATGAGGAGACCGCTATCAACGGTTCCTGGATAAAAGGTCCTTGTGAAAAGCTCTTCCTGGCCATCCAAAAGCAATTAGGAGAAGACCTTCCTATCCTTGCAGAGGATCTGGGCATCATCACAGCGGAAGTAGAGCAGCTTCGCGATCGGTTCCATTTTCCGGGTATGAAAGTGCTGCAGTTTGGTTTTGGTGATCTGGAGGATCACAATTACATACCTCATTTTTACACTACCGACAACTGTATCTGCTATACAGGAACCCACGACAACGATACCACCACGGGATGGTACCAGATACAACCGGAGAAAGTGAAAGACCGCATCCGCCGCTACGGCAATACCAGCGGCCACAATATCAGCCTTGATTTTATCCGTTTTTGTTTTGCTTCCATTGCCCGCTATGCAATCTTTCCCATCCAGGATCTGTTTGAGCTGGGGAGCGATGCCCGCATGAATACTCCGGGCGTGGCTACCGCCAACTGGAATTTCCGCTACCTTGCGGAGGATTTGACAGAGGCCCGCAAAAATTGGCTGCTTCAGACCACAAAGCTATACGATCGTGATTGAAGAGTGCCAAAAAACTACAAACAGATGATATCTACTGGGAGGAAATGATATGAGATCGATTTTTGCCCTTTTGGCCGCTGTACTCTACCTGATCCTCACTATGCCGGTTCTGCTGGTGCTTTGGATCGTTGGAAAAATTAATCCGACAGCCAAAGACAACTGTTCCCTGCATATGGTTCAATGGATCTTTCGGGTGATCTTGAGGATCGCAGGGATAAAAGTCACCGTACTGGGGCAGGAGCACGTCCCCCTGGATCAGGCGGTACTTTACATCCTGAACCACCGAAGCATTTTTGACATCGTGCTGACCTATGCGCGATGTCCCGGTCGTACCGGCTACATTGCCAAAAAAGAGCTGGCGAAAATCCCGCTCTTGAATCTGTGGATGAAATGGGTGTACTGTCTGTTTTTGGATCGCACAGACATTCGCGAAGGGTTAAAGACTATCCTGACTGCTATCGATTATGTGAAATCCGGAATTTCGATAGCTGTTTTCCCGGAAGGAACCAGAGGCCGCTTGGCAGATGAGGCGGAGCTTCTACCTTTTCATGAAGGTTCCTTCAAAGTAGCTGTCAAGACCGGCTGTCCCATTATTCCAGTGTGCATCAGCCACTCTTCTGCTATCTTTGAGGATCACTTCCCATGGGTGCGTGCCACCCATGTTGTGCTGGAATACGGCGCCCCTATCTATCCCAATGACCTGCCAAAGGATGACAAAAAATTTATCGGCAAATATGTGCAGAATATCATGCAGGAAACGCTTCAGAAGAACAAAACTCTATAATACCAAAAGAGCTGCCGTGGGGCAGCCCTTTTTCATTACTCTTTCGCCATATCATCGGCGATCAGCGCCTTCTGATATTCTTGCAATATGATCTCCTGCATCTGTTCTCTGGTATCGGAGTTGATGGGATGTGCAATATCGCGGTACTCTCCATTTGACGCTTTCCTGCTGGGCATTGCAATAAATAATCCCTTCTCTCCCTCAATCACTTTAATATCATGCACTACAAATTCGTCTTCCAGAGTAACGGAAACAATTGCTCTCATTTTGCCTTCTTTCGCAACTTTTCTGACCCTCACATCTGTAATCTTCATACGATATTTCCTCTTCAAATATAACTTTTTGACCACTGTTACAGTGTGTAGCGCTCGTCCGTCTCATCAATGATCTTAATGCCTTTTTCTCCCACATAGTATGCATTGGGGCGAATAGTGTCTCCGCTCTCCACGATACAGTTTTCCAAATGCACATTATCGCCCAAATAAACATCATTCATGATGATGGAATTCTTGATATAACACCTCTCGCCAACGAATACACTCTTAAAAATTAACGAGTTCTCCACATATCCGTTGATGATGGAACCGCTGGATACCAGACTGTTTTTCACTTCACTTCCTGGATTGTACTTTACCGGGGGGAGATCATCCACTTTAGAATGAATATCCGGATACTGACGGAAAAAATAATCCCTTATTTCCGGTTTGAGGAAATCCATATTAGTCTGGAAATAAGATTCTACCGACGCGATGTTGCTCCAGTAACTGTCCATCTTATATCCGTAAATTCTTTTCACATCCTTGTACCGGATCAATACATCCCGCACAAAGTCAAACCGTTCCTCCGCCACTGATTTCTCGATCAGCTCAATAAGCTGTCTTCTTCGCACTACGTAAATACCGCAGGATATTGTGTTAGAATTAGCGGCCATGGGTTTCTCGTCAAACTGCTCAATCCTGCAATCATCATTTAACTTCAAAACCCCGAATCTCGTAATGTCCTCTGTGCCCTGAATATCTTTGCAGACTACAGTCACATCTGCTTTTTTGGAAATATGGTATTCCAAAACTTTATTAAAATCCAACTTATAGACGCCATCACCTGCGGCAATCACCACGTACGGTTCGTGGCAGTTTTTCAGAAAATCCAGATTCTGGTGGATAGCATCCGCGGTTCCGCGGTACCAGAAACTATTATCCGCCGTTACCATGGGCGGAAATACAAATAACCCCCCCTGTTTTCTTCCAAAATCCCACCAGGTAGAGGAATTCAGATGTACATTCAGGGATCTGGAATTATACTGGGTCAGTACAGCCACTTTCTGGATCCGGGAATTTGACATGCTGCTGAGCGCGAAGTCTATACTCCGAAAACTGCCTGCAATGGGCAAAGCTGCAATAGCTGTCTTCTTCGACAATTCCTTCATACGATAACTGTTTCCGCCAGCTAAGATCATACCTACCGCTCTCATGCCACCACACCTGCCTTATCTAAAGTTTCTCCGCTTCCCAGACAACCGTCCGGGTAATCCTCCGGCACAGTTTTTCCTGTAACGGCTGTATTTTTCCCAATTCGAACATCTGCAGGAATCTCAGCATTCTCGCCAACCACTGCCAATCCGAAAGAATAGACCTTTGGCTTTACCTTATTGGGGATATCATCTCCCACACCCAGCACAGATCTGGCTCCAATTACAGAATTCTCTGCCACGATCGCTCTTTCCAGATAAGCTCCCTCCCCGATGGTCACATCCTGCATGATGATGGAATCCCTGATCACAGCGCCTCTTTGGATGGTAACTCCGGAACCGATGATGGAATTGTATACTTCCCCGTATACCTCTGTCCCGTCACCGATCAGGCTGCGATAAATCTTCGACTCTCCGGAGATATACTGGGGAGGAATAATATCATTCTTAGTGTAGATCTTCCAGAATTCCTCATACAGATTGAACTCCGGGATAATGTCGATCAATTCCATATTGGCTTCCCAGTAAGATCCCAGAGTCCCCACATCCTTCCAATAGCCATTGTATTCATAGGCCACCAGGGTCTGTCCCTGATCAAAGCAATATGGGATCACGTGCTTGCCAAAATCACAGCCCTCCTGCTCCGACAGCGTGAGCAATGCTTCTTTTAAAGATTTCCAGGTAAAAATATAGATGCCCATGGATGCCAGATTGCTCTTTGGATGCTCCGGTTTCTCCTGAAACTCTGTGATGCGTCCCTTTTCATCCGTCACCACTATACCGAACCGGCTGGCTTCCTCCTGAGGCACAGGCATCACCGCAATACTGACATCCGCATTGTGGGATTTATGATAATCCAACATTACCTCATAATCCATCTTATAGATATGATCCCCTGACAGGATCAGTACATAATCCGGATTAAAGCTTTCCATATAAGACAGATTCTGATAAATAGCGTTCGCAGTGCCGGTATACCACTCCGTTTTGCCAGCTTTTTCATAAGGCGGCAGCACCGTCACACCCCCCACATTTTTATCCAGATCCCATGGAATACCAATACCGATATGAGTATTCAGCCGAAGTGGCTGATACTGTGTCAGCACGCCCACTGTATCTATTCCGGAATTGATGCAATTACTAAGCGGGAAATCTATAATACGATATTTCCCACCGAATGCAACTGCAGGTTTGGCAACCTTAGAGGTCAGAACGCCGAGCCGACTCCCCTGGCCTCCCGCCAGCAGCATGGCGATCATTTCTTTTTTTATCACACTATCACCTCGCGTATTCTAGAATGGCTTTATTATAGCACAGCGTTTTTGTTTTGTGAACATTTTTTACAATTTTTTGCATACAAATTCCCCGTTTTTGCTACATTCGTTCATCCCTCTTTTTGGTTTTCTCCCTTTCTTTTTGCTGTTTTGCCAGATTATTCGATTTAAATCGACGCTTCTTTGTATATTTTACCCAATCTTAATATGTAGTTCTTTTCTTTTATGGATAGCAAGAGTATAATGGTAACGTAATAATTATTATACCTTAAGGAGATTTCCCCCATGTATCAGATAAATTTTAAACATCCTGTTTTCGTACACTTTATCGGAATCGGCGGCATTAGTATGAGCGGCCTGGCCGCTGTTCTTCTGAAGGAAGGTTTTCGCGTTTCCGGATCCGATGCCAAAGAATCTACTCTGACAAAATGGCTTGAGGCAAAGGGAGCCCAGATTCATTATGGTCAAAGCGCTGATAATATTGATTATTCCCAGGATGTTGTAGTCTATACAGCCGCTATCCATCCAGACAACCCGGAATTTATGGCCGCAAGGGAAAAACAGATACCCATGCTGACCAGAGCCGAACTTCTTGGACAGATTATGACAAATTATGAGATGCCTATCGCAGTTTCCGGCACGCATGGCAAAACCACCACCACTTCCATGTTGTCCCACATCTGCCTCGCTGCTGATCTGGACCCCACCATCTCCGTTGGCGGTATTCTGAAAGCAATTGGCGGTAATATAAGGGTGGGAAATTCTCAGACCTTTATTACCGAAGCCTGTGAATATACAAATAGCTTCCTGAGCCTGCATCCAAAGATTGAGCTGATTCTAAATATAGATGCGGATCATCTGGACTTTTTCAAGGATCTGGACGACATTCGTAACTCTTTCCGCAAGTTCGCCCTGCAGCTGCCAGAGGATGGTTGTCTCGTGATCAATGGAAGTATTCCTAATCTGCAGGATATCACTCAGGGACTTCCCTGCCGTATCATTACCTACGGAACAGATAGCAGCGACTATCAGGCTGCAGATATTACATATAACGAGCTGGGCTTTGGCAGCTTTACTTTAATCAGAAACGGCGTTTCTGCCGGGCGTTTTGATCTGATGGTCCCCGGGGAACATAACATTTCCAATGCGTTGGCTGCCCTGGCCGCCGCGGATCTGCTGGGTGTAGATCCACAGGCCGCCCGAACCGGGTTGCTGTCTTTCACGGGTACTGACCGCCGTTTCCAGCGCAAAGGAGAAGTGGGCGGCGTTACCATCATTGACGACTATGCTCACCACCCCACAGAGATTGCCGTTACGTTAAAGGCCGCCAGGAACTATCCTCATAAAACAATCTGGTGTGTTTTTCAACCCCACACCTATACCAGAACCAAAGCGCTTCTGGATGATTTTGCCAAAGCCCTGACTCTAGCTGACAAGGTGGTGGTGGCAGAAATCTACGCCGCCAGAGAGACCGACACGCTGGGAGTCAGCTCGGAGATGCTGCGGGAGAAAATCCAGGAGCTGGGAGGAGAAGCGTATTATTTCCCCAGCTTTGATAAAATTGAAAATTTTCTTTTGCAACACTGTGTCCACGGTGACCTGTTGATAACTATGGGAGCCGGAGACGTGGTAAACATTGGAGAACATCTCCTTGGACGATAGTTATCCACATTATCCACATGCTTATGCACATTACGATGCCCGGAGCATGTGGATTTTTTGTGGAAAAGATGTTCATATTTCTACCCGATTCGACAGTTCTTTTTTTGCCATACCTGTGTTATACTGTAGCGGTAACCATTGGAGGGGGAAACGATTGCCGGGAGATTCTGCCCGGCGCTATTACGAGAAAGCTGTGTGAAAACATGAAACTTCATCTGTCATCTTCGGGGGGAGTGACACCTATTGAAAATATTTTTATTGACCAGTATATGCCCAAAGCGAACGGGGAGTTTGTAAAGCTATACCTCTATCTTCTTCGCTGCGCGGGTACGGATAGAGAACTGTCGCTCTCTTCCATCGCCGATGTTTTTGACCACACGGAAAAAGATGTAAAAAGGGCGCTGTCTTACTGGGAAAAGCTGGAACTGCTAAAACTGCAGTATGACAGCAACGGGGGTTTAAGCGACATTCACTTTTTAAATGGTTCGGATCCTGACGTCAGGGGCAATGGTGTCTCTTTTGATGAGCCGCCTTCTGGGCAGACATCTTCTGACGAGGGAGATCTTCCAAAACCAAAGCCAAAAAGCTCTTTGACCAGAGACCGGAAAAAGCAATTGAAGGAGCAGCAGCAGATCAAACAGCTTATCTTCGTTGCTGAACAGTATTACGCCCGTCCGCTGACCTCCACAGAGCAGTCGGACTTGCTTTACTTTTATGACACCCTGCATTTTTCTGAAGACCTGATCGAGTATCTCATCGAATACTGTGTCTCAAAGGGGAGCACCGGAGCGCACTATATGGAGAAAGTCGCTCAGGAGTGGTACAACGAGGGTATCACAACAGTTGCCCAAGCAAAGAAAACTACAAATCTTTACAATAAAAATTACTATGCTATTTTCCATGCTCTCGGTATCAAAAACCGTAATCCGGTTCCTTTAGAGACGGAGTATATGGATCGCTGGCTGAATCATTACGGCTTCTCCACGGAAGTGGTCCTGGAAGCCTGCGCGCGTACGATCCGCCAGATCCATGAACCGAAATTTGAGTATATCGACAGCATTCTGGAGCGGTGGAAGAAAGCCGGTGTGCATCAGCTGTCTGATCTAAAGGCGCTGGATGCGGAACATTCTGAGCGGAAGACCCGAACGGTCAGCTACACTAAGAAGACCGCAGCTTCCAACCGTTTCAACAACTTCCCGCAGAGGGAATACAACTGGGCTCAGTTAGAGCAGCAGCTTTTAAACGCCCAGAGCAGGAAAGAGGGTTAAGCCTTGGGACTGAATAATTCACAATATGACGCGATCATGCGGCGCTACAACTCAAAACAACTGGACAGCCAACATGAATTGGAAGAGCATCGCCGCACTGCCTATGAAAAGATCCCCCAGCTTTCAGAGCTGGATGAAAAGGTGGCCTCGGAAAGCCTCCGGTATGCCAGACTTCTTTTGGAAAAAAACCAAAACGAAACCTCCATGTTCCGGAAGCGGATGAACGGCTATTCTTTTCTGCGGAAACAGCTTTTATCAGAAAACGGATTCCCGGAAGACTATCTGGACATGCATTACTCCTGCCCCGACTGTCAGGACACCGGTTATATCCAGGGGAAAAAATGTCATTGTTTCCGGCAGCAGGCCATTGATCTGTTCTATACCCAGTCCGGAATAAAAGAGATCCTGGAAGTGGAAAATTTCCGTAATTTTTCGTATGGCTACTATCCGGAAGATCTGCTGCATCCGATTTCCGGCAAAAGTTCCCGGGAAATCATGCAGGAGACTGTCGCAGCATGTCTGCGCTATATAGATGAATTTGATCTTCACTTTTCCAATCTGTTTTTTTATGGCGGCACCGGCCTGGGCAAGACTTTTCTCTCCCACTGTATCGCCAGAGAGCTCATTGAGCGGGCTCATTCCGTCATCTACTACTCCGCCTTTGAACTTTTTGAACTGTTCGCCCGCAGTGCTTTTGGAAGAAGCGAGGGCGGGGAAGCGGGAAACATGCGGGATTACGTCTTTGACTGCGATCTTCTGATCATTGATGACTTGGGGACAGAGCTTACAAACGCTTTTGTCTCCTCCCAGCTTTTTTTGCTTCTAAATGAGCGGATCCAACGAAAAAAAAGCATGATCATTTCCACAAATCTTCCTCTTGGGGCCTTTGCAGAAACATATTCAGAGCGGGTCTTTTCCAGGATTTCCAGCAGCTTCCAGCTGTTCGGACTGTTTGGAAATGACATTCGGCTCCAAAAGAAACTGCAAGTATAGCACTTGACCTCAGACGAAGACATGCTTATAATGAGCAGGGAAATTCCATCAGCGAAACTGAAACATATTACAAGGAGGATACCAGATGCAGCAGGCGACAGAGCGAAACCAGAACACACTTCCTGTGGGTAAACTGGGTATCATTGCTTTAGAAAGTTGTAAAAATCTTGGAAATAAAGTAAATAGCTATATTGTTCAGTGGAGAAACGAGCGTAACCATGAGCATGAGGACAATCTTCTGCTGAAAGAATACACCAAAGACAATTATCTGATTAAAACCGCCGTTCCCCGCTTCGGCAGCGGAGAGGGAAAAGGCGTTATATACGAATCTGTTCGCGGAGACGATATCTATATTCTTGTAGATGTGTGCAATTACAGTCTCACCTACTCTTTGTGCGGTATCGAGAATCATATGTCTCCGGACGATCACTTTCTTGATCTGAAGCGCATAATCTCCGCCCTGGGGGGTAAGGCACGACGCATTACCGTGATCATGCCCTATCTGTATGAGAGCCGCCAGTGCAAGAGAAACAATCGAGAATCCCTGGACTGCGCCATGGCTTTGCAGGAGTTGATCCGTATGGGAGTGGAAAACATCATCACTTTTGATGCCCACGACTCCAGAGTGCAGAACTCCATTCCTCTGCACGGTTTTGAGACGATACAGCCGGTCTACCAGTTTATCAAGGGGCTGTTTAAGGCTGCCCCGGATTTTCCTCTGACCGCAGATAAGCTGACGATTGTCAGTCCTGACGAGGGTGGAACTCACCGGGCAATATACATGGCGAACGTGCTGGGCGTGGACATGGGAATGTTTTATAAGAGAAAAGATTATACAAAGGTTATAAACGGACGCAACCCGGTGGTTGCCCATGAATTTCTGGGATCTGATATTTCCGGAAAAGACGTGGTGATTATCGATGATATGATTTCCTCCGGAGACACCGTTCTGGAAACAGCAGCAGAGCTGAAAAAGCGCAACGCAAACCGAATTTTCATCTGCTCCACCTTCGGCCTGTTCACTAATGGGTTAGAGAAATTTGACCGCGCCTATGAAAATGGTCTGTTCCATTCACTCCTGACCACCAATCTGGTCTACCAAACGCCGGAACTTCTCAGCAAACCTTACTATACCGGATGTGATTTGAGCAAGTATCTTGCCCTGATCATCGATTCCCTGAACCACGATGGATCCATGAGTGATCTGCTTAGCCCCATGGATCGCATCAACCATTTCCTGGCTCAGCACAGATAGTGTTTGCATTTTATCAATCAGAAAGCATGCGGATCTCCCCGGCATAGCCGGGAAGTTCGTTGGGAGTTTCCAGATAGAAAGGCAGTTCTTTCAATTTAGGATGATGTACAATTCGGCGCAGGGCCCCCAAACCGATGGAGCCCTGGCCGATTTTTTCATGTCGGTCTTTATGACTCATAAACGGATTCTTGGAATCGTTCACATGGATGGCTCTCAGTTTTTCCAGACCGATCACTTCGTCAAATTCCTGCAGCACACCCTCCAGATTATTTACAATATCGTATCCCGCGTCGTAGACATGGCAGGTATCCAGACAAACTCCCATCTTCTCTTTCAGCTCCACTCTCTCCAGGATCCCGGCAAGTTCTTCAAAACGGCTGCCCACCTCCGTCCCTTTTCCTGCCATCGTCTCCAGAAGTACCGTGGTATGCTGCTGCGGTTTTAAGATTTGATTCAGGATGGTTGCTATCTCCTCGATTCCTTTGTCGATGTCCTGTCCCACATGGCTGCCCGGGTGAAAATTGTAACAGTTTCCCGGCACATATTCCATTCTCCTTAAGTCATCCTCCATGGTGAGAAGCGCGAACTCCCTGGTATGTTCATCTGCGGAACAGGCATTGAGCGTATACGGGGCATGGGCCAGAATACAGGATATCCCGTGCCGGCCGGCAAAGTCCAGGTAGCGAGCCACGTCCGCTTCATCCACAGGTTTTGCTCTGCTTCCCCTGGGGTTTCTGGTGAAAAACTGAAAGGTATTGGCTCCGATAGAGATTGCCTCCTCTCCCATATGGTAAAATCCTTTTGATGATGACAGATGACAACCTATTTTCAGCATTTATCTTCCCCTCCTGATACGATCCAGTATCTCTTTTTCTCTCTTCTGACAGGTAAATAAGATCACCTGACGTCCGCTATTATCCAGCCAGCGAAGCGCCGCCTCCAGCCGATCCTCATCATACATAGCAAACGGTTCATCTAATATAATAGGCAAGGGCTGCCCGCCGGTCAGCAATTTTCCCGCCGCCATACGCAGCGCAAAATAAACCTGATTCATAGTACCGTAGCTGACCTGATGCAGATAGAGCAGTTTTTTCGGTGTATTGATCCGCACTTCCATATGTTCATCCAGGGCAATCTGCGTATAATTTCCCTCTGTCAGTTCTTCGAGAAGCGCAGATGCCGTTCTTCCGAAATCCACCCCTGCTTCCTGATAGATTTTCGCCGACAGTTCCCGGATGCGGAGCATCGCCAGATCCACGGCCGCTATCTCCCGGTCATAAGAAATAAGCTGTTCCCTCTGGTGAAAAAGCTGCGCAGTCTCCTGATTTAACAGTTCCAGGCGCCGGGATTTTTCCCTTTGCTCCCGCCGCTGCTCCTCCAGCAGCCAGCGCCGCTTATCCTGCGCAATCTTCTTTTCACCATCCCGGGTCTGATCGCTCCTTGCGGTTCCATCTGTTTCCTTTTCTGTTTCAAAACTTTTCTTATTTTTCCAGTGAGACCCTTCTCCATGTACTTCCTGCAGCCAGTTCAAAAATGCCCCGCTCCTTACCGTGTATCTTGCTGTCATCCAAAGAAGCGCAAACGAGAGGATCCCAACCGCTGTCAGTCCTATTTTCGCTCCTATACTCTCCGCGAACATACCGCAGGCAATGCCCAAACCGCCGCAAAGAAACAGCAGTATATTCAGACAGAGCAGAAATTTTTCATAGAAACCGGGAGTTTCTTCTCTCTCCTCTGTCCATTTCTGATCCTCACCGGTTTCTGACAGTCTGCCCGTATCCGCCACGGTCTTTTCCGGTTCTCTGTATACATTCTCTCCCAAGCCGTCCTGCTTAGCTGTACAGTCTGTTGCCTCTGAGCGTTCCAGCTCCTGCCGGACATAGTTCGTCTCCATCTCTTTGCGGGCAATTTTTTCATCCAGAAGCTCCTGCTCCCGTTTCTTTTTCGCCTCCAGGTTTCTTTTTTGGCTCTTTAGCTTCTCCAGAGCTCTGGTTACATCCAGCGACCCATCCCCGCTCTCCTGAAAATTCACCATGAATTTTCGCAGTTCCTCCGCAAGTCCCGCGTCGGTCTCACTCCCCGCCTGGGAAATAAAAATGGTATTGCTAAAAGCTGCCTCGTTCATTCCCCCCAGCAGCTGCTGCAATTCCTCAAGATCTGCTGGAAGTTCCTGTCCGCTGCTCTCACAGATCAGCCGCACATCCTTTTCATTCTTATAAAAATTCCGTTCAATTCGAAAAATCTGCCCCTTGCAGCACAGCCGCATGCTTCCCTCAAAATAGGTGGAATTTTCCCATGGCTGGCGGAGTTGATACTCATCTTTTTTCCCGGCCTTTCCCCGACCCCTCTCAATGCCAAAGAACATTGCACGGATAAAAGCATGGATTGTAGACTTTCCTGTTTCGTTTCCTCCATAGATGATATTAACTCCCGGCTGAAAATTTACCTTATGTTCCAGGAACTTCCCGAAATGCTTGATATTCAGTTCCATGATTTCCATACTATGTATCTCCTGTAAGTAAGCGGCAAGGTCTAGCGCAGTGTTTCCGACATCATCAGAGCCTCCAGCCCATACTGCAGCGCTTTCTCCTCCACCTCGCTCCTCTCATGTCCCTCGAAGCTCTCAATATACCGTCCGATCATCTGACCACGGTACTTTCTTTTCCATTCCTCCAGAGGAAAGGCGGGAACAGTCTGATCCATTACCTCCAGTACCATCCCGAACTCCATGAGTTTTTCTGTATCGAAATGTGTTCCCGGACTGCGCTTGCCCCGAAGAATAATCCGGTAAATATGCTGCCAGCCTCTCTGCTGAATGCTTTTTTCCAGGCGATCCCTCAGAGAAAATGTGGTATCCGCCTCTGTGGTCTCCACCTCCAGCGTGATGTACTCCCGTTTTGCCTTTGGAACAAACCGGGTATTTATCCTTCCCCGCTCATATTCCCCCATCACATATCCGTGAGGCCCGCTGTCGCCGCGGTCAATGGGTTCTAAGGCGCCGGAATAAAGAATTCTATCCGGCACCAGCACCTGAGGCTTGTGGATATGCCCCAATGCCACATAATCAAACCCGCTCCTGCTCAGCTTACGTTTATCCAGTGGAATATGATCAGCGTCTCCACCGTGAGCAAGCAAAATATGACAGCAATCATTCTTCACCGGGCGCAGTCCGTCATAGAGGGGCTGCAAAATTTCCTGCCGATAATAACTAAACCCATACACTTCCGTTCCAATTTCGGGAAACCGGACGCACTCACACTCCTTCGAGAACAGGCAGGCCACGTTCCTGCTCCACGGGAAATTTAAATAAGCGGAAGAAGGCTGGATGTAATCGTGATTTCCTGCCATCAGCACCACCCGGGTATTCTCCAGCGTAGAAAAAAGATAATTGACTTCCTTCAGCTCTTCCGCAAGAGGCTGCCTGTGGAACAGATCTCCCGCGATCAGCAGCAGATCCACCCGCTCCTTCCCCGCATCTGCAATGCTGGAACGAAATGTCTCCCAGATTTCTTTTTTCCTCATCTCGCTCCAGTCCGTTCTTCCATCAGGGGCCGCCCCCAGATGCACATCCGCCATATGTATAAAACGCATAAAGCCATCGCCTCTCTCTAAAGAATCATGCAATTCCCGCAACAATTGTTATTATTCACGGTCCCTCCGCCAACAGACCTCAGACCATCCGTGCTGCGCACGTCCGCCGCGTCTTACGACGCTTATGTCTGAGGTTGTGAGGGAGGTTCCTGCTTCGCAGGCCTTGTTTGAAATCAGAACCTGTCTTGTCCATGCAAGCATAACAAGCCAGAACCCGATTTCAAACAGGCTGTGAATAGTACGGTCACTGCGGCCTGTAAGTGACGGCTTATATAAAGGAAAAGGAGGATATTAAAATGAGCAAAATAGGCGAAGAGTTTAAAGAGTTTATTATGCGCGGAAATGTCATGGATATGGCAGTCGGCGTTATCATCGGTGGCGCTTTCAGCAACATCGTAAGTTCTCTGGTGGACGATGTCCTGATGCCGGTCATCACCCTGGCAACGGGAAAGGTGAGCTTCACAGATCTGTTCGTTGCACTGGACGGCGGTTCTTACAAAACACTGGCAGAAGCCCAGGAAGCAGGCGCCTCCGTGCTGGCATACGGCAATTTCATTCAGATGGTTGTTCAGTTCCTGATCATCGCATTCTGCATCTTCATGGTAGTCAAAGGGATCAACAAGCTCCGCAAGCCGGCTCCGGCTCCGGAAGTTACCACAAAGATCTGCCCTTACTGCAAATCTGAGATCCATAAGGACGCCGTAAAGTGCCCGCACTGCGCATCTGCGTTGGATAAATAATAGGACAAGGACCCTGCAAAATAATGATTAATGGATTCTATATTTTGCAGAGGTCCTTTTCTGTAGTTTTAGTTCATTATCTATCTTCTTCTTTTATCTTCTGCTCGAAGATTTTTTCATATTCTCTGGTCTGCCGCAAGGTTTGGCTGATCATAGCCGCCTCCTGTTACGTTATACCGTCATCACACATTATGCCTTTGCCAGAGCCTGACCAAGATCCTCAATGATATCGTCTATGTGCTCAATCCCGACAGAAAGGCGGATCATGCCCGGGGAAATCCCTGCCGCCTCCAGCTGCTGGTCGGTAAGCTGACGGTGGGTGTGGCTGGCAGGATGCAGCACGCTGGTCCTGGCGTCCGCCACATGGGTCACAATGGCTGCCAGTCTCAGGCTGTCCATAAAACGGACCGCCGCCTCTCTTCCTCCCCTCAGTTCGAAAGAGATGACTCCGCAGGTTCCGCCCGGCATATATTTCTTCGCCAGTTCATGATACTTATCTCCGGGAAGACCAGCATAATTTACCGATGCTACCTTATCGTGGGCATCCAGATACTCTGCCACCTTCTGCGCATTGTAACAGTGACGTTCCACGCGCAAGGGCAGACTTTCCAGCCCCAGATTCAAAAGAAAACTATTCATCGGGGAAGGCACAGCCCCCAAGTCTCTCTGGAGCTGTACCGTTGCCTTAGTTATATAGGCCAATTTCCCAAATTTTTCTGTATAGATAATACCGTGATAAGAATCATCCGGAGTAGTCAGTCCGGGAAATTTATCCGCATGAGCTTCCCAATCAAAATTTCCGCTGTCAACAATGGCTCCTCCCACCTGAACTGCATGTCCATCCATATATTTTGTGGTGGAGTGAGTCACGATATCTGCTCCCCACCGGATCGGTCTGCAGTTTACCGGCGTAGCAAAGGTATTGTCCACGATCAACGGAACACCGTGAGCATGGGCAACCCTGGCAAATTTTTCAATATCAAGCACCACCAGGGCCGGATTGGAGATGGTCTCCGCAAACACTGCCCTCGTGTTGGGGCGAAATGCTTTTGCCAATTCCTCCTCCGACGCGTCCGCATCTACAAAGCTGCACAAAATCCCCAGTTTCTTTAACGTGACCCCCAGGAGATTTAGGGTTCCTCCGTAAATTGCCGAAGCACAGATCACATGATCTCCCGCCTCGCAGATATTAAATACCGCGTAAAAGTTCGCCGCCTGTCCGGAGGAAGTGAGCATACCGGCCACACCGCCCTCCATATCCGCTATCTTCTCCGCCACCGCGTCGCTGGTTGGGTTCTGCAGCCGTGTATAAAAGTAGCCGCTCTCCTCCAGGTCAAAGAGCTTTCCCATCTCATCCGCTGTCTCATATTTGAATGTAGTACTCTGATAAATAGGAAGCACTCTGGCTTCCCCGTTCCCCGGATGATAGCCGGACTGAATACATTTTGTCTCAATTCTGTAATCGCTCATCTTCTCTCCTTCACTGTTCCCGGAACGAAAGCGTTCCCGTCTCGTCATCCATACTCTCCACAATGGCCAGGGATTCCACGCGGATACCCTTTCCCCGGATGATGTCTCCGCCCTGCTGAAATCCCTTTTCAATGGCAATACCCACGCCCTCTACTGTAGCTCCCGCACTCTGGATCAGGTCGATCAGCCCTGCCACCGCGCATCCGTTCGCCAGAAAATCATCAATGATCAGCACATGATCTTCCTTGTTTAAAAACTTTTTCGCCACGATCACATCATACACTTTTTTATGAGTAAAGGACTCTATCTTAGTGGTGTACATTTCTCCGTCCAGATTAATGCTCTTTGCCTTCTTTGCAAAGACCACAGGAACTTGAAAATGCTGCGCTACCACACAGGCAATTCCAATACCGGACGCTTCAATGGTCAGGATCTTGTTAATAGGGCGATCCCCGAACAGCCGCTTAAATTCTTTTCCCATTTCATTAAACAGCTCCACGTCCATCTGATGATTCAGAAAGCTGTCCACCTTCAGTACATTCCCCGGCTTTACAATGCCGTCTTTGCGTATTCTCTCTTCCAAAAGTTTCACCGTGATATCCCCCTGGTTTCCTTAGTAATTGTCTCGCGCTCTCCTGGGCGCAATCCACTTTTATCGTTATCTTTAAGTATAGCCTATTTCACTTCACAGTTCAACCATCTCAGAAGCTCTTGTGGTGTGTCGATTAGCAAATCCGGCTGCAGGAGTTTTAGCTGCTCCCGATCCCGAAATCCCCAGCTGACCAGCACGCAGTCCAACCCAGCGTTTTTTGCCGTCTCATAATCCACTTCCGTGTCTCCCACATAGACCGCATCCTTTGGAGAACTTTCCAGTTTCTTCAGGGCTTCCAACACAGCATCAGGGGACGGCTTTCTTCGTATACCCTCATGTACCCCCTGGGCGGTGGAAATGTACTCAGAAAAATACTGCCGGTTCAGTTCTCTCACCGCCCCATCCCCCTTATTGGAGATAATGGCCATCTTCACCTGCCGCCGTTTTAGATCCTCCAGCAGTTCCAGAATTCCGTCATAGGGTCCTGTCTTAATGCGGCAGTGCTCCTGATAGTACGCCTCATAGTCCTTCA
The DNA here is from genome assembly GCA_902802515.1 of uncultured Lachnospiraceae bacterium. Classification (GTDB taxonomy): domain Bacteria; phylum Bacillota; class Clostridia; order Lachnospirales; family Lachnospiraceae; genus Merdiplasma. The sequence continues at coordinate 27,835 of CADCMM010000021.1, forward strand.
GCACCTGATCTAATTCAGGAGCCGGCACCTCTTCCGGCAGGGACGAACGGATCAGCCATCTGGCGCCGTTTCCCAGCGCCCTTCGCACCTCCTGCCTGGTTTTCTCGGGAAAACCGTACTGACACAGGGTGTGATTTACTCCGTCCGTGAGATCCTCCAGCGTATTTAGGAGTGTTCCGTCTAAGTCAAAAATAATCGTATTTTTTCTCATATCTCCTCCATAATAGGCAGCGACACACTGGAAATGCTTCCAGTCATCTCCTATTGTTCTTCATGCGCAAACTTGTTACAATGCTCTTGTACTTAGCTAAGGCAGATCCGCAAGGCTCCTTGACTTGCGGAAATCTAAAAAAGGAGGACGAAACTATGTGTTTAAATTTCAATAGCTGTTCCGAACTGTTTGCCACGCTTTGCAAATACTTCAACCTTGGTTGTTAATTATTTATTTTTCTAAGGAAACGCTGATTTAATAATGTAAGGGTCAAAAGCCCTTTTGACCCCAACATCATTTAATCATCGTCTCTCTAAAACAGGGGCTCCCGGTATCTCACATTTACATAGATGACCGGCAGCCCCTGTTTAACGGAGAGTGTGGGATTCGAACCCACGTGCCCTTGCGGACAACCGCATTTCGAGTGCGGCGCGTTACGACCACTTCGCTAACTCTCCGAACTGAGATAGTATATCACAGAATTACATTTTTTGAAAGCAGAAATTACATTTTCTTCTTAATTCGCAGTTCCCGGAAAAAATCTGACAGTAAACTGCTGCATTCCTCCTGCAGCACCCCCCTGGTCACCTCCACCTGATGATTAAACTGAGACATCTCCAGTATATTTAATACCGAGCCGGCACAGCCTGCTTTCGCATTCATACTCCCGATAACCGCGCGAGTGATTCTGGCCTGAACAATAGCACCTGCGCACATCTGACAGGGTTCCAAAGTAATGTAGATCGTACATCCCTCCAGACGCCAGTCTCCCAGGACTTTACTGGCCTTTTTTATGGCATTCATCTCCGCATGTGAGAGGGTATTTTTATCGGTATTCCGGCGATTATATCCTCTGGCAATGATCTTTCCCTCATAAGTGATCACACAACCAATGGGCACTTCCTCCAGTTTCCGCGCCTTTCTGGCCTGCGTTAGAGCTGCCTTCATAAATTTCTCGTCCTCAGTCAGTTTCTCCATAAATATTTCCCACTCTCCGTATTCCCGATATCTGCTTTGGTCGTTGGCAAACGTGTACCACTGCCGCACGGCAACCCTTGTGGAAATGCTGCCTCAACCGGCACAATAGTTCTTACTCACGTAAATAATATGGGGGCTCTCACGCTGAATGAACCTTCGCTTTTCTAAAACCACGGTCACACTCAGTGGGAAAGCCCCCCTAATGTTCTTCTCACCGCGCACCTCCCTTCGACTGCCTGCCACAAACGTTACCTTTACAGTTAACTCGGCCCAGGCTGCCTTACGGCACACAGAAGGTTCTGCTTAGTGCTGCTCCGTTCCCGACCTGACACGGTTCACAGATTCCTGTTGCGTAAGACCCAGACGTCAACATCACTTATAAAGGGCAGCTTCACAGCAAAACAGCCTCGGTTCGGCATCACCCCTGCTGTAGCGGATTGCAGGTACAGGGCACCGCTATCTCCCCGGTTGCGCGGTATCCTAACTATACTAACTTTTTTTGATTTTGTCAACCTTATGTCGTTTCCTTTCTATTTCTTAAATTTTCAAAGTTCTTTCAAACTCCATTGCCGTTTTCCCCCGGTTATGTTAGACTACTTCCAGGAGTTTAAGGGGTCTGTTACAAAATACTGGCTAACGGAGTTCCGATATCCTATGTTCGCTTGCTCCTTCCGACACTGTATGTCTATGACGAACTAAAGTCCGCCCTATCTCATACAGTGTCTCGGAGATGCGTAGATTCGGAAACACTTGATGTGTTTCCGAATCTATAATTTCTGTAACACCCACTGCGTAATGACGGCTTGTAAGGAATAATGCCTGCTGAAAACATAGTTTCCTACCTTCACTTTGCTGCGTTACATTTGCTCGGACATCGTTCGCGATAAAAGCGTTTGCTCCTCGTCCGAGCACGTAACT
>CADCMM010000022.1 GCA_902802515.1 uncultured Lachnospiraceae bacterium
TTAAACGTTGCTTCCGTCCCGCTGGTGGGCTTCACCGTCGCCGTGGCAGGGTTTGGCAGCTTCCCGCCGTTGGTGCTGGTCACGGTAAAGGTGAAGGTATCCCCGCTCTTAAACTCTCGCCCCGTGATGATCTTTTTCCCGTTCAGCGTCGCTGTAACATCTTTTGCAAACGTCTGATAGGAAATAAGGTTCTGAGCGCCGCCAGAATATAGCCGATAATAATATAGGGTTGTATTCTCTTTACTCAATTGACGGCCATTGACAGCATTGTATATTTCTGTGGCTAAACTGTTATCTCCACTGGCTGAAGTTCCATCACCGAAAGGTGCTGTCCCTCTTCTAATCCCCCATACTACATTTTGCAATGCTCTTTTATAATTAGTATCATTTTTATGATTTGCCTCCACCCAAGCAAATGCAGCACAAATCTTCAGATATTGCGTTAAAGTAAACCCGTGGTCGCCGCCACCGGATGACACTTGTTCTTTTTTATAAAGGCCATATGAACCCGGACCGCTTGGCCATAGGTATCCTGCGTCCAGACAGTAAATCCAATCCGACTGTTTTTCCCACTTTTTCGTTGATTTGTTCCATTTTTCAAGATACTCTCCATTTACAGTATTTATCGCAGTCAACCTGTAAATATAGCCTTTACTAACTGCCGTTGCGTCCGGCTCCTCACCCCAAGGCACACCGTAATCTCCATAGGTAAACACCGCCGTAAATTCTTCGTCCTCGATCAGATCCGCCTCTTCCGGCACGTAGGTCTCCTCATCGGACACAACCTCGCCATCGGAGTTCACCCAGTACTGGAAAACATACTCAACCTCTTCCGTGCCTTCCTCTGTTTCTTCTTCGATGACAGCGTCATCCGTAACTTCTGTCTCATCCTCGGCATCCGTCTCATCCGCGATGGCCGTAGAGCCCTGCAGGACAAACTCGGTCTCGTCCTGTCCTTCCGTATCGTTGCTGCCATCCTGTGTGTCTTCCGCAGAATCGCCCTCTTCTTTGATAACGTTTCCGTTATCATCTATAGTTACGCCCTCAGCGGACTCTACCTTGATGACTTCCCCTTCTTCTGAGAAGGTCACCAGCACTCTCTCTTCTTCCACAGAGACAGAGCCGCCCTCGGTTGCCCCATAGTGGATGGTGATGATCTTCTGCTCAGTATTTTCCTCTTCTTCTTTCGTTGTACCCACAACGGCATAGACAGAAAAGTCTTTCGCTTCTTTTACTTTGATCGAAGCATAGCCCTCCTTTGGGTTCGTGCTCTTTTCGCTGACTTTTTCTGCCGCATACTTTTTCTCCGGTATATGGTACACCTGGATTTCGTCGCCCTCAACAGTAATATTGTCAAAGGTAAGTTCCACCGGTTTTTCCGGCTGGATATGTAATCTGTCTTCATCCTCTTCTTCGTAGAAGTAGATCTCGTAGGCCGCCACTTTCTGCGCTGTAAGTTCTTCCTGGGCGCCCTCTGTCAGGATAGAGAACAGTTCATTCACATATGCCTGATCCGGATTCGTCTCCGTCAGATCCACTGCCTTTACCACCGGCACGGTTCCCTCCGGGAATGCTCCTTCCGGCGCAAGGATGCCCACCACGGAGCCGTCATCCATCTGAACGTATTTCGTCAGTTCCGGATACTCTTTTTCGGTCTCCGTCTCCGTCACTTCCTCGGTCTGCGCCTCTTCGGGAACATCTGTCACCTGTTCAGTTGCCGGTTCCGTCGTCTCCTGCGTTTCCGGCTCAGCGACCGTTTCCGTTTCCTGCTGGACGTCCGTCTCAAACTCCGTCGGCGTCTCTTCCGGAGCGGGTGCCTCACTTTCATCGCCGCCTTCCTGCTGCTCAGGCACTGCTTCGGTTGCCGGTTCTGCTTCGGTTGCAGATACCGTTTCCGGAGCAGGTATCGCTTCGGTTGCACGTTCCGACGGTGCTTCACTCTCTTCCGGTGCCTCAGCTGCCGCTTCCGTCGTCAGTTCTGTTTCCTCCTCATACTCTGCATTGACATTTTCTGCAAATGCAGCAGTGGGTATGTTCCCCACACTCATGGACACTGCCAGCATCAATGACAGTGCGCGTTTCCATACGGATTGTTTGTTCATTACTTTCCCTCCTGATATTTTCCGTAATCATACATTGTTGCGTCCTGCGCAAAAGGTTCCGAGTTCTTTATCACTGAATAATACAAGTCATGCCTGTACTATTCAGTGACCAAGAATAAACCCTCTGTAAGCAGGAAAAACCCCTTTTATTTACATGCTCCCTATCCCATCTTTTCACCACCTACGGTAATATTTGGCGATAAAACCGCCATTTTTTGGTATTAGTATTATTGTAACATATCAGTAAACAAAAATCTATCTTTTAATAAACTTTTTTTCTTGCGATTTCCGGCCTTTTTTAGCATATTATTCAGTATATTCATAATATACACTTTGTATCCTCTCAGTTTGCATAATTATACAAATGTTTTCTTGGACAACCACACGAAAACCGCTGATTTTTGTGTAATTCAAACAATTTCTCCCGCAAAATTTCTGTAGTTTCTACCAAAAATCAAACTGAGCCGACCCCTGCAATTTCTTACAGACATATCGGCTCTGCGTTTTTCTGCTCCGTCAATTTTGATCAATCAGCCTTCCTTTTAGAAGTATCCAAAATTGCTGCTGAATTTTGTGTCAGGTTTTCGGTTGCTCAGGAGGCATACCGTCTCCACATGCACGCTCATTGGGAACATGTCAGTTGCCCGCACCCGCTTCAGTTCGTACCCTTGTCCGCACAGATATTTCAGGTCTCTGGCCAGCGTTGCACAGTCGCAGCTGACATAGACGATGCGCCTGGGAGCCATCTTCACCATGGTGGCCAGCACCTTCTCCTCACACCCTTTGCGGGGCGGATCAATGACGATCACATCCGCAAAAATATTGTCTTTTTCATATTTCTCAGGCAAAACTTCCTCGGCCTTGCCTACATAAAATTCTGTATTTGTAAAATGATTCAGCGCCGCGTTGCGCTTCGCGTCCTCGATGGCTTCCGGTACGATTTCCACGCCGTACACTTTTCCCGCCCTCTGAGCCAGGAACAAAGAGATGGTGCCGATGCCGCAATACAGATCCCACACCGTCTCGCTGCCGGTCAGGCCGGCATACTCCAGCGCCGTCCCGTAAAGTTTCTCCGTCTGTACCGGGTTTACCTGATAAAAAGAAAGGGGGGATATCTGATATTTTACCTCCCCGATATAATCTTCGATATATTCCTGGCCCCAAAGCAGCCGGATCTCCCGGCCAAGGATCACATTGGTGTTCTCCCGGTTTACGTTCAGCACAATGCTCATCATGCCGGGAATTGCAGTCAGCGCCTGTACTAACTCCTTCTCTCCGGGAATCTTCCGCCCGTTGACCACAAGGCAGACCATGATCTGTTTTGTCCGAAATCCGTACCGGATCATCACATGGCGCATAAGACCTTTTCCGGTGGTCTCATTGTAGGCAGAAATACCAAGCCGGCGCATATGTTCCAGAACGATTTCTAAAATTTCCTTATTCTCTTTTACCCCCAGAGCACAGTCGTGATTGTCGATAATGCTGTGAGTGCGTCCCGCATAAAATCCGGCGATCAGGTTTCCCTCCCGGTCTGTGCCGATGGGAAACTGAGCCTTGTTCCGGTAACGGAACGGATCTTCCATTCCGATAATGGGTTCCATGATACGATTCAATAATTCCGGATCAAATCCGCCGATACGGATCAGATTGTTTCGCACCTTGTTCTCCTTGAATCTGAGCTGCGCCTGGTAATCCATTGCCTGAAGCTGACAGCCTCCGCACTGGCGCGCCACCCGGCAGACCGGCTCTGTGCGATCCAAACTGGCCTGCACAAGATCCATCAGCCTGCCGTAAGTATAGGTCTTCTTGACCTTGATGATCTTAGCAGTAATCTCATCTCCGATCACCGTATCCTTCACAAAAACCGCCATCCCATCCGCGTGGCCGATGCCCAGCCCCTCGCTGCTGATGTCTTCGATTTTCATCCGTATCATTTCATCCTTCTTCATGACATACCTCAAAATTCACTGCTCTTTCGGATATTGGATTCAAACAGCCTGTTATAGCCCAGCCACTGAGGAGCGCCCTGTGTGCCTTTCAGAAGTTCCTTCATGGTCTCCAGCTTTGCGTCCGTGTTGTCCGCCAGATTCAGCGCCAGCGCCTCCGGCAGTGCCGGTTTTTTGGGAGAACCAAATTCCAGTTCGCCGTGGTGGGCCAGAATACAATGCTGCAGCTCGCTGGCCAGCTTTTTGGGAAAACCCTTGATGCTCCGGCAGCCATAACCCACCAGTTCACAACCCATGACAATATGCCCCAGAAGCTGACCGTCATCCGTATAGTCGTTCTCCGGGAAATTGGAGATTTCCTTTAGTTTTCCAACATCATGGAAAGCGGCTGCGGTAAACAGCAGATCCCGATTTAAGTAGGGGTACTGCTGCACATAATAGTCGCACAATTTTACTACGCTCAGGGTATGTTCCAGAAGACCGCCCACGAAGCTATGATGTACCGTCTTCGCAGCGGAGTGCTGCTTAAAGGCACGCACAAAGACCTCATCCTCAAAGTACTTCCGGATCAGCTGCTTCAGGTAGGGATTTTGCACCTGTCCCAGCAGCGCCATCAGCTCCTGATACATTTCATCCACATTCTTTTCACTCACCGGCAGGTAATCAGCAGGCTGAAATTCCCCTTCCTCCGCTTTGCGCACACGCTTAATATTCAGCTGCAAATTGCCCTGGAAACTGGTGACTTCGCCGATCACATCCACATAGTCCAGGACATCAAACTCATTGATCCCGCCGGAACCCGGATCCCAGATTTTCGCGTCAATGGTACCAGTGCGGTCCTGCAGAATCACATTCTCATACATTTTTCCGTTTTTCGCAGTCGCTGACTGTTTATACTTACAGAGGTAGATATCTCCGATCCGGTCTCCCTCACGAAACGTGTCAATAAATTTCATTTCTTTCTGCTCCTTATCTTCTTCTCTCTAAACTCTTATACCCTCTTCACGGACGCATCGGTTTTCATCGTTCCTCATGCAATATGATGACTCTCTGCTCACATAATTTTGCATATCGCCCACTGTGGCCTACATGCGCCCCCTGTGTCCGATCAGAACACCGACAATTTTTGAAAAATCCTTTATTTATTGATTTTTTTCGCAAAAAATAACAACCAAACTTTCTCCCGAAAATAAAATTCCATCAAAAAAGTATTTTCTTTTATTGTATTATAGAGTAAAATAAAAGCATAGTAAATAAATAATTTCAATTATTATATAGTCTCAAAGGTACAGTTTATGAACGAAAAAGCGCTCCGGGTGCTGGAGTACCCGAAAATCATAGAAAAACTGACGCAGTTTGCCGGTTCCAATCCCGGCAAAAATCTTTGCAGGCAGCTGCTGCCCTCCTGCGATATTGGAGAGATCCGCAGAATGCAGCGGGAAACCAGCGACGCCCTTAAGCGGATTTACCAGAAGGGCAGCGTCTCTTTCTCCGGAGTTCAGGACATGCGAAGTTCTTTGAAGAGGCTGGAAATCGGCAGCACCTTAAACATTCCGGAGCTTTTAAGCGTGTGCAAGCTGCTGGAGGCCGCGAACAGGGTGAAGTCCTATTCCCGCCGGGAAAATGATGAACTTCCCGATGATTCTCTGGATGAGATGTTCCGGCAGCTGCAGCCGCTGACACCCCTGGCTGCAGAGATCCGCCGCTGTATTCTCTCGGAAGATGAGATCGCGGACGATGCCAGCACCACGCTGCGTCAGATCCGGCGATCCATAGCCCAGACCAATGACCGCATCCGCTCCCAGCTCTCTTCCATGGTAAGCGGCAGCGCCCGCACCTACCTGCAGGATGCTGTCATCACCCAGAGAAACGGCCGCTACTGCCTGCCGGTCAAGGCAGAGCACCGCAGTCAGGTTCCAGGCATGATCCATGACCAGTCTTCCTCCGGTTCCACCCTTTTCGTGGAACCCATGGCAGTGGTAAAATTAAACAATGATCTGCGGGAGCTGGAGCTTCGGGAGGAAAAAGAAATTGAAGTAATCCTTGCTAATTTAAGCAGCCTGGTGGCTGAAGAAAGCGAAGGACTCTGCAGCGATATCACTCTTTTAACGGAACTTGATTTCATTTTTGCCCGGGCCATGCTGTCCAAGGGTTACAACGGTTCCGAACCGGATTTCAACAAAGAAGGGCGCATCAATATTAAGAAAGGCCGTCATCCTCTTCTGGATCAGAAAACAGTGGTTCCTGTAGACATTCATCTGGGAAAAACCTTTGACCTTCTGGTGATCTCCGGACCGAATACCGGCGGAAAGACGGTGTCTTTGAAGACCGTTGGGCTGTTCACTCTGATGGGACAGGCAGGTCTGCACATACCGGCATTCGACCACTCAGAATTATCATTGTTTACAGAAGTCTTCGCTGACATCGGGGACGAGCAGAGCATCGAGCAGAGCCTCAGTACCTTTTCCTCCCACATGACCAACATTGTTTCCTTCTGGAAACAGGCCGATGAACATTCCCTGGTGCTCTTTGATGAGCTGGGGGCCGGTACGGATCCCACAGAAGGAGCCGCTCTGGCTATCGCGATCCTGTCAAGCCTTCACCGCAGAGGGGTGCGCACGATTGCCACCACCCATTACAGTGAACTGAAGGTCTTCGCTCTCTCCACTCCCGGAGTGGAAAATGCCTGCTGCGAATTCAATGTGGATACCCTGCGCCCCACCTACCGGCTGCTGATCGGTGTCCCGGGAAAGAGCAACGCTTTCGCCATTTCTTCCAAACTGGGTCTGCCGGATGAAGTGATTGAAGAAGCGAAAGAGCATATCAGTCAAGACGCAGAAAATTTCGAAGATGTCATCACGGATCTGGAAAACAGCCGTGTCATTGTAGAGCGGGAAAAGGAAGAGATTTCCCGTTATAAAAAGGAAATTGAACGTTTAAAAAATAATCTGGAGCATAAAGAAGACCGTCTGGAAAACAGCCGGGATAAGATTCTGGCCAAGGCCAGAGAAGAGGCCCACGCTATCTTGCGGGAGGCCAAAGAATATGCGGATGAGACCATCCGCAGATATAATAAACTGGGCAGCAGTTCAGACTCGTCCCGGCAGATGGAACAAGAAAGAAATCAGCTCCGGGGAAAATTATCCGAACTGGAAAAAGATATGGCTTTGAAGAATACACAGAAGCCGAAAAAAGCGGTAAAAGCCAAGGAGCTTAGGATTGGGGACAGTGTCCGGGTTCTGAGTCTCAATCTGAAAGGAACTGTCAGCACCCTCCCGGATACCAAGGGGAATCTATTCGTCCAAATGGGGATCCTTCGATCCCAGGTAAATCTGAAAGACCTGGAAAAACTTGAAGATAATGTAAGCAGCGCACCCGCTCTAAAGCGCACCGGTTCCGCAAAGATCAAAATGTCCAAATCCGCCTCTGTCAGCACAGAGATCAACCTTCTGGGCAAGACGGTAGACGAAGCGCTGCCGGAGCTGGATAAATATCTGGATGATGCCTATCTGGCCCACCTGCCCAGTGTGCGGGTAGTTCACGGAAAAGGCACAGGAGCGCTGCGTAAGGCCGTACACAATTATCTGCGCCGTCAAAAGCATGTGGACAGTTTTCGGCTGGGCGAGTTTGGTGAGGGCGATGCGGGGGTCACCATTGTGACTTTTAAAAAATAAACCGCAGAAAAGAATAAGGGGATATAAATGATTAACAGACAAAAGATACTTATCGTCGATGATGATGAGAATATTGCAGAGTCGATTTTTCTTTATCTGACCAAAGAATTTTTTGAAACAAAAATAGCAAAAGATGGTATGGAAGCCTTAAAAGAGTGTGACAGCTGGCAGCCGGATCTGGTACTTTTGGATCTGATGCTGCCAGGACTGGATAGCTACCAGGTCTGCCGGGCGATCCGGCAGCGCTCCCAGGTGCCTATTATCATGCTCTCGGCAAAAGCAGAAGTCTTTGATAAGGTTCTCGGCCTGGAGCTTGGCGCAGACGACTATATCGTGAAACCCTTTGATCCCAAAGAGCTGGTAGCCCGGGTAAGGGCTGTACTGCGGCGCTACCAGTTTCCCATGGCAGAAGCTCCCAAAGTTCCCCAGAAATACATCGAATATCCGGAGCTATCTATTAATTTGACCAATTATTCCGTAACTTACCGCGGTCAAACCGTAGACATGCCCCCCAAAGAGCTGGAGTTGCTATATTTTCTTGCCAACTCCCCAAATCAGGTATTTACCAGAGAACAGCTCCTGGACCAAATCTGGGGCTATGAATACGTGGGAGACACAAGGACTGTAGATGTACATATCAAACGTCTGCGTGAGAAAATCAGAGGTAACCAGAACTGGTCCATTGCCACAGTTTGGGGTATCGGATATAAATTTGAGGTGAGATAACGCAATACGGCATTGGAGCTCCATCCTGCTGCTGATGGAGCTCCAATGCCGAAAAAAGATGTTCCTTTCATTTCAGAAATGACAGCTTCCGGGCAGTGCTTAAATCCATGCTTCTATCTGAGCGTAAACACCTTCACCGTCCAGCTGATACTTCTTTAAGAGCGCCGCCGCCGGTCCGGACTCACCAAAGGTATCTTTTACTCCGATACGCAGTACCGGCGTGGGTGCCGCCTCTGAGAGCGCTTCACAGACTGCTCCTCCCAGTCCGCCAATGATAGAGTGTTCCTCCACGGTAACTACTTTTCCGGTCTTCTTTGCAGAAGCAATGACCAGTTCTTTATCCAGCGGCTTGATGGTATGGATGTTGATCACCTCCGTCGAAACACCCTCTGCAGCTAACTTCCCGGCCGCCTCCAAAGCGCTGTTAACACATAGCCCGGTAGCGATGATCGTTACATCGCTGCCTTCTCTTAAAACAACTCCCTTACCGATTTCAAATTTATACTCAGGATTATCGTTGATCACCGGAACCGCAAGACGCCCGAACCGCAGATATACAGGACCCACATATTCATAGGCAGCCCTCACCGCCGCCCGCGCCTCCACATCATCAGAAGGACAAATGATCACCATGCCAGGTATCGTACGCATCAGCGCCAGATCCTCGTTGCACTGGTGGCTGGCCCCGTCCTCCCCCACAGAGATCCCTGCGTGGGTAGCTCCGATTTTCACATTAAGATGGGGATATCCTATAGAATTTCGTACCTGCTCGAAAGCTCTTCCTGCAGCAAACATGGCAAAGGTGCTGGCAAAAGGAACCTTTCCTGTGGCAGCCAGACCAGCAGCAATCCCCATCATATTACCCTCGGCAATGCCGCAGTCAATATGACGCACCGGGAAAGCTTTCTTAAATACGCCGGTTTTGGTGGCGCCCGCCAGGTCTGCGTCCAGAACCACCACTTCCTCATGTTCCGCGCCAAGCTCGACCAAGGCATTTCCATAACTCTCTCTCGTAGCGATCTTCTTTACTTCTGACATAATGCTTCCCCCACTTTCTGCAAATCCGCCATAGCCACCGCATACTCCTCATCATTGGGAGCTTTCCCATGCCAGGACGCCTGGTTTTCCATGAAGGAAACGCCTTTCCCTTTTACTGTTTTCATGATAATGACGGTCGGCATGCCCTTTACGGTCTTCGCCTCCTCAAAGGCTGCCCTGAGCTGTTCCATATCGTTACCATCCGCTACATTGATCACATGGAAATTGAAGGCCTCAAATTTTTTGTCAATGGGGTATGGGGAGCAGACATCAGCAACATTTCCGTCAATCTGCAATCCATTATTATCTACGATCACACAGAGGTTGTCCAGTTTCCGGTGTCCGGCAAACATAGACGCCTCCCACACCTGTCCTTCCTGGATTTCCCCGTCTCCCAGCAGTGTGTACACGCGATAATTTTTTCCATCCAGCTTCGCTGCAAGGGCCATGCCCACAGCTGCTGAGATACCCTGTCCCAGGGATCCTGAGGACATATCCACACCCGGAGTGTGCTGCATACAGGGATGTCCCTGCAGATAAGAGCCAATATGACGCAGACTGGGCAGATCTTCCACCGGAAAGAATCCCCTGAGCGCCAGAGCGGAGTAATAGCCGGGAGCTGTATGTCCTTTGGAGAGTACAAAGCGGTCTCTGTCCGGCTTTTTCGGATCTTTGGGATCGATATTCATTTCCTCAAAGTACAGATAGGTAAAAACATCCGCCGCTGACAGCGATCCTCCCGGATGACCGGCCTTGGCACTGTGTACGGCTGTAACGATACCCTTGCGAACCTCATTCGCCATTTGTTGCAATTCCAGTGTAGTCATAGCATTTCCCTTTCTAATAGAAGTTTGGTTTTACTGCGAACATGCTTACCTATATCATATACCGTTTTATTTAATCCGTCTATTCCATATTTTCAATTTTACGTTACTATTCACGGTCTCTCCGCCAACAGACCTCAGACCATCCGTGCTGCGCACGTCTGCCGCGTCTTACGACGCTTATATCTGAGGTTGTAGGGGAGGTTCCTTCTTCGCAGGCATTGTTTGAAATCAGAACCTGTCTTGTCCATGCAAGCATAACAAGCCAGAATCCGATTTCAAACAGGCTGTGAATAGTAACTATTTTACCAATTTCTGTCATTTAGTTCACAGTACTCCTTGTGATGTCCTACATACTTATAAGCCGGACGGATGATCTTACCGCCATTTACCAATTCTTCCATCCTGTGCGCGCACCAGCCGGAGATACGGGCGATGGCAAAGATCGGTGTGAAAAGCTGCGTGGGAATGCCAAGCATGGAATACACAAACCCGCTGTAAAAATCCACATTGCAGCATATGGGTTTGGACAGTTTTTTGTGACTGGTCAGAAGCTCCGACGCGATGCGTTCCACCGATTCATATAAGTGGAATTCTTCCTGAAGTTCCTTCTCCTCCGACAAACTTCTGGCATACTCTTTCAAGATAACCGCTCTGGGATCAGAAAGCGTATAAACCGCATGTCCCATTCCATAGATCAGGCCGCTGCCGTCAAAGGCTTCTTTATTAATAATCTTCTGCAGATAATCCCGCAGCGCATTCTCATCACTCCAGTCCGGCACATGCTCCTTGATATCACTGAACATATTTTCCACTTTCAGATTCGCGCCGCCGTGTTTCGGTCCTTTCAGGGAGCCCAGGGAAGCCGCCACTGCAGAGTAGGTATCCGTGCCGGTGGAAGATACTACATGGGTGGTAAAACTGGAGTTGTTTCCACCGCCGTGCTCCGCATGGATCACCAGGCAGATATCCAGAACTCTGGCCTCCAACTCTGTGTAAGCTCCGTCATCCCTCATCATTCTCAGGATATTTTCCGCAGTGGAAAGTTCCGGTTTGGGATAGCGGATCACCAGGCTTTTGTCATTGTGATAGTGCTGGTATGCCTGATAACCGTACACTGAGATCAACGGCATAGTGGCGATCAGGGTCAATGATTGGCGCAGCACATTGGGGATAGAAGTATCATCCGGGTTATCATCGTAAGAATAGAGAGTAAGCACACTCTTTTGCAGGCCGTTCATAATATTGGCGCTGGGTGCTTTCATGATAACATCCCTCACAAACTTGCTGGGCAGCTCCCGGTACTGTCCCAAAAGATCAATAAATTCATGTAATTGCTTTTTGTTCGGAAGCTCGCCGAACAAAAGCAGATAGGTGGCTTCCTCAAAATTAAATCTTCGTTCTTTAAAGCCCCTGATCAATTCTTTTACATCATAGCCCTGAAAGTACAATTCACCGTCTATAGGTACTTTCTTGCCCTCAACTGACGTATAAGCCACCACATCGGAAATCTCTGTCAATCCGGTGAGAACACCCTTTCCGTTGGATTCGCGCAGTCCACGTTTTACATCGTATTCCTGGTAAAGATTCAGATCCAGGGCGCTGGATATCAAACAATACCGAACCAATTCACTCAGGCGATCATCTCTGTCTTTTCTGTCCAAATCATTTAGCATATTCTTTCTCCTCCTGGTTCGTGTTTTTTGATACTATAGCGTAAATCCATGGGTTTGTCAATTCTTGGAGCTGCATAGCTAAGGAAATCAGGGTTACTATTCACGGCCCCTCCGCCAGCAGACCTCCGACCATCCGTGCTGCGCACATCTGCCGCGTCTTACGACGCTTATGTCTGAGGTTGTGGGGGAGGTTCCCTAAGCAATAATATCCGCAAATTCCCCTCCAGACGCCCGCCTTAGATCCTCCGGTTTCAATTCGATCTGCGCGCCGATCTTTCCGCCGCTGACGATCATAGTCTCCAGTTTTTCTGCGCTTTCATCGATCCTGGTGACATACTGTTTTTTCATGCCGATGGCAGTGCATCCGCCCCGGATATAGCCGGTAACCGCATTTATCTCCTTCACATGGATCATCGCCACCGATTTCTCTCCCACAGAGCGGGCTGCCTTCTTCAGGTCCAGTTCCCGGTGAATGGGGATGACAAAAACAAAATAATTTTTGCTGCTTCCTATCGTCACCAGAGTTTTATACATTTTCTCATAAGGCAACCCCAGCTGATCCGCGATCTTCAGCGCGTCCACAAACTCATCACACTCATAAGTCATGATCTGATAGGGGATCTTCTGTCTTTCCAGAATGCGCATGGCATTTGTCTTTATCTCTTTATTTTTTGCCATTTTTCTTCTGCTTCTTTCCCTTCTTTTTTTCGTCCTTTTTATTCTCTTTCTTTCCGCCTCTACTCTTTTCCTTCTTAATTTTCTGTATTTTTTCTGGTCTTTCCTTTTCGGGCTTTTCTTTCTCTGTTTCTTCTTTCTTCTTCGAGTAATCAATCACTCCCGCTTTTTGAATCGGCGCCGTCTTCTTTGCTGATGCATCCTTCTGCGCCAATATGGATTCTTGCACCGGCGCGCTGCTGTCTTGTTCCGGGGTCTCCCCGTCAAGATATCTTTTCAGAAATTGCCGCGCCTCCTGAACACGCTCCATAGACACAGCGTAGTAAGTCCATCTCCCATCCTTTCTGGCCGTCACCAGTCCGGACTGGCACAGGCTCTTCATGTGATGGGACAACGTAGACTGCACTACATCCACCGCTTCCAGCAATTCCCCTGCATTCATTTCCCGCTCCATCAGCAGATCCAAAATCTCAATTCTATGTACATCCCCCAATGCCCGAAACACTTTGTCGTACCCATCGTTTTTCTTATTCACGCTTCCACTCCTCAAATAATTATTATTTCCCGCTATTAAATTGTCAGCAGAAGTTCCTCCATCTCCGCTACGGTATGGACAATATATCTGGCCCCTGCCTTCTCTAGTTCTCCGGGATCCGCAAAGCCATAGTACACGCCAAGGCAATCAATGCCGCAAAGTTTTGCTCCCTCCACGTCATGTCTGCGGTCTCCGATCATCAATGCCTGACTCTTTTTCTCCTCTGAAATACCGAGGCGGCAAAATGCCTCACGGATGACCTCCGCCTTAGAATTTCTCTGTTCGTCCATACTGGCGCCCACAACTTCGGAAAAATACTTCCCAAGATCAAAATGCTCCAGAATAGTTTTCACATATTTTTCGGGTTTGGAGGAAGCAATCACCAGATGCTTGCCATGTTGCCGCAGCATCTCCAGTGTCTTTGGAATGCCCTCATAGACTCTGTTTTCAAACATACCCCTGATTTCAAACCGCTCTCTATATTTTTGTGTACCCGCTTTAGCCTGGTCCCTGGTCCAGCCATAATATTCCACAAAGGAATCAATGAGGGGCGGCCCGATAAAAGGTTTCAGTTTCTCCAGATCGGGCTCCTCTACCCCAAAACAGTGCAGCGCGTACTGTACGCATTTCGTGATTCCTTCCTGGGAATCCGTCAGCGTTCCATCCAGATCAAACAATAAATATTGATACATTTTTCCTCTCCCGTATTTTTCTATGGTTAATCGTAGACGATCACCGGTGTTCCGATGGATACAATCTCATAGATAGTCTGTGCCGCCTGGTACGGCGTATTGATACACCCGTGGGAACCATTGGAAAGATAGATGGTTCCTCCAAAGTAATAACGGTTCTGCATATCATGGATCCCAATATTTCCATTAAACGGCATCCAATAATCCACAGGCGCAGCGTAGCCCTCACCCCGGAGCGTATAATCCCGCATCTTAGCGTCAATGGCCCATACGCCTCCGGAGGGCGTCCCATTATTTTTGTTGGGATTGCCGGTCACCACCGGGGTATCCACCACCAGACTGCCGTCCTGGTAGCACCACATTTCCTGTCTGGAAATACAGATTTCCACATAGGTATCCCCGATATCATTTTCCGCTCTGCTCTGGGCAGTATAAATATACTGCGGCTCGATAGTCTCCTTCTTTCCGCCCTTTACATCTTCCGCCAAAACCTGCGCGGTGGCATTCTGATCAATGCTCCACCCATAATCTCCGCCATAAAGCTGTATATCTGTGCCTATACTGGTGTGAAAATTTCTCACTCCGCCAAAGGTATCGTACTTCTCCGCCAACTGCTGCACATAAGCCAATACATGATTATCATCAATATAATACCGGCCGCTCTCGTCCTTTTCAATCCATTCTTTGATCACGGATGGGGTCACAGCCTCCTGGCGGTCAGAAAAATCATAAGTAATGCGGGCAGTCAGGAGGCTGTTTAATTCCTCCACCTCTGCTTTCAATTCCTCATTATCCCGATAGATCGCAGGATCAATGTAGCAGCCTGCCTCATCCAGCGATGCGGCATTCATTCCCTGATCCAGTGCTTCCAGGATAACTGCCTTCGTCTTTTCATAATCCAAAGTGGTACCCATCACCTCAGGAACTACTTCATAGCCCTCTTCTGTATCTCCGGGATGGGCATCCTGAGGCGCTACTACATTCTCCGGAAGAAATGCGTTCATCTGGTTCATGACCCCGTCAATACTATCCCTGTTATAGATGGTTTTTATCACCGGGCTGGAGGATCTGCGCAAAAACATCATCACCGGCCACAGGTACGACCTTTGCCGTTTCATCTGAAGCTCAATACCGCCTTCGTCCTGATATTTCAGGGTGATCTGACCTGCCGTGATCACATCCTGCAGTCCGCCTCGCTCCTCTAATGTCAGCGTGTAGGCATTGATTCTGGCGATCACCTCCTGTCTGACCTGCTCAGAAGTCTTGCCGCCACATTCAATCCCGTAAATTTTAAAACCGGAATAAAAATGGCTGTTGTAGAATATCGCCACCACCACATAGGCAATCAACGCCACTGCCGCCAGACTGACAAGCGCAATCTTTACCGGATCTCTATCGATCCTGTTTTTTCTGTTTTCCTTATCCATGACAAACTCCTTATAAAAATGACCCTGATTGATTCTATCCGACGCGGCCATACTTTATACTATCACTTTTTGGAAAACACAATATTCTGTTCGCCACACATTGCCGCACACCCGAAGGGGCGTATCCGCCGATAGGCGGATTTTGGGACGACTTCCTCAGTCGTCCCAAAAGGCATACATATGGATACACGGAACCCCTTACCTGTTTTTGTAACAGCCCCCTAGATTCATTTATATAAGATGATCGCCACACCGGCTTCGATATTTTCATAAATTTTCCGCGCTGCTTCCGGCGGAAGATTCACACAGCCATGAGAACCGTTAGTCTGATAGATGTTTCCGCCAAACGCTGATCTCCAATCCGCATCATGCAGTCCCTGTCCATCATAGAAAGGCATCCAGTATTTCACCTCTGTCTCATATCCATCTGCAGCGTCCGCGCCGCGCAGAATGGACGGGCTTTCCTTGTAAGCCAACGGGAACACTCCCGTTTTCGTCTCGGATTTCTTTGCCACACTGCCGGATACCAGGTCGGATTCCACAATCAGTTCTCCATCTTTGTAGAACCACAGATGCTGCCTGGTCAGATTCACTTCCACATAAGTGCCCGCCAAATCGTCCGTGCCGTTTCTCTTGTAATATACAGGATTTCCGTAATTCCCATCCGTGGAAAAGTACACCGGCTCCCGCTCCACCTGGGCGTTTCCTTTGATATCCGAGAGAAGCTGAGAGAATTCACCGTCCTGATAGATGGTGTAACCATAGTCATTTTCAGAAGAAGGTATCACAATATCCGTACCCAGCGAGGTGTGGAACTTGCGGTCATAGTATCTGGTATCATACTTTGCTGCCAGATTGATGACGTAATTATAAATAGATTCCTCATCCAAGCTCGCATCACCATCCTCAATGATCAGCCAGTTCTGGATGGTATCCCAGTCCACCACGACCTTTTCTTTCCCGAACAGGTAGGTAATTTTTGCCTTATCATACTGGTTATACAGGTTGCAGAGATTATTCAGTTCCACATCATCCTGTGTCACCTGGGGTTTTATGTAGATGCTTTCCGGAATATTGATGGTCAGATCCGGCTGCGGATACGCGTTTGCCACCAGAGTATCCACCTGCTCCTTCACGATCTGCTGAAGATCCGCATTCTCAAATTCTGTACCATAGATTTCCGGTTCCATATAATAATTCTTATTCTCTTCGTCATAGCGCATCTGCGCGTCAACACTGACAATACGTTCTTCCTTCAGAGCTTCGCTGTTCACTGCAGAGATAAATTTTTCCTCCTCAAAGGAAAACGGAACGGCCACCTGAAAACTATTCCCGTTCATCAGGCTTTCCACCAGTACGGCGACACTGGTTTTCTGTCTGCCCAGCGCATCCTGAAGTTCCCTAAGAAGCGTCTCCTGGTCTACCTCGTATCCCAATTCTGCCAGAGAGGCAGACATAGCCTCCTCTCCTTTTTCCGTCAGCGTAACTTTCGGAGCGCTGTAATCTGCCGCCAACAATGCCAGCACTTCTTCCGGCTCCATCTCCGACACATCATACCCATTGATCGCCGTATTTTCAAAGTAATTCGTTCTGTCCCACTGTTGCTTCAGATAAACGCCGGCAGCTATCCCCAATCCCGCCAGCAAAATCAGACAGATAATGATGATTACCCTAAGTACCTTAACTTTTTTCACTTGTATTCTCCCCTTATTATCTTCTGTCCTCCCTCAAAAATATCTATCTTCTCACTTTCGCCCGGTATACTAAAAGCCAGATGCTGCCAAACAACATCCAAGCCGCGCTGGCTGCCTGATTCGCCAGTCCAATATAATCATTTGGTGCCATTGGAATCATACTGAGTCCCGTTGCAATGCTGAGCAAAATCCCAACTACAGGCACATAGATGGCAATCCGGCCCTTGTCTGTTCCGTTCCTGGCATTCCACTTAATTACCTTCAGCGCATGCAACAACTGTACGAAAAACAGGATGGTCAGCACAGAAAGGAGGATCATGATCACCAGCAGAATAATACCTGCAAAAATTGAGGTAGTATTCCCGGAGGCTCCGGCCATCACCACAAACGCCACGGAGAAGATCAGCCCTGCCCCCAGCACCAGACAAACAGCAATAAACTGCAAGAGTGTCATCACTTTTGTGAGAGTATATCCTCCTGTGGAAATCTCTTCCTTTTTAGCGGTAGTCTTTAAGAACATCAGCCATAAGCCAAGGCACACCAGTACGCCCGGAAGACAAAGTGCAAAATCAACGCCCAGGATGGTTATCTTGCTTGCTCCCTCAATCAGATCGATCACTGTGTTCATATAGGTGACCGCCAGATTATTGCCAACCGCTTTCTGAAGGCTGTCCTGCATCACATTCAGATTATACAATACATTTCCAGTGACCAAGTTTAATATAGAAGCAACGGTCATGATCGTGTGGAGCAGTACCACCAGGAAAAACAAAGGAGACTTCACTCTTCTTCTGGCTTTTTGCATAAGTGTTCTGGCATTTCCGCCCGACAGTTGCTGTGCTCGTCCATAGTCATGAATGCTCTGAGCCTGATTTTGTGCTGCGAAACCATACTGCTGAGCCTGTCCCTGATAACCGTAAGCCTGACCGCCGTACTGCTGCTGCACCTCCGCCTGCGCACCATAGCTTGGCGCGTATCCGTAAGGATAACCGTTCCCATATGGCACATCTGGACGAGCCGCATACTGCGGCTGATCGTACTGGGGTTCATTGCCGTACTGCTGCTCATAAGAGTTTTCAGGAGCCGCCTCAGGCGCAGCCTCCTGACCCTGATCTCTCAGGAAATCAGGAATATCCTTTTCTTCTGTTTCCGCAGCTGCGCTCTGGATTGGCTCTGCAATTTCCTGTAAATTCTCTGTTATCTGTTCTGCCGCATCTTCCGCCGCAGAAGCAATTTCCTCCATTGGAGCAGCCTCTTCCGGCACTTCCGTCTCCACTGCAGATGGGATCGGAGTGTCTAACAAACGATTGCCGCATTTCGAACAGTTCAGACTGGTATCGTTATTTTCATTCCCACAATACATACATCTCTTCATTTTTCAGATTTCTCCTTCGGTATATTAGCCTTTGGAGCCATTATAGCTCATTCCCCACACGAGGTCAAGAATCGGCGTGTTTAAATTCTGGATTAAACTCTAGATTGATATTATACGATACCAATACCCAAAGTCCTCCGGACATATCATCCCGCTGTCAACTGCTTTAAAGTTTCCAAAGCCAAAACTGTCGGCAGCGCTGTGATTCTGCGGCATCTTCCTACCAGGGATCCCCAGCATATAGCTCCCGTCCGTTTTCCGCGCCAAAAGCAGGTGACGATACCTGCAAAATCCCTGCATTAGAAAACTATTGCGCCCCACCGGCCACTGACGCTGTCTAAGCCATAGAATATCTCTCGGGCATATACGGATGCATTCCTCATACTCTTCCTCCGCAAATGGCCGGAATTTCTGACATTGTGACAACAACGTACGCCAGGCATTCTCCATGGCCAGGCGCTTCCGGTCTTTTTCCCTATCTTCTTCCGGTATATCATCTCCCACTTCTTTTTGTATTTCCGTTTCTCGCATATCTCTCTGAGATTCACTTTGTATTTCTTTCCAAGATTCACCTCCCGGCGCCCGGCTCTTATGATCCGTCTCCCCAATCTCCTGACTGGATTCTATCTCCGGACTGCATTGCATTTCCGGTTCTTGTTCCTTTCCTTCAATCACCGGACATTCCATGGCTTCTACCAAAGTTTCATCTACATTTCTATCTTCTGTTATCAGGTCTGCAGCCTCCGTTGTTTCTTTCTTTATTGATACTGGTTTCTCTTCGGTTATTTTCTCTGTACCCTCCCCCGCTTCCGAAAGAGGCATCCTCAGTCTCTCTATCTCCACATTGGCATCTTCCCAGTTAGAAAGAAAGCACCAGTTTTCCTGGCAGGGTATCCACATTCCGGAAAGTTTTTCAAAGCTTATCTTCAAATCTTTTGGTTGTATTTGCAGCAACTGTATCATACTATCGCCTTTGGGATACCCTTTCCCAAGCCATATGGCAGGATATTCCTCCCCTTTTCTGCTAAATCCAAAAATCTGAAGGCTTTCAGGCGGCCAGTTTTCTGAGCGAAGCTGTACCTGCAGCCTCCAGACCCCATTTCTCTGCTCCGCCTTTACAAACCCGGCATTGCGTCTTCTTTTTCCATCTATGTACTCATAAAAATAAGCGATAAAGCGTCTGTACTCCGGCATCTTATAATTTCCTCTTTCCCGCAGCCTTCGCTATCTGCCCGGGCAGACTTTGCTCTTGTCCCGGCTGCAATCTTGTTTCAGTATATGAAGCGCAGCCAAATAATATTCGTCAACAATCGCTTTTTCGTTGATTTCCTGGCATTTAAAAGATATAATGATTAACATTCCAAAAGAAAAATCAGAAAATTTTAGGAGAAAAGCCATGAATGATACGATCGTTACATTGAAAAAGGGAGAAGGCCGCACCCTCAAATCCGGTGGAATGTGGGTGTATGACAACGAAATTGCTTCTATCGAAGGATCCTTTGAAAACGGAGATATTATCTCTGTGCATGACTTTGACGGCTATTTCATGGGTTATGGCTTTATCAATACAAAATCAAAAATTACAGTCCGCCTTCTGTCCCGGAAAAAAGAGCATCCGGTGGATCAGGCTCTGATCGAGCAGCGGGTAAAAGATGCCTGGAATTATCGCAAAGCGGTGACCGACACCGGCTGCTGCCGGCTTATTTTCGGCGAAGCGGATTTCCTTCCCGGCATTGTCATCGATAAATTCTCAGATGTACTGGTGGTGGAAAGTCTTGCGCTTGGCATCGACCGTCTGAAACCTCTGATCCTGGAAAAAATAAAGGAAGTTTTATCCGAGGATGGAATTGCCATACGGGGCATATACGAGCGCAGCGACGCCAAGGTACGCCTGAATGAGGGAATGGAACGCTTCAAAGGTTTTATCGGAGACCCCTTCGATACGAAGGTTGAAATCGAGGAGAATGGCGTAAGATATCTGGTGGATGTGAAAGATGGCCAGAAAACCGGGTTTTTTCTGGATCAGAAATACAACAGAGCCGCCATCGCAAGGCTTTGCCGGGGAAAAAAAGTGCTGGACTGCTTTACCCATACCGGCTCCTTCGCTCTGAACGCCGGTATGGCCGGAGCCGTCTCTGTACTGGGTGTGGATGCGTCTGACCTGGGAATCGCTCAGGCACAGGAAAATGCCAGACTGAACCATCTGGAAGATACCGTAAAGTTTCAGTGTGCGGATGTGTTCGACCTGCTGCCATCCTTAGAAAAATCCGGAGAACTGTTTGATGTTGTGATTTTGGATCCCCCCGCTTTTACGAAGTCCCGCAGTTCCATTAAGAACGCTATAAAAGGTTACCGTGAGATCAACCTGCGGGGAATACGGCTGGTAAAGAACGGCGGTTTTCTTGCCACCTGTTCCTGCTCCCATTTTATGGATCCGCAGCTCTTCTCCAAGACCATCCACGAGGCAGCCAGAAGCGCTCACCGCAGGCTGCGCCAGGTAGAATTCCGCACCCAGGCCTGCGACCACCCGATCCTCTGGTCCGCGGACGAATCCTATTATCTGAAATTTTATATCTTCCAGGTGGTGGAGGACTTGTAACATAGAAAGGGCTGTCGCAAAAACAGGTAAGGGGTTCCGTTAGCCAGTATTTTGCGACAGCTGTTTTATGTTACATTGCGTAATCCGATTTTAATCCCAGCGTAATGCTGACAGTCTTTTCTGTGTATGCGCCGTTTGCCGCGGACTGCACTTTCATTTCCACAGTCTCGCCGCCCTTGTAATACTGCAGGCGGTCTTTCAGTTCATCCATTGTGGTAACCTGCACATCATCAAAAGCAGTGATGATATCGCCCACCTGTAATCCGGCTTTCGCTGCAGGACTGTCCTCTGCCACCTGAGTCAGGTAAATGCCGGCCGGTACGTTGTAGAGCTGAACGGCTTCCGAAGATACGCCCTCGCCGCTGATACCCATGTAGGCGGCCTCGTCCTCGTCAACTATGTTTCTGGTTTCCCGGTTCATCAACTTTTCCAAAATCGGCTGCGCCTTGGACACCGGAATAGCATAACCCATCCCTTCTACGCCGGAGGAAGATGCCTTCGCGGAGTTAATACCGATCAGTTCTCCATTCATGTTCAGCAGGGCTCCGCCGCTGTTTCCGGGGTTGATGGCCGCATCCGTCTGGATCAGATCCTCATAGGAATAAATGCTGCGTCCCTCCTGTACATCAATGGTACGATCCTTGGCGCTTACGATACCTGTAGTCACGGATTGCCCATATCCCAGAGCATTTCCGATAGCGACCACCTGCTCCCCTACTCTCATCTCGTCGGAATCACCCAACTTGGCAATCTTGATCTGAGACAGGGTATCCTGATCAATATCTTCCAGATTTACTGCCACCACTGCCAGATCATTGGAGGGATCCGTTCCCTTGATCTGCGCCTGATAGGAACTCTCATCAA
Organism: uncultured Lachnospiraceae bacterium; assembly: GCA_902802515.1. GTDB lineage: Bacteria > Bacillota > Clostridia > Lachnospirales > Lachnospiraceae > Merdiplasma. The sequence continues at coordinate 21,848 of CADCMM010000022.1, forward strand.
TAAAACTTACTGTCAGCTCCCTGGCGCCTTCCACCACATGATTGTTGGTGCAGATCAAAAGTTCCGTGTCATTCTCTCCAACGATAATACCGGATCCGCAGCTCTCGCTCTCATACTGGAAAGTGCGGCCACGGTAAAAACTCTGTACTTCCTGTACCGATTTATTGGTGATCGCTACAATGGTGGGCATTGCATTCTCCGCAATATCCGCCACACCTGAATAACTGAACGCATCCGCTGTGTCTACCAACTGCGCGGTGCTTACCGCAAAGGTCTCTTTCGCCGTCTGTTCTTCTGTTTCTTGCGCCTCAGTCTCCTGCGCCTGTGCGGCGATCTGAAGTTTTACATCCTCCGCATAGCTGTATAACTGAGAAGCCGCTCCTGCTCCGGCTCCTGCGACTGCCAATCCTAGTACCAGTGCCAAACCTTTCTTTTTCATGATCAAAACCTCCTAAATATAATATGGTATCGAACCTCAATCTCTTCTTTCGATTTGATACACTTACTATACCCGCGGATTTTGATGGATTTGTGATGGCAGTATGGTAAATTTGTGTAAAAAATGTGTTGAAACTGTGAACAGCCAAAGCCTTTTACCAGACAGCGATCCGCTCTTCCGAAGCCATGTACATGCCGTCTCCCTCAGCGATGCCGTAAGTCTCATAAAATTCCGGTATCTGCATCAGCGTCATATTTACCCTGAGATAATTAAGCGGGTGCGTATCCAGCTGAATAAGCTGCTTTTCATATTCCAATGTTTCTTTACTTCTCCAAACTTTGGCATAAGCCCGGAAAAATTTGTCATAGTCAAAGCCGTCTCTGTTCTTTGCCATTTCCATCATGCATTTCACACCGCCCATGTCGGCGATCGCTTCACCCTGAATCAGGGCACCGGAATAGTTCTTATCTCCCGCCAGAGGAACGATCTGGTCATAACACTCGATCAGCTTTTCCGCACGGTCGTTAAATGCCTGCATATCCTCCTGCGTCCACCAGTCTGCCAATGCTCCGTTCTCATCATACTGCGCCCCGCTGGTATCAAATGCATGGGAAATCTCGTGGCCGATAACCATACCGATCCCTGCCAGTTTTTCTTCCTCTGACATTTCCGGTGAGTAGAAGGGATCTCCCAGTATTCCGGCTATGATATTGATGGAATTATCCGTCGGATTGTAATATGCGTTCACATCTGTAACTCCTACCATCCAGATTTCCGGATCCACCTGCTGATTCATTTTACCGATATAGTCCTTCTGATAGCTGGCTCTATTTAATGCTTCCAGCGCCTCTGACAGCGTTCCGCCCTCTTCTTTTGTTTTAAATGTAATATCTGAGGTATCTTCCCACTTATCCGGATAGGCGGCGTTGATCCTGATATGATCCAGTTTGCGGATCGCCATCTGTCTGGTCTCCTCCGAGAGCCAGTCCTCCTGCTCCAGCATCTCCCGGTAGGTAGCGATCACTTCCTCAATAATTGCGGTGATATCCTGTTTTGTCTCTTCCGTCATATATTTCTCCACATAAACTCTGGAAATACTATTGGTAAGACAGCTGCTTGCAAAGCTGTAAGCGGTTTTCTCATCAGAATCGCTCTCCGTGATTCCAGAGAGTTGTCTGGATATCCTCTGCATTTCCCGATAAGTTTCTTCATCTACAATGGATGCGCTGCTCTGCAGATAATTGATGATCAGGTACGCTTTCATCTTCTCCACATTTTCTTCTGTATATATCTCATTCATCCGCTCCAGCCACTTCGGCTGGGTAAGATTGATCCTTTCCCACCCGTCAAATCCGTCTGCCTCCATGATCTCGGTAAGAGGATAAACCGGCGACATTTCTTTCAGTTCCTCCAGGGAAGTGGGATTCACGGTCAGAGAAACCGCTTCCGGGTCAACCAACTGAGCGTAACTCATCATTCCCTGGGCTATATCCTTCTCAAATTCAAACGCCTGGTTGATCACTTCTTTGGCTTCTTCCTCTGTGTAACCCGCTTTTTGCAGCAGATATTGGTTGATCTGATCCAATGCGTTTTTATACATCATTCCCACAAAGGTCATCTGTTCGTATTCCGCGGCATCGCCCAGGGAAAGACCCGGAGTGGTAATCTGAAGTTCATACCAGGTGGGATCATCTGCCTGGGTTCCAATACTAAATGGAAGCAGCGCATCGGCAAAAAAGAGCGCCTCCTCAGACAATAGATATTCCGTGAGATCCTCCAAAGTCCCAATTTCCCGGATCTGTTCCAGATGAGGCAGAACCTGAGACATTCCCACTGCATTTCTGGTGTCCCAGTCCAGGAACAGATCATACAGTCCCTGCAGCAGTTTTGCGTCATGGCTCTCCAGCGTGCGGTCCTCCAGCAATTCCATCAGCCGCTCGTCCACTTCCTCCTGAAGTTCCACAAAACCATTCTCCTGCGGATGGGAAGGCTGCATCTTGGTCTCCAGCAGCCAGTCACGATTTATGGTCCCATAAAAATCGTCTTGTATTTCAAACTCATCCTCCTCTGTGACCGCACCTGCTACATTGGTGTTTTTCCACGGAGTCTCCTCCGATGCTTCCTGTGCGCCGGCTGTTCCCGCCAGCATTGCGGCTGCCATCATTACAGCTGCCAGATTCCTCCATTTTTTTCTCATCTCTTAATTCTCCTTTCTTTATAATGCGTTATTAGATGTTTGCGAAACACCAGAACCCGCATAAATACAGGATTCTTTTTGTTACAAAATGAAACATCTCCTCACTGGTTTATGGTAAAATAGAGTTGT
>CADCMM010000023.1 GCA_902802515.1 uncultured Lachnospiraceae bacterium
TGGGCAACCTGGTGCGGGCCCTGCAAGATGATCGCCCCCATTCTGGAGGAACTCGACAGGGAACGCGAGGATATTCTCGTCGCCAAAGTAGATGTGGATGAGCAGATGGATCTGGCCATGCAGTACAAAGTTGTAAGCATTCCCACGATTTTGCTGTTCAAGGATGGACAGGTGGCAGGCAAAGCCATCGGTTATATGCCGAAAGAGGAATTATGCAGGGCGCTTGGACTTTAGGAGGAGAACCGACGGATGGGAACGAAATGGACGCAGGAGCAGCAGCAGGTAATTGATCTGCGGGACTGTAATATGCTGGTGTCAGCTGCGGCGGGCTCCGGAAAGACAGCCGTTTTGGTAGAACGCATCATATCCCGAATTATGGATGAGAAGAAGCCGGTAGACATTGACCGGCTTCTTGTGGTTACATTTACCAATGCGGCAGCTGCAGAAATGCGGGAACGTATTCGGCAGGCGCTGGAGGCTAAATTGGAGGAAAAACCCGACAACATTCATTTGCAGAGGCAGGTGACGCTGATCCATCATGCGCAGATTACTACCATTCACAGTTTCTGCCTGGAGGTGATCCGGAATCATTTTCATGTCATCGGTATTGATCCTGGCTTTCGTGTTGGAGACGAGGGCGAATTAAAACTGCTTCGACATGATGTGATGGAAAAACTGCTGGAGGAAGAGTACCAAAAGGGAGAAGCGGACTTCTTGCTGTTTTCAGAGGCTTTTGCGCCAGGCAGAACGGATCAGGAGTTGGAGGGGCTGATCCTGCAGCTCTATGATTTTTCTATGGGCTATCCGTGGCCGAAGCAGTGGCGCCGGGATTGCGAGAACGCTTACGTTCCGGGGACGGAGGAGAAGTTTTACCATGCAGAGTGGATGAAATATCTGCTGGAAAAGTTGAACTTACAGATCCTGGATATGGAAGAACAGCTGCAGCTGGCGTTGGAATGTGCCATGGAGCAGGATGGCCCCTATCCGTATGCAGATGCGTTAGAACAGGATCTGGAACGGTTAAAACGGTTGGAACGGTGCCGCGATTACAGAGAATACGCGGATGCGTTTGCGTATGCCGGTTCCTGGCCTGCCCTTTCCAGAAAAAAGGACGCCAATATCTCGGAACAAAAAAAGATATTTGTAAAAGAACTACGGGATCAGGTAAAAAAGAACCTGAAAAAGCTGGAGGAGGACTACTTCTTTGCAACGCCCCGGCAGATGATGGAGGACATGCGGCAAAGTCGTCCCATGGTGCAGGTATTGCTGCGATTGGCTGACCGCTTCCAGGAAGCGTTTGAGAATCGCAAGGCCGAAGAAAATATGGTAGATTTCAATGATCTGGAACATCTTGCTCTGCGGATACTGGTGCGGGAGGAAGATGGTCAGTGGCAGGGGACTCCTGTGGCAGAGGAGTATGCCCATCGCTATGAGGAGATTATGATCGATGAGTATCAGGACAGTAACCTGGTGCAGGAAATCCTGTTAAACAGTGTGTCAGGGAAACCGCAGGGAAGACACAATGTGTTTATGGTGGGAGATGTTAAACAGAGTATTTACCGCTTCCGTCTGGCAAGACCGGAACTTTTTATGGAGAAATACCACACTTACAAGAAAGATTCGGGAGCGGACCGCCGCATTGATCTACATAAAAACTTTCGAAGCAGAAGCCAGGTGCTGGACGGTGTAAACCTGATCTTCCGCCAGATTATGACGGAAACGCTGGGGGGCGTAGAATATGATGCGCAGGCGGCTCTGTATCCTGGCGCAGTGTTTGAAGAAGGGGCTTCGCAGGAGTTTCTGGAGCCGGAGGTACTGCTGGTGGCGCAAGAACCGGAAAAAAATAAGAATGAAAACGATTCAAGAAGTGTGCCCGTACCGGAGATATTGGACGAAGAGGAAGCTGAGCTGGATGCCAGACAACGGGAAGCTGTGGCAGTCGCCCTGCGGATTAAAAAAATAGTAGGACAGGAACTGGTCTGGGATAAGGAGAAGGCTTGTTATCGGACTGCGCGATATTCGGATATTGTGGTTTTGCTCAGAACCGTGACGGGCTGGGCGGAGCAGTTTGCGGAGGTTTTCACCGACATGGGCATTCCGGCCCACACCGGGGCAAGCACAGGATATTTTTCTACTCTGGAGGTCAGGACTGTTTTGGCTTATTTGAGAGTTCTGGACAATCCGCGCCAGGATATTCCTCTGGCAGCAGTTTTGCGCTCGCCAATGGGAAAACTGAGTGATGAAGAACTGGCGAAACTACGTATCCTGAGTCCGGATACCGATTTTTACAGTTGTTGTATGGCGTATTTAGAACGACAGCCGGAAGACCGGGAGGAGCCATTGTTCAGAAAACTGGAGTGTTTTTGGCAGCAGACAGAGAGAATGCGCAGACTTGTTCCCTATACGCCGATGCATCTCCTGCTTTGGAAACTGTTGGACGTGACCGGCTATGGAAATTATGTGACGGCCATGCCGGGAGGAGCCCAGCGCAAAGCCAACCTGGATATGCTGGTGGAAAAGGCAGTATCCTATGAGTCCACCAGCTACCGGGGACTATTTAATTTTATCCGCTATGTGGAACATCTTCAGAAATACGAAATAGATTACGGGGAGGCCAGCCTGGCAGGTGAGACGGAGGATACCGTGCGCATTATGAGTATCCACAAGAGCAAGGGGCTGGAGTTCCCCATTGTGATGGTCTGCGGTATGGGCAAAAACTTTAACCAGCAGGACGCCAGAAGCAGGTTGGCGCTGCACCCTATTCTGGGAATCGGTTGTGATTACGTAGAGCTGGATAAGAGGATCAAACTGCCGTTGTTGCTGAAGCGTGTCATTGCGCGCCAGACCCAGGAAGAGAATCTGGGGGAAGAATTGCGAGTACTCTATGTGGCCATGACCAGAGCGAAGGAAAAACTGATTCTGATAGGGACAGTGAAAAAAACGGAGGAGAAGTTGGTACAGTGGAGCCGCGAGGAGAGACGATGCGGGGAGAAATTGTCTTACTCCTGCCTGGGACAGGCGGGAAATTATCTGGACTGGGTGATGCCGGCACTGCTGCGTCATCCTTCTTCCGGCGCGCTGCGTGCGGAATATGAATTGCCTGAGCCGGTAACCACAGCGGTGACGGAGGCCCCGGGCAGTTTTCGGATCATCATTTTATCTGATGCGCAGTATCGGGAGGAAAGGCGGCATCAACAGGCAGAGGCAACACTGGAACTCAAGGAACTGCGGGATATCTGCAGAGAAACTGTTTACGATGAAACAGTGCGGGAGCGATTTGAGAAGCTGCAGAAGGAACACTATCCCTATGAGGCAAATCGGGTGATACCAGGGAAGATGACCGTATCAGAATTAAAGAAGATGGGAAACGGTATTCCTTATGAGGAGACACTTGCTTTGCTAGAAGAGCCGGTGATCGTGCCGCTGCTTCCGAGGTTTTGCAAGCAGGAAGAGCAGCCGGGAGGCGCGGACAGAGGTACTATTTACCATCGCTTTATGGAGCATCTGGATTTTGCCGGGGATTTTGCCGGAAACTTTATGGAAATGCAGTTGGAAAGCATGGTGAAATGTGGTAAAATCCTTAAGGATGAGGCAAAATGGATCAGGCCGGAGAAAATAGAAGCGTTTTTAGGCGGTAGGCTGGCCGGGCGGATGCAGCGGGCGGCACGGGCCGGAGAACTGCATCGGGAGCAGCCTTTTGTGCTGGGTATTTCGGCCGATCAGATCCGGGAGGATTGGGATCCGAAAGAAGAGGTTCTCGTACAGGGAATCATTGACGCCTGGTTTTGGGAAGATGACGAGATTGTGCTGATGGATTACAAGACCGATTATATAGCAGCCGGGATGGAACGCCGGCTGGCAGAGCGGTATCAGACGCAGCTGGAATATTACCGGATTGCTCTGGAGCGGCTAACCGGGAAGAGAGTGAAAGAAAAGATAATTTACTCCTTTTGCCTGAACAAGGAGATTTCCGTCGGTTAAAACAGTTTTTCGTGAAAAGAGGTATGCTGTGATATGAATCAGAGGAAAAAGAGCAGGTTTTATTTTTTGATGGGATTTCTTATTCCAGCGCTGGCGACTTTTATCGGATTTGCGCTGATCGGCGTGTGGCCTTTCGGGAATGGAACGGTCCTGATCGTGGATTCCATTCACCAATATCTTCCGTTTTATACGGATCTGCACGAGAAGCTGGTGAATCATGAGTCGCTGCTCTACTCGTTTTCTGCGGGTCTTGGCTATGATTTCTGGGCTACCTTTGCCTACTATATGGCAAGTCCGCTGAACTTTTTGCTGGCGCTGCTGCCCAAAGCCAACGTGGCGGACGCCATGGATCTTTTTATCATATTGAAGATCGGGCTTTGCGGAGGGACATTTTCCTGGTACCTGCATAAGCGGGAACCCGGCAGAAAATTTCTGCCGCTGGTGTTTGGCGCCATGTTTGCCCTGAGTAATTTTATGATCGGGTACTACTTTAACCTGATGTGGCTGGACAGTGTGGCGATGCTGCCTCTGATCATGATGGGAATAGAACGGATCACAGAGGGGAAGAGCGGGAAAATGTATGGGCTGTCCCTGTTCTACGGCTTGTGGTGCAATTATTATATTGGGTTTATGCTCTGCATCTTCTCCTGTCTGTATTTTGTGGTCTGCCTAGTATCAAAGAAAAAGATCCGACTGCGCGCCACCCTGAAATCCGGTCTGCGGTTTGGCTGGTTTTCTCTGCTGGCAGGAGGCATGGCCAGCGCGGTGCTGCTGCCGGCCTATATGGCGCTGACCTCTTCAGAATCTATGAAGAGCAACAGCTTTCCATCTGTCATAAAATTTTATACGAACTTTATTGATATGATGATGACGCAATTTGCCCTGAATGAGCCCATCAATATCTCGGACAGCCAAGTGGGGCTGAACGCTTACTGCGGAGTGATCGTGCTGATATTGACCCTTCTATATGTAATGGACGATTGGATCCGGATCAGGGAAAGGTTGGCAAAACTGTGTCTGACGGGGCTTCTTCTTCTGAGCTTTTCCATGAATGTGCTGAATTATATCTGGCACGGTTTTCATGTGCAGAATGGACTGCCGAACCGCTTCGCTTTCCTTTACATTTCCATGCTGCTGGTCATGGGATATGATGTTCTGGGGCATGTTCGGAAACTTCCTCTTTGGAAAATACTTGTTTCGGGAGCTGTGCCTGTTGTATTTGTTGCTGTGGCAGGCATTGCCCGGCTGGGAGGATTGAAAGATTACGTTTACCTGGTAACGCTGGGACTTTTGATCGTTTATCTGAATCTGCTCCTGATCATAAAGCTGTGGGACAGGAAAAAAACGCTGACGCTCTATCTGGTTGGCGGGGTAATGGTGGCGGAGGCTGTTGGCCACGGTATCTATGGAATTCACTGTAACGGACGTGTGACGAGGAGTATCTACCTGGCGGATCAGGCTTCCTTTATGGAACTTACCGGACGGCAGGAAGAAGAAGACTTTTACCGCAGTGAGATCGACAGTCAGCGGATGCGCAACGTTACTATGTACGCGGGCGGCCATGCGCTGGTGATGTTTAATTCCACTATGCCGGCATCCACCACAGAGCTGTGCAAACGTCTGGGGATCGAGGCCCGGACTAACAAGAATGGCTACAACGGCGTCACGAAGCTGATGAACGATGTGTTTGGCATCAAGTATGTTCTTTCCTCCAACGGGGACGCGGACACGCTGTATCAGTTTAACGAGATCGATGAGGACGATAACCTGACTCTGTACCGGAATGACAATGCGTTGTCTATCGGGTTCATGGTGGATAAAGACATCCGGGAATGGGATATTGAATTTGGAAATCCTCTGGATGTGCAGAACCATTTTGTGGAGCTGGCCGCCGGAGAAGAAGAGATTTTCGAGTGGGATCGGGATATCATCATGGAAGACGGAAAAAATTATGGTATCTCCATTCCGGAGGATAAGCAGGTGTATATGTACCTGCCCAGCTCCGTGGAGAAGCTGGAACTGCACACTCCGGAGTATTCTAAGACCTACAATACGTTTACCGACCATCTCTATGTGATCAACGAGGCGGAGGGAAACGCGGATGCGGATTTTACTGTAACATTAAAGAGCGGGCAGAGTACTCAGACCGCCATGATCTATACCTGTGACAATGAACAGTATGAAAAAGTAGTAGAAAAGCTGGCGGAGAATCAGCTGGAACAGGTGGAGGCGACGGGAAACCGCCTGTCCGGGACCATTCACGCGGATCATGAAGGGACGCTCCTGCTGACGATACCCTATAGTAAGAACTGGCAGGTAGAGGTGGATGGAGAGGAGACCGAAGCCGCCTGTATTGGAGATGCCCTGATGGGAATCGAACTGTCTGCGGGAGATCATGAGATCCGCATGAAATACATTCCGGGAGGATTGGGAATGGGGATCACGCTTTCCCTGGTCTGCGCGGCTTTGTATGTGCTGACCTGTGTGCTGGAGAAGAGGAGAAAAGGAGAAGAGGAGATTATGAAACCGGAGTTTTCAGAGAAAGCGGAATCCTTCGGAGGAGGCATTTTTGCCATTCTGAATGAGAGAAAGGAAGAACTGCAAAAGGAAGGGAAGATCATCTACAATCTGTCGGTGGGAACTCCGGACTTTAAAACGCCTCAAAGGGTGATGGAAGCGGTGGCGAAAGCTGCCATGGATCCTGACAGCTACAAATATTCGTTGAAGGATCTGCCGGAACTGACGGAGGCGGTGCAGAAATTCTATCAGAGGAGATTTGGCGTTGTTTTGGAGGCGGACGAGATCATGTCGATCTACGGCTCCCAGGAGGGCATGGCTCACATTGCCTGGGTGCTGTGCAATCCGGGGGAACTGGTTCTGGTACCGAATCCCGGCTATCCGATTTTCAAGATTGGGCCGCTGCTGTGCGACGCAAAAGTCTGGGAGTATCCTCTTCTGGAGGAAAATGGCTTTCTGCCGAAGCTGGAGGAGATTCCGGAGGACATTGCCAGAGAAGCTAAATTCATGGTAGTGAATTATCCTTCCAATCCGATCTGCAGGATCGCTCCGGACAGCTTCTATGAGGAACTGATCGCCTTTGCGAAAAAATATGAGATCATCATCCTGCATGACAATGCATATTCTGATATTATCTACGGAGGAGTTCGGGGCACTTCTTTCCTGGCCTATGAAGGTTCGAAAGAAGTGGGGATTGAGTTTTATTCCCTGTCAAAGTCCTACAACTATACAGGAGCAAGAATGTCCTTTGTGATCGGCAATAGGGAGATCATAGACAAGTTTAAAACAGTGCGCTCTCAGTTTGACTATGGTATTTTCCTGCCGGTGCAGTATGGAGCCATCGCGGCATTAAATGAGCCGGAGGAAGGAGTTTTGGAGCAGTGCCGGGAGTACGAAGAGAGAAATCGCACCCTCTGCCAGGGGCTGCGTGATATTGGCTGGGAAGTGCCGGACAGTGAGGGCACCATGTTTGTGTGGGCACCGCTGCCCAAAGGCTACACAAATTCCGAACATTTCTGCATGGAACTGATGGAGAGATCCGGTGTGATCTGCGTGCCGGGCAGCAGCTTCGGTAGCCTGGGAGAAGGTTATGTACGGTTTGCCCTTGTTCTTCCACCGGAGGAACTGAAGATGGCGGTGAAGAGCATTAGGGAGAGTGGAATCATTAAGTGAGAGGACGGAAGCCATTTATGAGACAGGAACTATATACCGGGCTGTGTGAGATTGCAGGAACCGGTCAAGTATATCAGAATGAGCCGATGAGCCGCCATACGACCTTCCGTATCGGCGGCCCGGCCGACGTTTTTGTGGTGCCTGAGAGTACGCAGGCACTGGCTAAGACCGTGAGTTTTTGCAGGACGAATCAAGTGCCATTTTATATCCTTGGCAACGGAAGTAATCTTCTGGTGGGAGATAAGGGGTACCGGGGCGTGATGATACAGATTTACAGAAATCTGAATGATATTCAGGTGCGGGGAGAAAAGATATGCGCACAGGCAGGAGCGATGCTGTCGGTAATCGCCAAACAGGCGTTGGCAAACGCTTTGACCGGTTTTGAGTTTGCTTCCGGGATTCCTGGAACGCTGGGAGGTGCTGTGATGATGAACGCAGGTGCCTATGGTGGTGAGATAAAAGATGTGTTTCAGGAAGCTCTGGTTCTCACACCGGAAGGAGAGCTGCAAAAACTTTCCTGTGAGGAGATGGAGTTTGGTTATCGCACCAGCGTGGTGGAAAAAAGAAATTACATCGTACTGGAGGCGACGCTGAAGCTGCATCTTGGTGATGAAGCTGCTATACGACAGCGCATGGAGGAACTGAAACTGCAGCGAACGACGAAGCAGCCGCTGGATCTGCCCAGCGCAGGCAGTACATTTAAACGTCCGGAAGGGTATTTCGCAGGGAAGCTGATTATGGACGCTGGACTTCGGGGATTTTCTGTGGGCGGCGCCCAGGTATCGGAGAAGCACTGTGGCTTCGTGGTGAATAAAGGCGGAGCAACCGCGGCGGATGTGAGGGAACTGATGCGGCAGGTGACGGAGCGGGTGGAAACACAGTTTGGTGTGACTTTGGAACCGGAAGTGAAGATGCTGGGAGACTTTTAATATGTCTTTTTCAAGTGAAGTTAAGGAAGAACTTTCTTTGCAGATGGCTAGCGCCAGGCACTGCCAGATTGCGGAGATTACCGCAATTATCAGCATGTGCGGACGGGTCTCTATTTCTACCAGAGACGCGGTTGAGATGAAGATACAGACGGAGAATCTGTATGTTGCGCGGAAATTTGCCGCCCTTTTAAAGAAAACGTTTCATATCATTGGCGAGGTTGCTGTCAAGATTCACGGTGTTCATGGCCAGAATCGCACTTATACGGTGGCGGTGAGAAAACATGAAGATGCGCTGCGGGTTTTGAACGCTTCCCGTCTGGTGACACCGGAATTGGAGATAGCAGAGAATCTTTCTCTGGTCAATAACCTGATCGTGCAGAAATCCTGCTGCAGGCGTGCCTTTATCCGAGGGGCTTTTCTGGTAGCCGGATCCATCAGCGATCCGGAGAAATTTTATCATTTTGAGATTGTCTGTGCGACCTGGTCAAAAGCGAAACAGCTGCAGGAAATCATTCACAGCTTTGAACTGGACGCGAAGATTGTAGAGCGTAAGCAGCATTATGTGGTTTATATCAAGGAGGGCGCCCAGATCGTGGACGCCCTTAATGTGATGGAAGCGCACCGGGCGCTGATGAATCTGGAAAATATTCGTATTGTCCGGGACATGCGCAACAATGTAAACCGCAAGGTGAATTGCGAAACAGCGAACATTCACAAGACGGTCAGCGCAGCGGTAAAACAGATTGAAGATATCGAATATCTGCAAGCACATCTGGGACTTGCGAATCTTCCGGACAATCTGGCGGAGATTGCCCGCTTGCGGCTGGAGGAGCCGGAAGCTACCTTAAAAGAACTGGGGGAGATGTTAACTCCCAAAGTGGGAAAATCAGGGGTAAATCACAGACTGCGCAAACTCAGCGTCATTGCGGAAGAGCTGCGGGGGAAATAAAAAAGTTATCCTCCAGAAGCAGCCAGTTGGCCCGCCACCAGCGCATGAGCTGCCAGTATCCCACGCCTCGCAGGCCGAATTCTTTTACAAGATCAAATTTTGCCTGGATACTGCGGACGTCCTCAAACCAGACTTCATGCAGTATTCCATCCTCTTCGTAATTAAAATAAGGTGACTGGGCAATTGGGTCAAACTGAATAGACGCTCCGTTTTGAACAGCAATTTGGACTGCCTCCACATTTCCTATGGTAGTAGCCACGGTGCTTCCCCTAACGAAGGGCAGAGGCCAGTCGTAACCGTAGTTTGGAATGCCCAGATTGATCTTTTCTACAGGAATTTCTGTGACGGCGTATTCGACCACGCGACGCACCATATTCAGGGGAGCGACGGCCATGTTGGGCCCATACTTAAACCCCCATTCGTAAGTCATCAGAAGCACAGAATCAGCCACGGCTCCAAGAGCCGGATAATCTTTTCCCTGGTAGAGCAGGCCGACCTGGTCGGCGGAGGTCTTGGGAGCCAGGGCCACTGAAACAGTGTAACCGTAGGGATGCAAAGCCTCCGCCAGGGTGCGCACAAAATCGGTAAAAGCGTCGCGGTCGGTGGCCAGGATATACTCAAAATCCACGTCCACACCTTCATAACCTTTGTTTGTCATCACATCTAACAATTCATTGATCAGAGTCTCCCGGTTGTCGGGGTTTTGCACCACAGAAGTGATCAGAGAGTTATTAAACTTGCCGTCCCGGCCAAGTGGAGTGAGGGTAAGGATGGGGCGTACACCATTGAGGGTGGCAGCTTCCAGCATCCAGGTATCATCCAGAGTGGGTGGCACCAGGTTGCCCTGTTCGGTAAATCCGTAGGAAAAAACGTACAGGTCTGTCAGAAAGGGCAGTGTCTGTTCCAGAACCCAGGGACTGATGTAGGGATATGCGTAGCCGAATGAGACAAGCCCAAAACGCTGGGAGTCTGCAGGACCGTTATTAAGAAGGAGTGATTGACCGATGCCAAGAGCGTAGGGCGGGATCAGCTGGTTGATGTAGATGATAGAGTCAGCGGAAACGCCATAGGAAGCCGCAATGGCATCCACCGTATCGCCGGGCTGTACTGTATAAATGATCATGACAGGCTCACCGGGGGAGTAGTCATTAACAGTATATGCGGAAATGAAATGATTGTGAGAAAAATGGCTATCGAACTAAAATGTTTAGCGCGATAGCCATTCTTTCAATATTATTCTGCCCCGTGCAGGACTTCTTTCTCATGTTCTTCCTGGATATCCGGGAACATGGAGAGCATTGGTTTTATGTTTTTTCCGTGGATCTTGCGATCTACATAGTTTTTTGTACACTTCATTACCAGCGGAGAAAGCACCAGCACTCCGATCAGGTTCGGGATCATCATCAGTCCATTGAAGGTATCAGAGATATCCCAGGCCAGCTGCGCTTCCATGACAGAACCGGCCAGCACAATGATCACAAAGACAACGCGGTACACGGTAACGGATTTGGTTCCGAACAGGTATTCGCATGCGGTTGCTCCGTAGTGGCTCCATCCAAGAACGGTGGAGTAGGCGAAAAGCAAAATGGCAAGGGCAATGAACCAGGCACCCGGTTTTCCAAAGGTCTGAGAGAACGCGTAGCTCATCAGAGAACTGGAACCGACTTGCGCGGCTTCTGTGCTCATCTGTCCGGTAGCCAGATCGATGGCGCCGGAACTTAAGATCGTCAAAGCGGTCAGTGTGCACACAACGATGGTATCAGCAAACACTTCGAAGATTCCCCATATACCCTGACGGATGGGCTCTCTTACATTGGAACTGGAGTGAACCATTACAGAGGAACCAAGACCGGCCTCGTTGGAGAATACGCCCCGCTTCATTCCCATCTGCATAGCCAGAGCGATACCGGAACCCACCACGCCGCCGGTGGCGGATTTCAGATTAAAGGCGCCCCGGATGATGGATACGAACACTGCGGGAATCGTGGTAATGTGCATGACAATAATAATTAAGGTTCCTACCAGGTAAGCTACCACCATGAACGGAACGATTTTTTCGGTCATAGCTGCAATTCGTTTCAATCCGCCCAGTATCACCAGAGCTACCGCAAAAAACAGGAAAATACCGGTGGCTATTTCAGGAACGCCAAAAGCGGTATGTACATTGGCCACCATACTGTTCACCTGGCTCATGTTTCCAATGCCAAAGGATGCCAGCAGACAGAAGCAGGAGAAGAGTGTCGCAAGTATAATGCCGATGGTCTTACAGCCTTTTTTGCTGCCGAGACCGTCCCGCAGATAATACATGGCGCCTCCGCACCACTCACCCTTGGAATTTTTACGGCGGTAGAGAATGCCGAGAACGTTTTCAGAGTAATTTGTCATCATGCCAAAAAAGGCGATCAGCCACATCCAGAATACGGCGCCCGGTCCGCCAATAGCGATGGCGCCGGCTACACCTACAATATTACCTGTGCCTACGGTAGCGGCAAGGGCGGTACAAAGGGACTGAAATTGGGAGATAGATTTATCCTCCGTATGTTTTGTAACATGTTTGTCCCCAAAGATAGCGCCGATGGTGTTTTTTATCCAGTGGCGGAAATGGGAAACCTGAAAAAACTTTGTGAGGCAAGTCATCAACACGCCCACAAATCCCAGAAGGATCAGAGCGGGCCAGCCCCAGACAAGACCATTAATATAGTCATTTACTTTGGTGATTGTTTCAATCATTAGAACACCTCTTTCATTCCTTATAATATTAGTATGATACATAAATAAGTAAAAAGGGAATGGTAATCCTGTGAAAACCACTCCCTTGTGACATAGATAACATAAGTATATAAGAAAATCAACGGAAAAGCAAGAAAAACTTATGAATAATTTGCAAATATTTTGTTTTTCAAACATAGAACCAAAATATTTTTGATTTCTTTCCTTTATTTACAACTTCTGATAAAAACAGTATAATATGTGTTGGCATCCGGACTAAGAAACATAGGAGGAAGTACGCAATGTGGGATATTATTCTGGATTGTATCATTGATACAGTAAAGTTGATACCGTTTTTATTTTTGACATACCTGCTCATGGAGTATATTGAACACAAAACCAGCGAGAAGACGAAGACCGTGATTCGCAGAGCCGGAAAGATGGGGCCTTTGTTCGGCGGTCTGCTGGGGGCTGTTCCTCAATGCGGGTTTTCCGCGGCAGCGTCCAGCCTGTACTCCGGCCGGGTGATTACCGTGGGAACACTGCTGGCAGTCTTTTTGTCAACTTCAGATGAAATGCTGCCCATCCTGCTGTCGAATCAGGTGGCGCTGACTATCATTTTGAAAATCGTCATGATGAAAGCAGCCATGGGTATCGCGGCAGGCTTTATCATTGATTTTCTGTTCCGTAAATTTAATCAGAGAAAAATAGGAGAGAATATCCATGACCTATGCGTTCATGACCATTGCCAGTGTGAGGAGAGCATTGTCAGATCGGCATTGACCCATACGCTGAATATTGCGGTGTTTATCTTTGTGGTTACGTTGGTTTTGAATATTGTGATCGGGGCAGTGGGTGAAGAAAATCTGGGCAATATGATTTTAAACCAGCCGGTCATCAGTGAAATCCTGGCCGGTTTGATCGGTCTGATACCGAACTGCGCCGCTTCCGTTGTTATTACCACCCTCTATATGGAGGGGGCGATGAGTCTGGCGGCCATGATGTCCGGCCTGCTGGTGGGGGCCGGCGTAGGGCTCTTGGTGCTGTTTCGCACCAACAAAAATATGAAAGAAAATTTACAGATTGCCGGATTGCTGTATGGATGCGGCGTGATCTGTGGTATGATAATAGAAGGAGCAAATCTGCTGATAGGCTAAGGATAGAAAAGAGGTATTAGAAATGGATTATATGATCAGAGCTACGGCTGCGGATAATCAGATCCGCGCTTTTGCGGCTACCACCAGAGAGATGGTGGAGACTGCCAGAGCCGCTCACAACACAAGTCCGGTGGCGACAGCAGCGCTGGGAAGGCTGCTGACCGGAGGCGTGATGATGGGGATCATGATGAAAGGCGATAAGGATCTGCTGACGCTGCAGGTGAAGTGTGACGGTCCTATGGGAGGCATTACCGTGACTGCGGATGCAAAGGGACATGCCAAGGGATATGTAAATCATCCCCAGGTGCTGATGCATGCCAATGAGAGAGGGAAGCTGGACGTAGGCGGCGCTGTGGGGCGCGGCATGCTGCAGGTCATCAAAGATTTGGGAATGAGAGAACCCTATGTGGGAAACTGTGATCTTCAGACCGGTGAGATCGCGGAAGACCTGACCTATTATTTTGCTGTTTCCGAGCAGGTTCCATCTTCTGTGGGTCTGGGCGTCCTGATGGAAAAAGACAATACGGTGCGCCAGGCCGGAGGGTTTATTATTCAGCTGATGCCGTTTACTCCGGACGAGATCGTGGATAAGCTGGAGCAGAAACTATCAGCGGTAAGTCCGGTCACCACTATGTTGGATGAGGGAAAAACTCCGGAACAGATTTTGGAAGAATTGTTGGGAGAATTCGGATTGGAGATCAATGAGAAGTCAGAAATTGCCTACCGCTGTGACTGTTCCCGGGAGCGGATCGAGAAAGCGCTGATCAGCATCGGGCAAAAAGACATCCAGGAGATGATCGACGATGGGAAGCCCATTGAGGTGAACTGTCATTTCTGCGGAAAAAACTATGAGTTCACGGTAGAGGAACTGAGAGAAATCTTAAAGAAAGCAGTAAGATAGATAAAAACGGAAAACTTCAAAAATTAGAAAGGAAAAGTCTGGAAGATGAAAGACGGATTCATTAAGGTGGCTGCATTGACGCCGAAAATAAAAGTGGCTGACTGCATTTATAACGGAGAAATGATCTGCAAGCAGATTGAGGAAGCGTATGATGGCGGGGCGAAGATCCTGGTGTTTCCGGAACTTTGCATTACCGGCTATACCTGCCAGGATCTGTTCTGGCAGGAACAGCTGCTGCATGAGGCCAAAAAAACGCTGCGACAGATCGTGGAGTTTACAAAAGGGATAAAGGCGCTGATCTTTGTAGGACTTCCCTGGGAGAAGGACGGAAAACTCTACAATGTGGCAGCGGCATGCTCGAACGGAAAACTGCTGGGATTGGTGCCCAAGCGTTATCTGCCCAATTACAATGAATATTATGAAGCCAGACATTTTTATCCGGGATGGGAAGAAGTTGTTTCTGTATTGGAGGCGGGTGAAGAGATACCCTTCGGTATGAACCAGCTTTTTGTATGTGAAGAGATGGAAGGGCTGGCGGTGGCAGCCGAAATCTGCGAGGATCTTTGGGTTCCCTGTCCGCCCAGCACGGCTCACGCCATGGCAGGAGCCAATGTGATCGTAAATCTTTCCGCCAGCGTGGAAGTGACGGGGAAGAGCTCTTACCGTTCTTCCCTGGTGAGCAATCAGTCGGCAAGGCTCATCTGCGGGTATATCTATGCCAGCATCGGGGAAGGGGAATCCTCCCAGGATCTGGTGTTTGGCGGTCATAATATGATCGCGGAGAATGGCGCTATGCTGGCCTCCTCCCCGCGGTTTACCACGGGAATTCTATACGGAGAGTTAGATATCCGCAGGCTGCGGGCGGAGCGCCGCAGAATGACCACTTACGACAGTGTTTGGCTCCAGCATGGAACGGGAGCCTATATCCGCACTCCGTTCACTCTGGAATCGGAAGAGACGAAATTAACCCGCAGTTTTGACCCGAAGCCCTTTGTGCCTTCCGGAAAATCAGACAGAGATAAGCGCTGCGAAGAGATATTAACGATCCAGGCGCTGGGATTGAAAAAACGCTTGGAACATATCAATTGTCACCATGTTGTAGTGGGTATTTCCGGTGGGCTGGACTCTACGCTGGCACTTCTGGTGATGGTGAAGGCTTTTGATATGCTGGGAATGTCCCACGAAAATATCATTGCGGTGACCATGCCTTGTTTCGGCACCACCAGCCGCACTTACAATAATGCCTGCCTAATGACGAGAACGCTGGGCTGTACGCTGCGGGAGATCAATATCAAAGAGGCAGTAAATCTCCATTTTCGGGATATCGGGCATGACAGCAATGTGCAGGATATCACCTACGAGAACTGCCAGGCGCGGGAGCGCACCCAGATCCTGATGGATGTGGCAAACCAGGTAGGCGGTCTGGTGATCGGTACCGGTGACATGTCGGAACTGGCCCTGGGGTGGGCGACCTACAACGGCGATCACATGTCCATGTATGCCGTGAACTGTTCTGTGCCAAAGACCCTGGTGCGGCATCTGGTGCGCTATTATGCGGATACCTGCAGCGATGAGGCACTGAGCAGCGTGTTGTATGATGTGCTGGACACTCCGGTCAGTCCGGAACTTCTGCCCCCAAAGGACGGAGAGATTGCTCAGATCACGGAGGATCTGGTGGGCCCTTACGAGCTCCACGACTTTTTCCTTTATTATGTGCTTCGTTTCGGGTTTGCGCCCACGAAGATTTACCGCATTGCAAAGCTGGCCTTTGCCGGAGTGTATCAGGAAGATGTGATATTGAAATGGCTGAAGACATTCTACTGGAGGTTTTTTGCCCAGCAGTTCAAGCGTTCCTGCATTCCGGACGGACCGAAAGTGGGTTCTGTGGCACTGTCTCCCAGAGGGGATCTGCGTATGCCCAGCGACGCCTGCGTGCGGATCTGGAGAGAAGAACTGGATGGATTGTATCATGACTAGTTACATTATTGATGACGTTTAAAAGGAGGATGTTTATTATGGGCTTCAAATCTGACATTGAGATCGCGCAGGAGACTGCCATGGCGCCGATCACCGAAATTGCTGAGAAACTTGGAATTGCGGACAAGTATCTAGAGCAGTACGGTAAGTATAAAGCAAAGATTGACTACAATCTGCTGAAAGAGTCTGATGCCAAGAACGGAAAACTGATCCTGGTGACTGCTATCAACCCGACACCGGCCGGTGAGGGAAAGACCACCACTTCCGTAGGCCTGGCAGACGGTCTGAGCAAGATCGGAAAAAAGGTATGTGTTGCGCTTCGTGAACCGTCCCTTGGACCGGTATTTGGTGTGAAGGGCGGAGCGGCAGGCGGCGGATATGCGCAGGTAGTTCCGATGGAAGATATCAATCTGCATTTCACCGGTGATTTCCATGCCATCGGCGCAGCAAACAATCTGCTTGCCGCTATGATCGACAACCATATTTTCCAGGGCAACGCGCTGAATATTGACCCGAGAAAGATCACCTGGAGAAGGTGTGTAGATATGAATGATCGCCAGCTTCGTTTCGTGGTTGATGGTCTTGGCGGAAGAACCAATGGCGTTGCAAGAGAAGACGGATATGATATCACGGTTGCGTCCGAGATCATGGCTGTTCTCTGTCTGGCTTCCGATATCAATGATCTGAAGGCTCGCCTGGCTCGCATCGTTATCGGTTATACCTATGGAAAACCGTCCGAGCAGAAACCGGTTACCGCTGGTGACCTGAACGCACAGGGCGCTATGACTGCACTGCTGAAGGATGCTCTGAAGCCCAATCTGGTACAGACCCTGGAGCATACCCCGGCCATCGTACACGGCGGACCGTTTGCCAACATCGCTCATGGCTGCAACTCGGTAACAGCTACCAAGATGGCTATGAAGCTGGCGGACTACGCGGTTACAGAGGCTGGTTTCGGCGCTGACTTGGGTGCTGAGAAGTTCCTTGATATCAAGTGCCGTATGGCTGATCTGAAGCCGAATTGCGTAGTGATCGTGGCAACTGTTCGCGCGCTGAAATACAACGGCGGTGTTCCCAAGGCTGACCTGAATGAGGAGAATCTGGAAGCACTGGAGAGAGGTCTTCCGAACCTGCTGAAGCACGTCAGCAACATCACCAATGTCTATAAGCTTCCGTGTGTGGTTGCGATCAATGCATTTCCCACCGATACCAGGGCCGAACAGGAACTGGTTGAGAAGAAGTGTAAAGAGCTGGGTGTAAATGTGGTTCTGTCCGAAGTATGGGCTAAGGGCGGCGAAGGCGGCAAAGCTCTGGCAGAAGAAGTGGTACGTCTGTGCGAAGAACCCAATGATTTCATATTCAGCTATGAACTGGATGGCAGCATAGAGGATAAACTGAACCAGATCGTAACCAAGGTGTACGGCGGCAAGAGAGTAGTTCTGACTGCCAATGCTCAGAAGCAGGCGGCGCAGCTTGAGGCTATGGGTTACGGCAACGCACCGATCTGCGTAGCTAAGACGCAGTACTCTCTGACGGACGATCCCACGAAACTGGGCGCGCCGAAAGACTTCGAGGTAACAGTGAGAAATCTGAAGATTTCCGCAGGCGCAGGCTTTATTGTGGCTCTGACCGGTGAGATCATGACCATGCCTGGTCTTCCGAAGGTACCGGCGGCAGAGCGCATTGATGTAGATGAGAATGGAAAGATAAGCGGTCTTTTCTAAGGAAACGCTGATTTCATCATCGTTTCCTTAGAAACATCCTGTTTACTGCCAATTACTGACCCGCGCATTGCTGAGAGCCTGGGCGATGGCATTCAGCAGTATTTGAGCCGTATACTTGTTATTTTCCGGGCAGGTAATATTTTCCAATGACTGTTTTTGGATGATCTGTGTGGCAATTTCTTCCAGAGAGGGGGATACCAGGGGGTACATAGCAGTGGTGCTTTCACTCAAATTGACCAGGCGAATGGCATTGATGTGATTTTCGTCCACGGTCACTTCCACATCCACCGATGAATCCCCCAGTGTGATGGGTGTAGTGTAGATCCCGGCTATGTACTGGGCGGTATCGGCTTCGGTGGTGGTCTGCTCGGTATCCAGGACAGGGGAAGTCTGCTTTTCTGATCTGGAGGTGAACATGAATACCAACAGAATAATCAGAAGTATGATTAAAGCCAGGAAAATAATGGTATAGATCAGTTCCCGCATTTTCACAACCATAATTTTTGTCTTTGCACTCATGGGTAACCTCTTTGCCGTTTTTCACATCTTATGAATAAAATAATAGATTTATTCCAACTCTGATATTAATTCCAATCAAAGAATAGTTGGTGTTGACGAAACTGGAAAATAATGATATGATTATCACGTCATATTTTATACTTTGTAAAGTAGTTTTTAAAACTAGATATGTACGAACCAAATAGAGAATAGAAAGGATGCGCCGCAGCAAAAAAAGCGGCATGGTATTGAAAATGAACGATTATATCATTACTTCCGATAATATGGCGGATCTGCCGGAGAGCTACATTCGTGAGAACAGACTTCAGACGATGTCGCTGACCTACATGCTCGACGGAGGAATTTACAGTGAAGATAATCCTTTGCCGTACAAGGAATTTTATGCTAAGATGCGGGCCGGTTCCATGCCCACGACTTCCCAGGTAAATCCGGAGGAAGCTAAGATCAAGCTGCTGGAGTTCCTTAAAATTAACAAGAATATTATCCACATCGCTTTTTCCAGTGGCCTGAGCGGCACCTATAACAGCGTTTCCATTGCGGCGAGAGAGATAATGGACGAGCAGCCGGATTGCAAGATCACAGTGATCGATTCTCTGTGCGCCTCCATGGGTGAAGGGCTTTTTGTACATAAAGCCCTGGAACTGCAGAAAGCTGGTAAAAGCTACGAGGAAGTCATAGAATGGCTGGAAACATACAAAAAGAATGTAGTTCACATTTTTACCGTAGATGACCTGTTCCATCTGTATCGGGGCGGCCGCGTGTCACGCACTGCTGCGGTTTTGGGTACGATGATCAATCTGAAACCAATCTTGCATGTGGACGATGAGGGACATTTGTTCCCGGTGGCAAAAGTGCGGGGAAGAAAGAAATCTCTGACTGCCTTGGTGGATGCGATGGAGAAGCAGATCGGCAGCTGGCGAGACAAAAATGATGTGGTATTCATCAGTCATGGGGATTGTGAGAGTGATGCGGAGTATGTAAAAAAACAAATTGAGGAACGTCTGGGATTGCATAATTTCCTGATCAACCCTATTGGTCCCACCATCGGAGCACATGCAGGCCCCGGAACAGTGGCATTGTTCTACATGGGAGATGTGAGGTAGGAGTGAACCTTTTGATCTCAGTATCATTTTATTGAATAATTTCCCCTTTATTGCGCATATTAACACCAGGAGCAGCCGAGAGGCTGTTTAAGAATAATGATAAAGGAGACTTTGACATGAAAAAAATTCAAACCTGGTTGATAAGTGCGACTCTTGTATTGTGCGCCTGCGGACTGACTGCCTGCGGTAACAAGACAACAACGAAAAACGGAACTGCCACCACGACGGAAAATGCGGCGGACAAGACGAACGCCGCAGACACCGACAGATATGGAAATACAGTAGAGACCGACCAATACGGCAATGTGGTCAATACCAACGATAACGTCAATGGCGCCACCGACACTACAAACGGTGACGGCGGCGTGGTAGGTAATGCCATTGAGGATGTAGGCGATGCCGGAAAAGGAGTCATCAACGGCGTCGGTGATGCAGGAAAGGCAGTCATTGACGGAGTTGAGGATTTAGGGGATGATCTGACAGGAAATCGAAGTCATACGGAAAATACCAGAGATAACACGGTGGTGAATCCGTAATAGAATAATCAAATAAAAATACCGCACTGTACAGGATAGAAGAATAAAAACCTGCGGTGCGGTGTTTTTATATATTACTTTAATCATTGATGCGGATCTGACAGCACATAAAAGTGCAACATATAAAGAATAAAAGAAACATATTGACACATAGAAAAAGCAGGGTTAGAATAACCATAATAAATGTTAGATTGGCAAAGTTTGATGAAACAGTAACAGTTATAGTAAAATTTAAACCACGATTGGAGACATACCTATGAAATTTCGACCCTGCATTGATATACATAATGGAAAAGTGAAGCAGATTGTGGGAAGTTCCCTGGCAGACCAGGGAGATTTTGCCAGAGAAAATTTTGTGGCGGACAAAGACGCAGGATTTTACGCAAATTTTTATAAAAAGGATGGCTTGACAGGCGGGCATATCATTTTATTGAATCCGGCTACTTCTCCTTATTACGAGGCTTCGAGACAGCAGGCCCATCTTGCGCTTGGTCAAGCCCCCGGAGATTGGCAGATAGGAGGCGGCATCAATCCGGAAAACGCGGAAATATTTTTAAAAGCCGGCGCAACTCATGTCATTGTGACCTCATATGTATTTAAGAATGGTCAGATACAGCAGGAAAATTTGGAGCGTATGACAAGAACGGTCGGCAAGGAACACCTGGTGCTGGATCTGAGCTGCAGAAAAAAGGGGAATAGCTATTTTATTGTGACAGATCGGTGGCAGAAGTTTACGGATGTCTCTCTCACGACGGATACCCTGGAAGAACTTTCCGGATACTGTGATGAATTTCTGGTACATGCGGTGGATGTGGAGGGAAAGGCCTCCGGACCGGAGACGGAACTGGTGAAATTGCTGGGAGCTTGGAATGGGATACCCGTTACCTATGCCGGAGGTATCGGAAGTTTTGAAGACCTCAGACAGCTAAGGACGGCAGGTCAGGGACACCTGGATGTGACCATAGGCAGCGCGCTGGATCTGTTTGGAGGTTCGCTTCCTTATCATGACGTGATAAAATTTTGCGGATCTGTGTAGAAATAGTGGAATGAAGCCATAAAGCAAAACTAAACGGAAATGGGGCTGTCGCACTAAATGCTTAGTGCGACAGCCCCATTTTGAAAAATCTATGTCCGGTAGTTATTAATATATATTTAGTCTTATCTTATTAATATAATATTAAATGAATTTACAAAATAAAAATACTGTGTTATCATGATTGTATATTAATCTGAGCGTGTTCTTTAATGTGAAAAGTGAAATGGAAAACTATATAGTTTTACAGGGGAAAATCTATATGAAAAAGGAATATTATGCCCATTACCGTAAGGAGGATGATACCTTTCAGAAATTGGAGGATCATCTTCTTCATACAGCCTGTCTATCAATGCAGTATTGCCCTGTTCCGTTATTAAAAAAGGCTGCATGGCTTAGCGGTTTTTATCATGATATCGGAAAATATAGAGAGGAATGGCAGGAATATTTTCAAAAGGCAATCCGGGCGGAAAAGAAAAACAGCGGAGAAAAGATAGATCATGCCACGCTGGGCGGATTGGCGGCAGAAAACACTATACATGACAGTCTGCTGAGGGAAATGATAGAAACGGCCATTTACAATCATCATGGAATTACGGATTGTATAACGGTTAATGATGGTACATCACTGGTTCTAAGGCGCAGAAAGAAATATGAGAAAACGCAGATAGATGCGGCGAAATCTCAAATAGAAGAATTCGCGCAGGAACTTCCATTGGAAGAGACCTGGAAAGAGGCATCGGAAGATATCGAAAAATTGACAAAGAGGATATTTTCATTGGCGGGATTAGGAGAAAAAAAGAATCAGTATGGAAATAAACAGTTCTATCTCGGAATGTGTGAACGCATGCTTTTTTCATGCTTGATGGATGGCGACTTTCGGGATACCGCTGACTTTATGAATGATCAGAGGACATTTACAGGGCCAAGTGGGCAGGAATTGCGAAAAATATGGCAAGAGAGTATTGTGAAACTAGAACAAAAAATAGAGAGTTTTCAAAGAGCAAGCCGTATGGATCAGTGCAGAATGAACATATCAAATCAGTGTACCGCCGCGGCGATGAGCGAGGGAAAAATATATCGTTTGGCTGTTCCGACAGGAGCAGGGAAAACTTTGAGCAGCCTTCGCTTTGCACTGCATTGCGCCAAAAATAAAGGAAAACGTCATATTTTCTATATTGCTCCTTTCCGCAGCATTCTGGAACAGAATGCAGAAGTGATCCGCACGATACTTGGAGCGGATATTGTTCTGGAACATCATAGTGATGTGGTGTGTGAAACAGAAGACCAAATGGAGCAGTACGAACGTTTAACAGAAAACTGGGACGAGGTTCCAGTGATCGTCACGACAGCGGTACAATTTTTCAATACGTTATTCAAAGAAAAGGGGCGCAATATCCGGAGATTTCATAGCTTGGGCAACAGTGTCATTATTATGGACGAGGTGCAGGCCTTTCCGGTGAAACTGATACAGCTTTTTAATATGACAGCTAATTTTCTGACACAAATTTGCGGTTCAACGGTTGTTCTTTGTACGGCAACGCAGCCATTATTGGATAAGATCAGGGAAAACCGCCTGCTTCCTCCAAAACAGATGGTCGCGGATTTGAAAGAATATGAACCAGTGTTTCGCCGTGTAGAATTTGAGGATGATACGGAACGATTTGCAGGCGGGGCATCGGAAGAACAAATCTCAGAATTTATTTTAGAAAGAGAAACCAATTATGGACAGGTGCTGGTGATTGTTAATACAAAAGCGTGTGCGGAAAAGGTGTATCATTCATTGAGTGAAAAAACGGAGGGACATCTTTTTCACTTGAGTACAAACATGTGCGCGGAACACAGGCGCATCGTGCTTGAACAGATTCAAAATCTGCTGATTCGTGGAGAAAAAGTGATATGTGTCAGCACTCAGTTGATCGAGGCCGGAGTCGATTGCTCTTTTCGCTGCGTGATACGGTCTCTGGCCGGACTGGACAACTTGATACAGGCTGCCGGGCGGTGTAACCGAAACGGAGAAGCAGAGATGGGGTATGTATATCTTGTAAGACTGTCGCCGGAACTGGAAGATGTTTCCAGAATTACAGATATACGAAAGGCGCAGGATGCCATGCGCCGTCTTCTGATAAGGATTCATCAGAAACCAGATGAGTTGGATTTCCGCCTTGACTCAGAAAAAGCTATTGACTGCTATTACAAATTTTATTTCTACGACAGGCAAAATGAGATGAATTATCCAGTTAAAGTGGAGGGGGTCTCTACCAATCTTGTTGATCTGCTTTCCGGAAATCAGAGTTTTGCCAAGGGTATAAGAGGGATTTATTTAAAGCAGGCTTTCCGCAGTGCAGGCGAAGCATTTGAGGTGATTGAGGAGCATGCCGGGGCAGATGTGATTGTCCCGTTTGGACAGGCTCCAAATTTGTTAAATGCATTGCGGGGAGCGGAGGAGATCAAGGATAAAAAACGTATTTTGAGGCTGCTGCAGCGGTATTCGGTTTCTCTTTCCGATACACAGCTTCGCAAACTTGGAAATGCAGTATATAAAGTGGAAGAAGACAGTATTTTGGTACTCGCAGATGGATATTACAGTGATGACACCGGAGTAACAGAGTATGCGGAGAAGATGCCAATGCTGTTTTGCTAAAAAATTAAAATAATATATTGGAGGTGCAGGGAGTGGAAGCGAAAATCAGAAATTCCGTTGAATTTCAGGTGAGCGGTGCGTATGCACTGTTTTCGGATCCGGTTACCAGAGTAGGCGGAGAGAAATGCACATATCAGATTCCTACCTATGAGGCGCTGAAGGGGATCATGCACAGTATTTATTGGAAACCTACCATTACGTGGATCATTGATGAAGTGCGGATCATGAACCCAATTCAGACAGAGACGAAAGCAATAAGGCCAATTTCTTACAATGGGGGAAATGATCTTTCTTATTATACCTATTTAAAAGATGTTTGTTATCAGGTGCGGGCGCATTTTGAGTGGAATGAAAATCGTCCGGAACTCAGGGAAGACAGAAATGAAAACAAACATCATAATATTGCAAAGCGTATGATCCAGCGGGGGGGCCGGCGGGATATTTTCCTTGGAACCAGAGAATGTCAGGGGTATGTGGAACCGTGTGAGTTTGGCAAGGATGAGGGATATTATGACAATATGCCTGGTGAGCTGGCATTCGGATTTATGTACCATGGCATCACCTATGCGGATGAGGCGATACTAGAGGAAGATA